>CAADGY010000228.1 GCA_900696665.1 uncultured Acidobacteriota bacterium
TATGGCGCCCCGCGAGGAGTTTGAAGGGCGCATCCGAAAAGTGAACGCGGCCCTCGAGCGGGAGGGCCACACCGCTGGGTTCGTTTTCTCCGACGAGCACTACCGCGGAGACGTGCCGTATCTTGGCGGTAACACCAACGTTTCCATCGAGCAGGTAGCGGGCGTCATCGGTCCAAACGGATTCCATCTCGTAGCGGGACTGGAAGGCGGGTACGTCGCCGAGCAACTCGCCGGGCGTGCCGCCACCGCGGTCCACAAAGTGGAGATGCTGCAATTGGCCGATGAGAAATACCCGATCCGCGCGGAACGGCTGGAGGATGTTATTGAAGCGGCCGCGGGTGGAAAGGTAGATCACATCGCGCTGCTGACACCGCGCCAAGTGGTGCCGGCCGCCATCGTTGATTACCTGGAAAACCTCTTCGGCCGTGAAGGTGTGGTGGATGCGCAGGAGTTGTACTACCGCGCCAAGTACGAAAAAAGCGACATCGAGATGCGCCTGATCAAGGATGCGTGTACGATCGCCGATGCCATGCTTCGCAGTATGCTCGCCGTCTTGCGTCCCGGACGCCTGGAAACGGAAGTGGCCGCCTGGGGCGCCTGGGTGGGCCGGATGTTGGGCTCCGAGAGCGACGGGTTCCGCATTATGGTAGGCGCAAACGAGGCCAACCGGACACTGATCGGCCCAGCTTTGAACCGCCCTATCGGAGAGGGAGAATGGGTGCACCTCGGCGTCGCGCCGCAGCGGGACGGGCTCACTTCCTGCGTTCGCCGTTCGGTGATTGCCGTGGACGATCCTGCGAAGATCACGGACGATCAGAAATTCTGGTTATCGCTGGTGGAGGAAGGCTATCGCACCGGTGAAGAAGCGTACCGCAAGGTCGCGGCGGAGAACCTGCCGGCCCGGTTGCAGGAACAGGCGCTTGTAGATTATTTTGCCAGCCGCGCGGACGAGGTATCCAGCCGCGTTGGAAGGAAAATCGATTTGGCATCGCTCAAGCCATACACCGGCACCCACAACTCCGGATACACCGAGTGCCAGGAATTTTTCGGAGCGATCACGCTTGACAGTCACGAGCCGCTGGGCAGCCAGATTGTGACGATGCTTGACGTCGCGCTGCGCGGCATCGGCGACCATTGGAATGCTATCGAACTACCCGGATTCGATTATTGCGTGGTGGAGAATACACTGGGCAAGTACGGCACACGCGTCGAATGCCTGACACAGGTGCCGGTCCACGCGCAGGATTTAGTGGGCACGTAAGCGGTCAGGGGAACGGCGGGTGCTATGATTTACAGGAACTTCTTCCTGCTCCTCCTCGCCTTTCCTGCAAACTGCGATATTGCGGTGGATTCGTGGACCACGGAAAATGGACTGCCCCAGAACATAGTCAGCGGAATCTGTCAGACGCCGGACGGCTATCTCTGGCTTGCGACATTAGACGGGCTGGTTCGATTCGATGGCGTCCGGTTCACAATACACGACAGAAGCAACACCCCCGGAATTAAAGGCAATCGTTTCAACTCCCTGTTCTGCACCGCCGACGGCGGCCTTTGGGCAGCCACCGAGGGAACGGGAGTTACCCAATATCACGCTGGACGCTTCACCACTTATACCGTGCGGGATGGGTTGTTATCGAATATCGTCCCGGGAATTTCTGGTGACAGCCAAGGCAATCTTTGGGTGCTGGCGGACGACGTCGTCCACCGTTGGCGGGCATCGGAGTCACGATTTATCCCCCTCACCGGCAAGCAGTACAGCTACACCTTGGTATTGAGTCCGGACGGACACAGTGGCTTCGCGAGGATCGTGGATGGCGCGCTCGAGCTTTTCGTCGCCGGCCGGCAGTCGCGCTATCCTCTTCCTCCCGGCTGGCCCCGTGATGCCAGGACCCTCGCGTCTTCAACGGCCTGGGATTTCAATCATCGGATATGGCTGACGGACCGCGTCGGGACCCTGGCTTACCTTTCGGATGGACGCTGGTCCAGAGTCTTCCGGGTGCAACCCGCGACTTCAACTTACTCCTTACCTGCGAGCTCCAACGTTGACTATCGCGATTCGCAGGGCAACACGTGGAAGTTCGATCTCGTCTGGGACGGCACACGCATCGTGCCGCATTTGCGGCTGCCGCTCAGGGCCGGGTCCCAAGGTATCGGCTTTCGCTCGATGTACGAAGACCCGGCCGGCAATATCTGGCTTTCTACCGACGGTCAGGGCCTCTTTCGTGTTCGTGTACCGATGATAGAGGTCTATTCGAGGGAGCAGGGACTGCCGGACGGAAATGTATATCCGATTTGCCAGACGCGGGACGGCGCCATCTGGATTGGAACCTGGTCCGGCGGCCTGTCCCGCTTGAAAGACGGCAAACTCAAAACGTACACAACCGCTGATGGGCTGGCCTCCAACCGGGTGCAGGCGCTCTTCGAGGACCGCGAAGGCCGGTTGTGGGTCTCCGTCGAGCATGGCTTGCATGTTCTGCGAAACGGCCGGTTTGAATCCGTGGTTGGCTATCGAACAGATTCGAGTCTTCTTCAGATCCGGGTGATACATCAGGACCGCCGGGGAGTCATGTATTTCGGACAGAGTCAGGGGCTGATGCGTCTCGAACAGGGGCGCTGGACGTCCCTCGGCAAGAAGGATGGTCTTGCCACCGACGACATTCGAGCCGTCGTGGACAGCCGCGATGGCAGCCTCTGGGTTGCCGGATACGGCGGCTTATCGAACATTCGTGAGGGACGGGTGCAGTCCTGGACAGAATACCAGGGATTGCCCGCAACGACGATCCGGGCACTCTATGAGGACCAGCAGGGCGTTCTCTGGATCGGATCCTACGATGGCGGTCTCGCGCGTCTCGAAAACGGCAAGTTCGCAAGATTCACCGTTGCCGAGGGGCTCTTCAGCAATGGAGTGTTCCGGATACTCGAAGATGCACGAGCAAATTTTTGGATGAGCTGTAATCGCGGCATATACCGGATCAGCAAGCGCGAACTGAACGAGTTCGCGGCGGGTAAAAGGAAAACCATCGTCTCTGTACCCTACGGAAAACGCGATGGTATGAAGAACGCCGAGTGCAACGGAGGATTGTCGCCGGCCGGTATTCAGTCGAGCGACGGCAGGCTGTGGTTTCCTACGCAAGATGGTGTGGCGGTGATTGATCCGCGAAGAGTGAAAATGAATCCGAAGCCTCCGCCCGTGGTCATTGAGGCATGCCTGATTGATCGTATGCCTGCCGGCACCGGCAATCCGGTCCGGTTGCTGCCGGGGAACTATAGCCTGGAGATTCAATATACCGCTCTAAGCTTCCTGGACGCCGAACGCATTCGCTTCAGGTATCAGGTGCAAGGGTTGGATCACGACTGGATAGAAGCAGGTACACGGCGTACGGTCTATTACTCTCACCTGCCACCTGGCAACTATACATTCAGGGTAACCGCTGCGAATAGCGACGGCATTTGGAACGAGCAGGGAGCGAGTCTTTCGTTTGTGGTGTTGCCACCGTTTTATCGTACCTGGTGGTTCACGTTACTGTTGTCGATAGGGGCGATAGCTTGCCTGTGGCTGGTCTGGAGTCACCGGCTTGCTCAGGTGGAGCGTGCGCGAGTGGCCCAGCAGGCGTTTTCCCGCGAGCTGATCTCTTTGCAGGAGGCGGAGCGGAAGCGGATCGCCGCCGAGTTGCATGACAGCCTGGGTCAGCGGCTGGTCGTCATCAGGAATCTCTCCTTGTTATCCCGTAACAGCAGCAATGGGAATCAGCAGTTGCAGCAGCAGATCGACGAGATTTCGGCGGAGAGTTCCCAGGCCCTGCAGGAGGTACGCGAGATTTCATACAACTTGCGGCCCCATCAACTCGAGCGCCTGGGTTTGCGGAAAGCTATCCTCGCTCTGGTGCGCACCATTTCCCGCGCAACGGCAGCCCACCTGGACGCGTGCGTAGACGAGATTGACGAGTTCTTTCCAAAAGAAGCCGAAATCAACTTCTATCGAATCGTACAGGAGTGCCTGAACAACGTCATAAAGCACTCAGGCGCCACCGAAGTAAGTCTTACCATCGGGCGCCACGAGAAAAAACTATCGCTTTTGATCCGGGACAATGGCAGGGGGTTCACTCCTGGCACAGCGGCTTCCGATCGGAGTGACGGAGGGTTCGGCCTGGCCGGAATTCGTGAGCGGGCGCAACTGCTCGGCGGAAAAACATCGATCCGGACCGCGCCGGGCGAGGGTACGATGATAACAATTGAGATCGAAGCGGGAGCGCTGTGAAGATGGATGCCGAGCGCAAGGTGCTGATCGCAGACGATCATCCGGTAGTGCGGCGGGGGTTGCGTCAGGTGATTGAAACGGACTGCTCATTCCGCGTGGTGGCCGAGGCCGACGACGGCGAGATGGCGCTGGAACAGTTGGAAGCTCTGCGCCCGCACATCGCAGTTCTAGATATCGACATGCCGAAGCTGGACGGTCTTGCCGTTGCACGGGAGATTGGCCGCAGAAAGCAGCCTGTCGATGTCGTGTTTCTCACCATCCATGCAGATGAAGATTTACTCTATGCCGCCTTGGATCTCGGCTCAAAGGGATACATCCTCAAGGAAAGCGCCGTATCTGAAATCGTTCAGGCCCTTCGGGCCGTCAGCGCCGGACGTGCTTACGTCAGTGCGTCACTGACTACGCACTTAGTGAACCGTCGAAATCGCATCGAGGCTTTGGCCAACCAGTATCCAGGCCTGAACAATCTCACCAGAGCGGAGCGCAGTGTTCTACGCGGGATTGCCGAAGGGAAGTCGAGCAAACAGATCGGCTCGGAACTCTTTATTCATTTCCGCACCGTGGAAAATCACCGCAGTAATATTTGCCAAAAACTCGGCCTGCATGGGCCGCATAGCCTGTTTAAGTTCGCTCTGCAGCATAAGTCTGAGTTGTAATACCAGCTTCGCCGTTAACAGTCTAAGTGGAAGCATAGAGGAAATCGTGCGTTCCCGCATAGTGAAATTCTATCTTTCCCTCTATGGTTATAAAGACCGATCCTCATTACAATCTGTTGACAAGATAAAGCGGGCAGATACTGGGAAGCCCTGCGACCAATAAGTACCGTCCACTTAGGACGGCTTGTCGTAGTCCATCGTAAGAGCCCGTATCCAAAAGGAAAGAAACATGCGAACGCAACGATTTGCTCAAAGACCTCTCGGTTTCATTGTGCTGCTGGCCGCGATCTGGTCGTGGCAAGCCATATCCGCCCAACAAGTACCCTTAGTCATGTGGGTGGAAGTATCGTGGACCCGGCAACCGGGCTCGGCCGTGCAGATCAGTGGCAACTCCTCGGGTTCCTTATGGAGCCTTGGGACGGATCTCAGCGCCGATAACGGCTTTAACGTATACAAGTGGAACGGTTCGCAATTGGTCCAGCAATCGCTGGTTCCCTCCGCCCGCCGGTTGGCAGCCGCCCAGGGGGAAGGACTCTGGATCGTCAACGACCGTAATGGAGTTTCTTACATCCCAAAATCGGGAGCCGCTCCGGTTCCGCAGAACCGCAAAGCGCGCGATGTTGCCGTCGGCGGCGACGGCTCTGTCTGGATCCTCGACAGCGAAAGCCGCACGGGAGGTTACGGAGTCTACAAACGGAACGGTTACAACTGGGAAGACAAGAGGATCGGTGCCGTACAGATCGCGGTAGGGAAAGACGGCACGGCATGGGTAGTGAACGAGGACGGTGACGTTTTTACATATAACAGCACTTCCGAGTCCTGGGATCGAAAACCCGGGAAGGCACACGCCATTCGCACGGGCGCCGAGAGCGGCACGGTGTGGATGCTGGGTAGCGAACCGGTTTCCGGCGGTTACCCCCTCTATCAGTGGGGCCCGGAAAGGCAGAGTTGGGACACATTCGGCTCACTCGCCGCAGTGGAGATAACGGAAGTAGCAGGCACGCCTTGGATCCTTCAGAGCGACGGAGCCCTCTATTCAGAATCTCCGCCATTAGCCACCGGTGAATTGATCATCGGACCGTGGGACACGCCAACGCCGCAATTGCTGGCTCCCCTACGCACCGAATCTAAGGGCACGCTACTGTGTTCCTCGACCGGATTGAGGACTTGCGGTGACACGAATGCGGATTACGTCGGCAGCTATACTCTCGACACAACTTGCGATAGCGGTTTCTACGACATGATCTATGGTGGAACCTGCTGGAAATGTCCGGACGACACGGATGGCAGGGGGGGATGGCTCCGGTCCGCCGATTCCGTGGAGAAAGCGACAGCCTGTTGGCGCGCTCCCACGGAGATCACGGGCAGAGCGAACAAAGTAAAATCTCCGGGGTGGGCATGGGAATGTCCGGCGGGGTCGTTCTGGGATGGGTATTCACCCGATGGTGTCGGAGGCAGTTGCTGGCAATGTCCTTCCGACCTGCCGCGCAGGACCGCGGCCGCAGTCTGGGCGGATAATGCCTGCGCTTCCAGTGCTAATGAGACGAGACCAGCAACTCTTCTGACGTTCAACGGATGTCCGGCACCCATTGCCTCAAAGATGGACCTGGCCGGCAAACGACTCCCCGGAAAACCGTTCCTGGATATAGCCGCGGGCTGGCACCAGGGGGTCGCGAGCGGCGGTTGCTATGCATGTCCGGTGACCGATGAAGCCGGAAATTTTCTAATCACCGAGCGTAACGCCAATCCTATCTACGACCGGGGCAACAACACCGGCTGCAGCATCCGCCTGAAATGGCAGCCTGGTGAATTTTTTGAACCGGGCCTCGCTTACATGCCGGGCGTGAAAGAGTTGATCTGGGAACAGAGAATCTTTGTCACCAACGAAGTCACAGCCTACCTCTACGATATGGCTGAGTCCCAAGGGTTTGGCAGCGCCACACCGGAAGCCAAAGCATGGGTGACCTCCCGGTGGCGTGAAATCGCCCGGAATCCTTACAAGAGCGACGCGGTCCGGGCCATCGTGTTCAGTCTGCTGAAAGCCGCGCTCGGTAAGAACCAGGACAAACGCACAACGGCCGAGCAAAAGCTGATCGAATCTTTCGCCACCTATGTTCGGGACCGGCGTATTTACCTGGCACAGCAGGCGTTGCAAATGTATGACGCGTGGAAAGTTGAAGACGAATCGTACAGGAGACGCTCGGGACAGACGAACTCGCTCAGCCAGTTGTTCTACTACGGCACGGTTCCGTTCAATTTTCAGCAGGCGCTTGCTTCCCTGATGGGTTTAGGCGGCAGCGGTGGCAGTATGATCGGCTCCCTGCACGCGCTCAATCAGTTTGTTCAAACCGCGCACAGCGGGCGGGGGACGTCGCTTTATGCGCTCACGAACGGATTGAACATTTTCAAGTCGGTGCATGGGCTGACCGCTGTTTCCGGGGCTACGATCATTCAGGTAGGCTTTGCCATCCTAAGTTCTATCGCGATTGATCAGTTTATAGCCATCCAGACGGCACGGTCTACGCTCGAAGCCAGCCTCGTACAGGCGCAGCAACCTGTCGACCTCGGCTCGCTGGCGGCAGCGGAAAACGGCGAGGATATTCTCTACCTCTACTGGTCAAAAGCTATGGATACGAGCGATGTTGAGGATCCGCAGGTGGTTCAATGGGCTGCGCAAGCGCAGGCCAGAGAAGAGCAGCAGGGATATCCGGCCCCTCCAAAAGACAAATCCCTCACCGCTGCCGGCGAGATCTCGATGGGAAACACCATCTCCTCTGGCGCGAACGCCGGCGTTCTGGAGGAGAACCGGAAGCTCGTTTCGAGCAATGGCAAATATGAAGCTGTCATGCAGCCCGACGGAAACTTCGTGATATACGGGCCAAACCGGCAGCCCATCTGGAGTTCCGGCTCGCAAGGGAAAGGATCTTCACCCTATAAGCTGGCCGTGCAAGCGGATGGCAATCTCGTGGTCTATGGAGCCGCGGGCGCAACCTGGGCCACCGGACTGCGAGGCGGCACCGCGCCGTACACGCTGGAGATGCAGGACGACGCCAATCTCGTGATGTATGACAGCCAGCGCCAGGCCGTGTGGGCGAGCGGCACACAACGCTGACATCTCTGGTGGCGGCCCGTATGGCCGCCACCATTGCCCGCAGGGTCCCGCCTTATCGCTGGATAGGCTTCCGGGCGCGTACAAACGCGCTCATGAACTTCTCGTCAACCAGCGGGCCGACTTTCTCTATATCGATTCCTTCGTCTGCGAGGAATGATCTGGCATCCTCGGAACGATAGATCCGGGTAGGTTCAATACCGATGTCTTCAAAGCCGGCATTGGAAAGTTTGGAGCGGTAGTCATTCTCGTCGAGTGCGCCGGCGACGCATCCGGCCCACAAGAGCATGCTCTTACGGATCTGCCCGGGGATGTCGCCTCGAGTCACCACATCGGAGACCGCGAACCGTCCACCGGGCTTAAGTACCCGGAACGCTTCGCGTAGGACGCGGTCCTTGTCGGCTGACAGATTGATCACGCAATTGGAGATGATGACGTCGACGGAACTGTCGGGCAGAGGGATGTGCTCAATCTCGCCTTTCAGAAACTCTACGTTTTCCACTCCGGCCTTCTTCTGATTGCTTCGGGCGAGTGTCAGCATCTCATCGGTCATATCGAGCCCGTAGGCTTTGCCGCCGGGCGAGACTCGCTTTGCCGAAAGCAATACGTCGATGCCGCCGCCACTTCCCAGGTCCAGAACGACTTCGCCCGGCTTCAGCCCGGCCAGTGCCGTTGGGTTTCCGCAGCCGAGCGATGCCAGCATCGCCGTTTCCGGCAGTTCGTTCTTTTGAAGCTGATCGTAGAGATCCGACGTGATCGGATCTCCTCCCGAACAGCAGGATGACGGACTGCTGCCGCAGCAGGTATTCTTTTCCCCGGCGGCGGCACGTAGAGCCGCCTGCCCGTACTTCTCCTTCACAACATCTTTTATATCGCTCAAGGTGGTATCTCCTATTTGCAGCAGACGATCTTTCGGGGCTCAATGGCCTTGTTTCGTGTACAGCACTCCGCGTATAGGAAACCGAGAAGCTCCTCCAGTGCGGCCGCATTGGCGGAGTACCGCAGGAAAGTTCCTTCGCGTTGAACACTCACGAGGTCCTCGTTTTTCAGCTTGTCCAGATGATGGGACAACGTGCTTGGCGTCACATCCAGTTCCGCGGCTACGTCGCCCACAACCATGCCGTCCGGGTGAGCCGACAGCAGAAGCCGCATGATGCGTAAACGGGACTCGCTGCCCAAGGCAGCGAACATATCCGCATAACGGCTGACGTCTTTTTCCTTCTGCTTCATAGAGACCGGCAGCTTTGCTTCTGCCATATTTCGATGATCGCTTAATTATCGAAATATGTCAAGAACTATTTTCCGGCTGTCGTCCCACCGTTGATTTCATCCTGTTCAGAACGATACGCTAGGGGCAAGCCGAATAGGACCGAATCATATGAAACTTTCGCGCCGCTCTCTTTTTGCGGTCGGGCTCGGTTCTGCCCTTACCGCCTGCTCCGGATCCAAGGAAACCGAAACCACCGAAGCATCCACCGGCAACAAGCTCCCTCTCGAAGAATTTCAGCCAAAGAGCATGCTCGTTACGCCGCAGAACCAGAAGCCTCGCGCCAAGTACCCTGTCATCGACGTTCACACGCATCTCGGCGCAGTTTTCGGACGCGAACGCACACCCGGTCCTAACGGCCCCAGCCCTGAGGCCGTGCAGCAGCTCGATCAGATCTTAGGCTGGATGAACGATCTGAATATGAAAACGCTGGTCAACCTTACCGGCGGTTATGGAGATGCCCTGAAAAATAACATCGCCACGCTGTCGCGCGGCAAGTATGAAGGGCGCTTCGCAAATTGTGTGGTTCCGGCGTGGGACCGGATCAGAGAACCGGATTATCCCCGCTGGCAGGCGGAGGAACTTTCACGCGCCCGGGACGCCGGCGCTATCGGCCTGAAGATCTCCAAAACCCTCGGCCTCTATCTGCGGGAGAACGGCAAAGAAGGGCCGCTCGTCAAAATCGACGATCCCCGCTTCGATCCGATGTGGGAAGCCGCTGGCAAGCTGAAGCTGCCGGTGATGATACACATCGCCGATCCGGACGCATTCTTCACTCCCATCGACCGGTTCAACGAACGTTGGGAGGAGCTGGCCAATCACCCCAACTGGTCCTTCTACGGCAAAGATTTCCCACCGAAGCAGGCACTGCTGGATGCGCGCAATCGCGTCATCGAGCGGCATCCGCGCACGACCTTCGTCGGCTTGCACGTGGCAAATCACCCGGAAAACCTCGACGACGTTTCCGCCTGGTTGAAGAAATATCCCAACATGCATTGCGAGATCGGCGCCCGCCTTGGTGAACTGGGCCGGCAGCCTCGCCGGGCGCGCCGGTTCTTCGAAGAGTTCCAGGACCGCATCATGTTCGGCACCGATGCAACGCCGAATGGAACCAGTGTTCCGCAGCAGGACCTGAAACCTGGCATGTTTCAATGCTATTTCCGGTTCCTCGAAACCGCGGACGAGTACTTCGATTACGCTCCCAGCGAAGTACCCCCGCAAGGCCGCTGGAAAATTTACGGCATCGAGTTGCCTGACTCGATCCTCAAAAAGGTGTACCACAATAACGCCGCCAGGCTTCTGGGATGGAAAACGATATGACGGAACTTATAGGGTTGGACAGGCGGGACTTGCTGAAGACAGGTCTCAGCATAACCGCGGCAGCGTACTCACCGCTGGGCGCCCAACAAAGGGAATCTATCCGCATCGGCTTCGTTGGCACCGGCGGACGCGGCACCAGTTTGTTGCGGAACCTGTTGAAGCTGGATGGCGTAAGGGTCAACGCCCTCTGCGACATCAATGAGGCGAACCTGGCTCGCGCACAGAAACTTGTGGCGGATGCCGGCCAGCCGAAACCGGAAGGCTATTCAAAAAGCGAGACCGACTGGCGCAATCTCTGCGAGCGCAAAGACCTGGATATCGTGTTCAACGCCACTCCCTGGCAGTGGCACACACCCATTGCAGTAGCCGCCATGAAAGCTGGAAAGGACACCGCCACGGAAGTGCCCGCCGCGCTTACCGTGGACGAGTGCTGGGAACTGGTTGAGACGTCGGAGAAAACCGGCAGGCACTGCGCCATGCTGGAGAACGACTGCTACTACCGCGAAGTTCTCATGATCCTCACCATGATTCGCGCGGGCGTGCTGGGTGAGCCGCTGATGGCCGAAGCCGGATACCTGCACGATCTCCGCACGGTGAAGTTCAACACTGTGCCGCATGGGGAACCGTGGCGCCTGGAGCCCACCATCAAGCGCAACGGCAACCTGTATCCCACGCATCCGATGGGTCCCATGGCGTGGTGGCTCGATATCAATCGTGGCGACCGGATGACTTACCTGGTCTCGATGAGCTCCAGGCACGCGGCGATGAAAGAGTTCGCTATCCGCGAATTCGGTCCCAACGACTGGCGCTCCAAAACCGATTACGCGCTGGGCGATGTCAATGTCACCCTGATCCGGACCGAAGAAGGAAAAACGATCACCCTCTGGTTCAATACCAACAGCCCTCGTGTGAAGGAACACCTGTTGAGAATTCAGGGCACCAAGGGCATCTTCAACAGCATGATGGATCGCGTCTTCGTGGAAGGCCGCAGCAACCGGGGCGAGGGCGAAAACTGGAGAGGCCGGCACGATTGGGAAGAGTCGGCGGAATACCGCAGGCAGTACGACTCGAAGCTGTGGAAGAACATGGAGGAACAGGCGCGGGGAGCCGGCCACAGCGGCGTGGACTATATGCAGTTGTACCGGCTTGTCAAGAACCTGCGCGAGGGCAGGCCGCCCGACATCGATGTCTACGACGCGGCAGCCTGGAGCGTGCTTTCGCCGCTCTCGGAGGTATCCGTCGCTGGCCGCAGCAAACCTGTAGACATCCCCGACTTTACCCGGGGCAAATGGAAACTGCGTGCGCCTGTGGACCCCGACGCCATTGTGTAGGAGGAGATCGGATCATGCCCATAGCAAATCGAAGAGACTTTTTCAGCGCGATGCTGCAGGCCGCCGGCGTGCGCGATACCAAGCCCATTCGCGCGGGCATCGTCGGCGTGGGAGATCGCGGTTCTTACCATATGGATCTCCTGCTGGGGACCGATCTCGTTGAGATTCCGGCTATCTGCGATATCAATCCCGATTACCTGTACCGGGCGAAGCGGTGGATCGAGCAGGCGGGCAAGCCTTCACCGGAACTTTACGATCGCGGCAAGACTGATTTCGAGAGGCTCTGTGAACGGAGCGACCTGGACCTGGTTGTCTGCGCCACCTCGTGGGAATGGCATGCCCCCGTTTGTATCGCCGCGATGAAAGCAGGTAAGCACGCCACCACGGAAGTACCCGCAGCCCTCACGGTGGATGAATGTTGGGAGATGGTGGAGGTTTCCGAAAAGACACGCAAGCATTGCGTCATGCTGGAACAGGCTAATTACAGCCGCGACGGCCTGCTGGTTTTGGAGATGGCGCAGAAGGGCGTGTTCGGCCAGATACTGGCGACGACAGGCGGATACGTACATGACCTCCGGCTGGTGAAATTCGACCCCGAGCGCGAGCCATGGCGCCTGCAACATTCTGTGGATCGCAATGGCAACCTGTATCCGACGCACCCCATCGGCCCCATGGCCTGGTGGATGGATATTAACCGCGGCGACAAGTTCGAATATCTCGTATCGATGAGCTCGAAAGCCGTCTGCCTCAATGAGTACGCGTCGAACTACTTCGGTGACCGCCACCCGTACGCGGGAATGAAGATGAATCAGGGCGACGTGAATACTTCGCTTCTGAGGACCGCGAACGGGAAGCTTGCCGTGCTCTACTTCGACACCAACACGCCCCACCCGCAAACCGCTGAGATGCGGCTGGACGGCAGCAAGGGACACTATGCCGGCAACATTCAGCAGGTCTTTATCGAAGGGCGCAGCCCGAAAGAGCATGTATGGGAGCCGCTTGCCAACTATCGGTCCGAATTCGATCCGCCGATTTGGAAGAACCTGGATCCGGGGAAGTTCAAACGGGCTCGCGGGCACGGCGGCGGTGAGACCACGCCGCTGATGTGGGCAAGATTGCTGCGGGCATTGCAACGCGGCGTCGAGCCCGATATGAACGTCTACGATGCGGTGGTGTGGAGCGTTATCTCGCCTCTTACCGAACGCTCGGTGGCGCAGGGCAGCCGCCCCACGGATTTCCCCGACTTCACACGGGGTAAGTGGAAAAATACGCCTCCCATCCGGCTTGAACCCGAAAGCGCCTGAGCATTGTAGACTGAAAGCTGGTGCCCAAACGCCTCTCGATTTCTTTGTGCGGCATACCCCTGAAGAACCCCGTTATTGCTGCTTCCGGTACCTTCGGATACGGTGTCGAGTTCGAAAAGATTCTCGACCTGAACGCCGTGGGCGGGTTAGTCGTCAAAGGGCTTTCGCGCGATCCGATTAAGGGCAATCCACCGCCGCGCCTGTGGGAATCCGAAGGCGGCATGATCAACTCGGTAGGTCTTCAGAACGTCGGAGTGCGCGCATTCCTATCGGACAAACTCCCGCGTCTCAGACAATTCGGCACGGCGGTATTCGCCAACGTGTTCGGCTACGCTCCCGAGGACTATGTGGAGGTTGTCCGGATACTGGAGGATGCGGAAGGCCTGGTGGGCTACGAACTGAACGTCTCCTGTCCGAACACGAAGCATGGCGGTATTTTTTTCTCGAGCGACCCGGCGTTGCTGGCGCCGCTGGTCGCCTCTGTGAAGCGAGTTTCACGCAGACCGGTGATCGTGAAGCTCTCGCCGAATGTTGCCAGTATCGAACCGCTCGCCAAAGCGGCGGAGGAAGCGGGTGCGGACGCCCTGTCGCTGGTGAACACCTTTGTGGCACTCGCGGTGGATGCTCGAACAAGAACCCCGCGCATCGGCGCCGGCTTCGGCGGGCTCTCCGGGCCCGCCATCAAACCCATCGCGTTGCGCATGGTATTCCAGGCGGCGCGTGCGGTCCGGATTCCGGTGATCGGCCTCGGCGGAATCGCTTCCGGTGAGGATGCGGCGGAGTTCCTGGTTGCCGGCGCCTCAGCCGTGCAGGTGGGCACCGCCAGCTTTTGGGATCCCCAGGCGATTCTGCGAATCGCTGCAGAGCTGGACGCGTTTCTCGAATCCCAAAACATTGCGAATGTGAGCGAACTGGTTGGAACATTAAAATTCAGTGGAGGCTGCGGTTGAAGAAAACAGTTGCTACCGATGACGCACCAAAGGCCATCGGACCCTATTCACAAGCGGTGATTCACGACGGGACGATCTACCTCAGCGGACAGATCCCATTGGACCCTGTTACAGGCCAGGTGGTTGAGGGCGATGTCGCAGCCCAAACCGAACGTGTTCTGGACAATATCAAAGCGGTGCTGGCCGCTTGCGGCTCATCGCTCGACCTGGTGGTCAAAACCACCGTCTTCCTCAAAGATCTGGGTGCGTTCTCGAAATTCAATGAAGTCTACGCCCGATATTTTCCGGAGAACCCGCCGGCACGTTCCACGGTAGAAGTGGCTCGACTTCCGCGCGATGTGCAAGTTGAGATCGACGCGATTGCCATTAATGGCTCGTGGCGCGAGTCCGCGGAATCCTGATACCGGTTGCCGTCAGTGTGCGGAATACTGCGGCTGCGGGGGATTGAGTTTCACCTCAATCGTCTTTTCCGTTTCGTCCACGTCGTACGTCTCACCGAAGGTCTGGTAGCCCTTCGCGATCACCTGGACAAGGATCTTGCCTTGGGGAATCGGGGGAATCCTTGCCACGCCCTCGTTGTTGCTGCGGAGTTCCCACCTAGTGCGGATCTTCTTGCCGAACTTCACGACGGAGCGCCCCTCTACAAACTTCACAATCACCGACGCGCGCTCCACTGGCTTATCGTAGAGATTCTTTACTTCGATCCTAAGCCTGGTGGTACCGTCGTCGTCTTCTTCGGCGGCCAGCGGGAGAAACACGGCAGCTAGAGCCAGAAGGAAAGCGGATCTGCTCAGCATGACTTCATTATGGCAGACGTACGGGCGGATGAGTGCTGTTTTTCCACAATCGAGGTTTCTTTTTTTCTCCGGAAACGCGTCTAATTTTAGTATGAACTGTTCGCATGTTTCGCGCGTGTTCCCCCTGGGCCTGGTGATCGTTCTCGCCCTCATCGGCTGCCAGGGGAGGCAGCAGTATGAAATACGGGAAACCTCTGGTGACGGTGGCGTCCGTGTGCAGCCGGGTGCGGTCGCATCCTATGCCGAGGTGGTGGATCGTGTCACTCCCGCCGTTGTTACCATTCGCTCCGAGCGGCGCGTACGCGCTCCGCGCCAATTCCCCTTTTTCTTCCCGTTCTTCGGGCCCAGCAACGAGCGTTCACCAGGAAACCAGACGCCCTTTGAAGTGCAGCGCGGTCTCGGCTCCGGAGTGATTGTCAGCTCCGACGGGCTGTGCCTGACCAATCATCATGTGGTGGACGGTGCGGAGCAAATCCGCATCGAACTGAAAGACGGCCGCACGTTCGACGCGAAGCTTGTCGGCTCCGACCCGCCCAGCGATCTTGCCGTTCTCCGTCTGGATGCCAAAGATCTGCCGGTTCTCACTCTGGGTAACTCCGATGCTATGCGTGTAGGGGATGTCGTTCTGGCTGTCGGCAACCCGCTTGGCGTCGGGCAGACCGTCACCTCGGGCATAATAAGCGCGAAAGGCAGAAGCACCGGCTTGAGCGACGGCAGCTTCGAAGATTTCCTTCAGACGGATGCCGCCATTAACCGCGGAAACTCCGGCGGCGCGCTGGTCAACACCCGCGGTGAACTGGTCGGAATCAACTCCCAGATTCTTTCACCGACCGGCGGCTTCATCGGCATTGGATTCGCCATTCCGATCAACATGGCGCGCAATGTCATGGAGCAACTGGTCAAGACCGGTCACGTGCGTCGCGGACGAATCGGCGTGGCGATTCAACCGCTCACATCGGACTTGGCCCAGGGTCTCGGCGTCAAAGATCGGAAGGGCGTCGTGGTCAGCTCTGTTGAATCCAAAGGTCCCGCGGATCGTGCAGGACTGCGCGCGGGCGATGTGATCACGGCCATCAACGGAGAAGCGGTGGAAGACCCTAATTCGCTGCGAAACCGCATCGCCAGTACCCAGCCGGGCACCGAAATCTCAGTGACTTACGTCCGTGAAGGGAAAGAGAGCCAAACAAAAATCAAGCTGGGTGAATTCGACGAGAAAGCGGCGGCAAACAGACAACCGCAAGGGGAGGGAGGCGGCTCTGAGGATAGCGGGGCGAAGCTGGGCATCTCCGTTCAGCCCTTGACTCCGGCGCTGGCCCGGCAACTCGGCATTGAGAACGTGCAAAACGGCTTAGTGATTACCGACATCGATCCAGCCGGGCCCGCCGCCGACGCCGGGCTGAGTCCAGGCGATGTCATTGTTCAGGTCAACCGCAAGCCGGTGCGCTCGGTGGAAGATATCCGGTCAGCGCTGGGGCAGTCCCGGGAAGGGCCGGTCCTGTTGCTGATAAACCGCAAAGGCCAGAACCTCTTTGTTACGGTTCGCCTGGCGCCGAAGAGGTAAACTGCTAATGTCTACAGGTCCGCTGTTGCGCTGCTCGCATTGGCGCTTGGAGCGCAGTGAAGTTCGCACGTGAATACGAACTCGAAGCGGACACCATCGCCGCCCGCGCGATGGAGAGCGCCGGCTATGATCCAGCCGGGCTTGAACGTTATATTGAGCGCACACAGCTCGATCCCTAGGGACCGAGGGCGGAGTACTCGGCGCTGCCGGCCAAGCAGATCCGTTTAGCGGAGTTACGGCGAACTAGGGCGGAACTGCCAGCTTGGGACTATCCGCTGGACGAATCGGAAATCCGGAGCATTCAGGAACGGGTGCGCACGATTGCGCCACGTCTGGCCGATCGTCCGCCAACCCTTCGCCGGTAAGGACTACCATAAGACCGAAGGAGGTCTTATGGCTTTAAGAATTGCCGCCTTCCTGATTCTCTTGCACGGGGCTTTGTCAACTGCGTTATTCGCTATGTCTTACCCGGAGCTGATAGAAAAAATGCGCGGTTTTCAGGAGAGCCGTATCCTGCTTACCGCGGTCGAACTCGATGTTTTCACCGCAGTCGGTCAAGGTGCTACGGCCGGGGCGGTTGCACAGAAGATCAATACTCACGAGCGTGCCACAGAGATGCTGTTAAACGCGCTGGTGGCAATTGGTGCGTTGAAAAAGAGCGACGGTGTATTTCACAATACGCCGGAAACCTCGACGTATCTGGTGGCGGGTTCACCCGATTATGCGCGCCCGTCGCTGATGCACATCGTCAACATGTTTAACTCGTGGGCTACGTTGACCGGGAGTGTACGCAAAGGCACCGCGGTGGTTCCTCCCGGAGTAGACCGCCAGGAACAGGAATGGACCGAAAGCTTTATTGCGGCGATGCACAGTGTAGCCGAGGGCACAGCCGCGAATCTGGTGCGGAGCGTTGGAACCGATGGCGTGCGGCGGCTGCTGGATGTCGGCGGCGGTTCCGGTGCTTACTCCATCGCCTTTGTAAAAGCAGACCCTGAATTGCGCGCAGACCTGCTCGATCTCGCCTCCGTCGTTCCTCTTGCGCGGAAATACACACAGGAGGCTGGGGTGGCGGATCGCATTTCCTTCAAGGTAGGCGACCTGCGTACCGGCGAACTCGGCAAGGACTACGACCTGGTTCTGCTTTCCGCCATTTGCCACATGTTGAGTCCCGAAGAAAACCGGGATCTGTTCCGCCGCTCCTACAGCGCGCTGGCCAAGGGTGGGCGTATTGTCATTCGCGATTTTATTCTGGAACCGGACAAGACCGCGCCGAAGCGCGCCGCATTATTCGCAATCAATATGCTGGTTGGCACCCAGGCAGGTTCCAGCTATAGCGAAGTCGAATACAGACAGTGGCTTACCGAAGCCGGATTCCGTGATTTCCGGCGGCCGGAACCGGACGGCGATCTGATCGTCGCGACGCGTTAGCGAGCCGCTTGCTGGCGCGCGCGGCCCTGGGAAAGCCTTGTTTGTGAGCCGCGACGGACACGGAGCGCTCGTAGAGACCCTTCGTGCCCGAATCTCCCGTTTTGCGGACAGAAGTATTACAACCCGAAGTGCGGATGGCTGGAACAATGAAACTTTAATGGATACTTGTCCAGCGATCATTCAAGGTGGTATGGGTGCAGGAGTTTCGAACTGGCGGCTGGCGCAGGCCGTCGCCCGGACCGGTCAGCTTGGAGTAGTTTCCGGAACAGCTCTGGACCAGATTCTTGCCAGACGTCTCCAGGACGGTGATCCGGGAGGGCACATGCGCCGCGGCCTCAGCCGTTTTCCATTTCCGGATATGGCCAGGCGTGTCTGGTCCACCTATTTTGTTCCTGGCGGGAAGGCTGCCGGCGCATCCTACAAGACGCCTCCCATGCATACGAAAGACAGTCCGCGGGAACTGCGAGAACTTTGCATCGTGGCGAACTTTGTCGAAGTGATCCTCGCCAGGGAAGGCCATGGAAATGCCGTAGGAATCAATTACCTCGAAAAGGTTCAGATGCCCCATTTGCCGTCAATTTACGGTGCCATGCTCGCCGGCACCGCCTACGTGTTGATCGGTGCGGGCATTCCCCTGAAAATTCCCGGGGTGCTTGACCGCTTCGCCTGTCACGAGCCCGCTTCCTATCCACTGCAAATCACCGGCGCGCAGGATGTTGACGATACAACCATGACCTTTGTGCCGAGAGAGTTCATGGAGCGTGAGATTCCACCACTGATCCGGCCGAAGTTCATCGCTATCGTCGCTTCCAATACGCTGGCTTCGACGATGGTGAAGAAGGCCAACGGCAGAGTAGATGGATTCGTTATCGAGGGGCCCGCGGCCGGGGGGCATAATGCCCCGCCTCGCGGCCGCCTTCAACTGGACGAGGCTGGTGAACCGGTCTACGGAGAGCGCGACGCCGTGGACCTGGAGAAACTGCGTGAGCTCGGTCTGCCGTTCTGGCTTGCCGGTGGCTACGGCAGTGCGGAAAAATTGCGCGCAGCCTGGTCAGCCGGAGCCGCGGGAGTTCAAGTGGGAACCCCCTTCGCGTTCTGCGCCGAGTCGGGATTGAGGAATGAATACAAGGAGGCGATCCTGAAGGACATTAAGGCCGGCGAGGCACGCGTCTTCACGGATCCGCTCGCTTCGCCCACGAACTTCCCGTTCAAGGTGGTGCAGATGTCAGGCTCCCTTTCCGGCAGTGAGGCCTACGCCGCACGGCCTCGTATTTGTGATGTGGGCTATCTGCGGGAGGCCTATCGGGAACCGGACGGCACGATTCGCTACCGTTGCGCGGCGGAACCGGTGACGACGTACGTGTCGAAAGGCGGCAGACTGGAGAACACGAATGGCAGGAAGTGTCTCTGCAATGCGTTGCTGGCAAATATCGGCCTCCCGCAGATCCGCAGCGGAAAGTACATAGAGAATGGTCTGGTTACCGCAGGAAACAACCTCGCGGACGTAGCCCGGTTTTTACCGGAGAACGGGCTCATCTATCGGGCCGCCGACGTAATCGCAAAGCTACTGAACGTGGAGCCGCTCCCGGCCTATCCGCGGACGGAGGTTTGCGTGGGCGCCACATTGTCAGGTACCGGTCATTGTTGATACGCTCTATTCCAACCATGGTTTGTCGGAGGACTTCAAGCAGTTGGATATGGGCACGATACTGCCTGGTAGCCGCTGTCATTTTGCTGGCGATGCCCGTGTGGGCTCAAAGACGTGCCGCGGGGCCGCTGCGAGTACTCCAATCGAATCCCCGGTGGTTTACGGACGGATCCGGCAAAGCGGTCTATCTGGCGGGGTCGCATGCCTGGTGGACTTTGCAGGACAATGATCTGCTTTATCCCGCGAAGACCAACCCTCCTCACCGGTTTGATTTTGACGGCTACCTCGATTTCCTGGAACGGCATAACCACAACTTTTTCCGGCTGTGGCGCTGGGAACCACCGAAATGGACCGATAGGTACGACAAGAAAGCGGCATATTGCACGCCCCATCCATGGGTGCGGACCGGTCCGGGCACGGCTGCCGACGGGCAGCCGAAATTCGACCTGACCCGTTTTAACGAGGAATACTTCGGCCGGATGCGAGTGCGTCTGACCAAAGCCGGCGGCCGCGGCATATACGCGGCGGTGATGCTCTTTGAGGGGTGGGCGATGCAGTTCACCGACGGGTGGACTTACCATCCCTTCAATGGAGCGAACAACGTCAACGGGGTCGACGCCGACCTCAACCGGGACGGCAAAGGCCTGGAGTTCAATTCACTCGAACTAGGAACCATGGCGCGGCGGGTGCTCGATCTTCAGGAGGCTTACGTGCGGAAAGTGATCGACACGGTCAACGACCTGGACAACGTGCTCTATGAGGTTTCGAATGAGGCATTCGCCGGGTCGACGGATTGGCAGTACCACATGATTCGCTTCGTGAAGCAATACGAATTGGATAAACCCAAGCGGCACCCGGTGGGCATGACGTTTCAGTACCGGGGAGGCGCCAACGCTGTGCTTTACGCCAGCCCCGCCGATTGGATATCGCCCAACGACGGTGGCAGCGCGGAGAGCTTCCGGGATAACCCCTGTGCTGACTGCACCACGAAAGTGGTGGTCAGCGACACTGATCATCTGTGGGGACACACCGGGGGTGACAACGTGTGGGTGTGGAAGAGTTTCTGCCGCGGGCTGAACGTGCTGTTTATGGAAGAGCTGCTTCCGTCGCCTACCTGGCAGGATTCGGCGCGCCTTGCGATGGGTCAGACGCGGCGTTACGCCAATAAGATGGACTTGGCGTCAATGAAGCCTGAACCGGCTATTGCAAGAGGAGGCTACTGCCTGGCTCACCGCGGCAGGGAGTATCTGGTGTTTCAGCCGGGCGTGATCGGCCAATTTACAGTGGATTTGGAAGACGCTCCGGGAGTTTTTGATGTGGAATGGCTCAATGTCAACAAAGATGAGACCCTAGCCGGCAAATCCGTGCAGGGAGGTGCAGCAGTCACGTTCCGCACGCCATTTGGAGGCCCGGCGGCGCTATACCTGAAGCGCTCTTCGGAGGGGAAATAAGCAATATGGAACAGACACCCATTGCGATCGATACCAGTACGGTGGAGTGGGAGGAGCGGTTCAACGAAAAGCTGGGCAGGAGCCTGTTTCGAAAAAATCTGTTCGAAGATGGCGAGACAGGAATGGAGATTCGCCTGGTGCGTTATCCCGCCGGAGTGGTGAATCCGTGGCATACACATCCCTGCGCACACGGAATGTACGTGCTCGAGGGCACACTGGCGACCAACGCCGGCGCCTTTGGACCGGGGACATTTGTGTGGTTTCCCGAAGGTTCCGTTATGCAACACGGAGCGACCGCGGAGGTGGATGTGACCGTGCTGTTCGTCACCAATAAACCATTTCGTATCGATTACGTTCAGCGTTGAGCCGTTTTGGTCTCCGGTTCTTGGGCGGAAGCAGATCCATGGTACATGTAGTCGCGGCTCATGTGCCTCGGCCGGGGATAAGAGCGTTTGGCGAACAGCAGTTGGAACACATCGGCGCCGCCGTCTTCGAAATTCGCCGCTGACCCGGCAAGATAGATGAGCCAGGTTCGATAGGTCTGCCGGTCTACCGCCTCGAGGCAGGCATTCCGGTTTGCCAGGAGGCGCTCGAGCCATGCGCGGCACGTCATGCCGTAGTGGCTCCGCAAGTTCTCGGCATCCAGAAGCTCGAACCCGGCTCTTTCCGCCGCCCGAATGGTTTGCGCCAGGCGCGACAGCCCGCCTCCGGGAAAAACGTAACGATCGATAAAGAGGGTCTCGGCATCCTGCCGGACACCTTCCGGGCGAATGATGCCGTGATTCAGGAAAAGCCCCGAGTTGTCGAGAAGCCGGTAAACCGCTCTGAAGTACTGTTCAAGGCGGGGAGGTCCCACGTGCTCGAACATGCCGACGGAGGCGATTTTGTCGTAAGGTCCCGTCAGTTCGCGATAGTCGGACAGGCACACCGAGGCGAAACCGCACAACTGGCGCGCTTCGATAAGACGGCTGGCCTGTTTGGCCTGGTTCTCGCTTAAGGTACAACCCGTCGCAAACACGCCATAGCTCTCGGCGGCGCGCAGCAGTAAACTGCCCCATCCGCAACCTATATCGAGGAAGCGGTCGCCGGGTTGCAAATCCAGCTTGCGGCAGATGTGATCCATCTTTTCCAACTGTGCGCGATCCAGGCTCCATTCAGCATGCCGGAAGTATGCGCACGAATACACCATGCGACTATCCAGAAATAGCCGATAAAAGTCGTTCGAGCGGTCGTAATGAAAGTGGATGTCGCGCGCCGTTCGCCTGCGGGTTGCAAATCTGTTGCGCAAATGCCGCAGGTACAGGGGCAGCATTCCGAACCACTTCCAGCCGCCGCTGCCGGTGCTTGCTCGCTTGAAGCGGACGGCGGCGACCAGGTCGCCTCGAATATCGAACTCACCGCGGATGAAGGCATTCGCCGCGGAAATCATACCGGTTTTAAGGAGCCACTTAAACTGCTTTCGATTCTGGAGTACTAACGTGAAGTTGGGGGCGCCAGAGAAGATGGGAGGAGTACCGTCGCAAAACTCAACCGCCAATGCCGTAGTGCCGTTCCCTGTTTGCGTTCGCGCTCGAGCGGCCGGCGTAACAGTGTGGAACATATCGTTCGCCTCAGCTCAAAGATCAACTGCCAACACTTCAATTTTAGCTCCCATGCCAGTTCGGGATTCGATATCTTACAAGAATGCGGAAAAAGAGACGACCTCCGGCGGGGATGCAACTTTTTTCGTTTCGCGTGTCCGTCCTTCTGGCGATGTCAGCCGCAGCGGGATCTCCACAGGGTGGTAATGTTCTGTACAATGGTATCCGCCTTCCGTCCCAGTGGCCTCCAACGGGAATTAAACTCAGTCACGAACCACTGCCCGATCCTCCTTATCTGGCATCGCCTCCGGACATTATTCCGATCGATGTGGGGCGGCAACTATTTGTGGATCATTTCCTGATTGAGGAAACAACGCTGCGCCGTACCTTTCACCAGGCTGAATACTTCGCAGGCAATCCCGTGCTGAGACCGGACAGACCATGGGAGCTGAGACGCGATGGAGGTGGAGGGGCAATGCCCTTCAGCGATGGCGTTTTCTACGATCCGCATGACCGTCTTTATAAGATGTGGTACCTGGGCCTTGGTGCGACGTTGTACGCGACATCGAAAGATGGTATCCACTGGGACAAACCCAAACTCGATGTAGAGCCTGGAACGAACGTCGTTCATCGCGGGAATCGTGACTCCAGCACCGTATGGCTCGATCTGGAAGAGAGCGATCCTCAACGGCGATACAAATTTCTCTACAACCCCGGCAACATGCGTCCGATGATACTGCATTTTTCCTCGGACGGAATTCATTGGGGACAGCCCGTCGCGCAGAGCATGAAAGTGGCGGATCGCACGACGTTCTTCCGGAATCCATTCCGCAAGGTATGGGTCTACAGTATCCGCGATCATACGCCCGGAGTAATCAGCCCACAGCGTACCCGCAGGCCCGGCGAGCATGTACGGTTCCGTACTTATGCTGAATCCCCGAACATCGCCGCGGGGTTGCAGTGGAAGCCCGTACCCTGGATTGGAGCGGACCGGTTGGATGCCACGCGAGTAGACCTCAACGTGAGACCGGAGTTGTACAACCTGGACGCGGTCGCTTATGAGAGCGTCATGGTGGGCCTGTTCAGTATCTGGCGGGGACAATTTAAAGACCGGGAGAAGCCGAACGAGATCGTGGCCGGATTCAGCCGTGACGGTTTTCACTGGTACCGCCCGTCACGCCGAGCGTTTATTCCTGTCTCCGCGCGCCACGGCGACTGGAATCACGGCAACGTGCAATCGGCGGGCGGAGTCTGCCTGTTGGTGGGGGATCGCCTCTTCTTTTATGTGAGTGGCCGCTCGCGGGCTCCCGGTGTCATAGGGCAAAACAGTACCGGGCTGGCGACGATCCGCCGCGATGGATTTGTTTCCATGGATGCCGGTGCCGCCGAAGGAACGCTGACCACGCGTCCGGTTTCCTTTCGCGGCAAACGGCTGTTCGTGAACGCGAACACGGAGGCAGGCGAATTGACGGTGGAGGTGCTGGATCAGAAAGGACGTGCAATCCCAGCCTTTTCGCGCTCACAGTGCATTCCCGTGCGCGCTGATAATACAGCGCAAGAGGTGAGCTGGAAGAATGCCGATCTATCGTCCCTTTCGGGAAGGCCCGTCCGCTTCCGCTTTTACCTGAGGTACGGCAGACTCTATGCCTTCTGGGTAAGTCCCGACGCTTCAGGCGCCAGTTACGGATACGTGGGCGCGGGCGGGCCAGGATTCACAGGCCCGACCGATACGGTGGGAACCGGAATTTATAAGCATTGCTGCGCGAGTGAGATCCTGCACTAACGCACATACGGCGCCGGCCGCGCGGCAGCCATCGGCCTGTTGAACTCAAGGGGGGAGCAGCGTGAAACGACGGAAGCTGTTCGGTGGCTCTATCACGTGTGGAATTTTATTGTGGGCTGTGCATTCGACACTGCTTTGCGCACAGGAACCCAGCCGCGGACAGAGCCTGTACAACAGTCTCTGTATGAGTTGTCACGGGGGCGATGGAAACGGTGGAGAGCGGGCCCCCGGCATTGTGCGGCAGGTGCGTGCGCGGGATGACCGCCAACTTGCGGAATTGATCCGGCAGGGGATTCCGGGCGGTGGGATGCCTGCGTACAAGTTGGCCGAGCAGCCGATGCGTGAGTTGATCGCTTTTCTACGGTCATTGCGCCCGGCGCGCGCGCGCCCGGTCCACCGGGCAAAGATCGAAACCATCGCAGGGAGGATCCTCGAAGGAGTCGTGCTGAATCAGAGCGCCAGTGAGATGCAGATGCAAAGTGACGATGGACGGCTGCGTCTTTTGCGGAGGACTGGCGATCGATACCGGGAGGTGACTTCGCAAACAGACTGGCTGACTTACAACGGCACGGATGGCGGAAACCGGTACAGTATGCTCGCGCAGATCACAAAAGAAAACGTTTCGCGCCTGGCTCCGGCCTGGGTCTTTCCTTTATCGAACGCCACGCGGCTGGAGGTAACGCCGGTGGTGGTCCAAGGCGTTATGTACGTCACGGCGGCAAATGAATGTTACGCTCTCGATGCCGGCTCCGGGCGCGAGTTGTGGCATTACAGGCGGCCGCGTACGCCGGGCGTCGCGGGGGACGCAGGGGGTGGTATCAATCGCGGCGTGGCAGTCTCCGGCGACCACGTATTCATGGTGACGGACCACGCCCATCTCATCGCGCTCAACCGGTTCACGGGAGCACTTCTCTGGGACACTACAATGGCCGACTACAAGGAGAACTATGGCGCTACATCGGCGCCGCTGGTTGCCGGCGGCCTGGTGGTGTCGGGTCATTCGGGAGGTGATGAAGGTGTGCGAGGCTTTCTCGCAGCTTTTGATCGGGGCACGGGGAAGGAGGTGTGGCGCTTCTGGACGGTGCCGAAGCCGGGAGAGCCTGGTTCGGAAACGTGGAAAGGCAGCGCCATCGAACATGGCTGCTCCTCGACGTGGCTGACCGGCACCTACGATCCACAACTGGAGCTCCTTTATTGGCCGACCGGCAATCCCTGCCCGGACTTCAACGGCGATGAGCGAAAGGGCGACAACCTCTATTCAGATTCCGTGGTGGCTCTCTCCGTCAAGACGGGTCAGTTGAAATGGTATTACCAGTTCACGCCGCACGATCTGTGGGATTGGGATGCGCAACAGCCTCCGGTGCTGGTGGATGTGGAATGGAAGGGGCGTCCGCGCAAACTTCTTCTTCATGCAAATCGAAACGGCTTCTTTTACGTGCTCGATAGGATCAGCGGAGAATTGCTGTTGGGCGAACCGTTCGTAAAGAAGCTCACCTGGGCCTCCGGCATCGGCAAGGATGGACGGCCCATGAAGATGCCAGGGCAATCACCGTCACCCGAAGGCACGAAAGTCTGCCCCGCCGTGGAAGGAGCGACGAACTGGTTTTCGACCAGCTTTCATCCGGGGACCGGACTGTATTATGTCCAGGCACTGGAGAAATGCAACATCTTCGTGAAAGAGGTAGGCAAGTGGGAGCCTGGCAAGTCGTACTACGACGGCTCCACCCGCCAGGTGCCGGGCGAGCCGGGTCAGAAGATTTTGCGGGCCATCGATATTCGTACCGGTAAGATCACTTGGGAGCTGCCACAGGCGGGCGACGCGAATACTTGGGGAGGCACCCTGGCGACCGCCTCCGGACTGGTATTTTTTGGAGACGATTCCAATAACCTCAGCGTGGCCGACGCCACGACCGGAAAACTGCTATGGAGTTTCCCCGCAAATCATCTCTGGAAAGCCTCACCCATGACGTACATGTTCGACCGCAAGCAGTACGTTGCCGTTGCTTCAGGGCCTAATGTGATCGCATTCGCATTAGTGGAATGAAGGAAAGGACGGCGAAATGACCTTCTTCTTCCGCGATCGTGTTGCCGCCGCCGGCCCCGACGGCACAAATCACACTTGTGCCCGTTCCTTACATGCAATGAGCCATTCGGCGGGTCGCCGGGTGAGCCAAGCTAGGCTCCCGCCGCAGTGACCCGCTCCCCGGTCAAAACTGAAGCCGCACCCTCATCATGATCTGCCGGTTCGGCGCATAGCTTTTCGTGCTGCCGACCTTGCCTACCGACCCCGGAACCGAAATATTCGCACTCGGGTTGTTGAAATTGGCGCGATTGAACAAGTTCGTAATGGCCGCGCCATAAGAAAGGCTCACCCTCTCCGTGAGGCTGATGCGCTTGTTCACCGTCAGGTTATGCTGGTGCCGGCCGGGACCTTCCAGTACATTCGCGCCGCTGTTTCCGAACCGGCCCGGCGCCGGCGGCGCAAAGGCCGAAGCATCAAACCAGCGGTTGATCGACCGGTCGCTCGCGGACAAATTGCCATTGGCGATTCGATCCGGCAAACCGCCGACCGTGTTTGTATTCGATGGATCCGAACCGGAGTAACTGGGCGAGAAGAACTGGCCGCTCTCCATGAATGCGATCCAATAAAGCTGCCAGCCTCCCAGGATGTGGTCCGCCATCCGCGGCATTGACGACAGGTAGCGCCGCCCACGGCCCACGGGGACATCCCATATCGTGTTCAGTACCAGCCTGTGGCGCGACGTATTCGCGTCCCTACTCCAGAACAGCGGCGCATACGGGTTTTCCAGGTTCAGCGTATTGCTGTAATTCGAAGCCCAGGTGTAGTGGTTGTTGAACTGTATCTGCCCCACCTTTCTCTGTATTTCCACCGTAAAGGCGTTGTAGTTCGCCGCTCCGTTGGACCGGATGTAGGTCGTGCCCACGAATTGCGGGTACGGCCGCCGCGCCTGAGTGAAGGGGATCAAGCTGGGCTCGGGCTTGTTCGTCGCGATGCTATAGTTCAAGCCCCTCGATCGCGAGCCCAGATACGAAAGCCGTAGCCCCATGTCGAAGATCTGCCTCTCCACCGTGAAATTAAACTGGTGAATACGCCCGTTGTCCGTATTGAGCGGATACCCTGACATCGATTGGCTCGGCACGTTTCCGGAACCCGCTGGAAACGGATTAGGGAAGGAGAACAGAGGCACACCGTTCTGGACGGAGTTGATAAAGGTCTCCGTCAATTGGTAGGGCCCGCCGCTTTGCGCTCGCGCAAAAAGGCCCAGGGTTTCGATGAATATACCGTAGCTACCTCGAAGAACAGTTTTCTCGCCGAACGGACGCCACGCCGCGCCCAGGCGCGGTGCCCAATTGGAAAGGGAAGGGCGTTGCTTCACATCGCCTTCGACAACCGAGATGGTGTTTGTTGGATACAGCGGACTGATCTGGCCCAGTTTGCCGCGGGGTACAATTACGTTTCCAGTTTCGCGGTCCCAGTTGTAGATCAGCCCGTCCTCATACGTTGCCGCTCCGAAACGCTCCCACCTGAGCCCGAGGTCAAGTGTCAGGCGCGAGTCGATCTTCCACGTGTCCATCGCATAGAAGCCGACTTCACTATCCAGGCGCGTGCGGTTCGTGAGCGGATCCAGCCTCCGGCTCGAAAAGGGCAGCCCCAGCAGAAAATCGGAATATCCATAGCCGCTCAATGAGCCGTTAAAGACGAAGTAGCCATAGTTGCCTTCCGGCACCAAGCCTTCGAACCGGCTGAACGGTTTGATCTCGCCGCCGAATTTCAGCACGTGGCTTCCTTTCGACCATGTCAGTGAATCGGTGAAGGCCCACTGCTTGTCATCGAGCACCAGCCCGCCGGGTTGATTGCGGAGGCTCGGGTATCCCGCGATGTCCATTCGTGGAAAACCCATTGCGCTCAGGTTTTGTGAATTGACACCCTGAATCCCCAACTCCTGCACAACCTGATCGCCCTTTTGCGGCGTAAACCCATCCACTGTTTTTCCGTCATCCACCACGACGTGATACAAGCCGAAGCGGAAAGTATTCACCAACACCGGCGAAAACACGTGCGTGTCCTCAATCACCACGTGTTGGTTGCGCCGGTTGCGCGTCCAACCCAAGGTAGGTAACTCGCGCGAAAGGGCATAGTCGATCCAGTTTGTGATGGCGCGTCCGTACAAGCGGTTGTTCGCCGTCACGTGGTGGTCAATTCGAAAAGAGTAATAGTTGCCAACACGCAGATCTTCCGGCCACGGCCACAGGTAACCGTAGTTGCGAGCCAGATCGTCGGGTCCCCCAAGGTTTGGAGCGGGCAAATAGTTCTGCATTACTTTCGTGGCCACAGGATTGATTCGGTCCGCCGGGATGATATTCCCCGGAAACGGCTGCCCGTTGAGGGGATCGCGCACTACTACCCGTCGCGTCTGATTCAGCAGTTGTGAGAAATCACCCTGCCGCATCTTCACTGTCGGCACATCCCTCAAGTAGAAGCTTCCGCCCGGCCACCGCTGTCCGCTATACGCCACGTAGAAGAACGTCCGGTTCCGGAAAATGGGCCCTGTGAGTTCGCCGTGCATCGTATGGGATTTCGCAACTGGCTTCCGGCTCTGGAAAAAGTCGCGAGCGTCCAGTGCCGAGTTCCGCAGCCAGTAGTGTGCCTGTCCGTGAAACTCGTTGCTACCCGACTTGGTGATCATGTTGTAGAAACCCACCCGCGAGTATTCCGCCGTATTGTTGACCGGCACGGCCACCAGTTCTTCCATGTCGTGGATGTTCGACACCTGATTGATTGCGCCATCCGTGGTCATGCCGTCGATGCCTTGCTGGATTTGCGAACTTGGCTGCCCGGCAAACTGCACACCATAGATACTGCCGGATTGCTGGATATGCGGCAGCGTCGATAGCAGCAGCCCCGGATTTCGGCCATCGCCGATCAGCGGGGCATCTTCGAACGTACGGCGTTCAAACGCGCTCTGAATTTTGCTGCTATCGGTTGATATGACGGCCGCCCCCGCCGTCACCGTGATCTCCGCGCCAACGGATCCAATCTCAAAGGGCACGTTGATGCGGCGCACTTGAGTGCTCTCAAGAACGATGTCATTCGCGGTGAAGCCTTTGAAACCGGCCGCCATGGCTGTCAGTCTATATCGCCCACGCGGGAGATCCGGCAACTCGTAATCACCCGCCGTGTTGGTTATGGTTTCCCGCTTCAAACCAGTATCGGTGTTCATAATCGTAATGACAGCGTTGGCAACCGCTGCGCCGGAAGGATCCGTGGCAGTTCCCCGAATAATGGAGACGGTCAACTGCGCCGATAGCACCGCGGGTCCCAGGAGAGATGCCGCACAGATACACCTCAAACAACTTCCCATCCTCGACATTCGGGTTTCCTCCTCGTGGTAGTTTACAAGATAGCAGGCCGTTACAGGCGAAGCCTTAGCTGCTGAGATGTTTGAGTGGAGGGCCGTCACACATCAGGCAGCTTGATGCGGTTTTCGGGTGTCGCGTACTGAGCACAGACTTACGGCCGGACCTGAGAGGTTCGAAGGCCCGCTGCTCGACCGTAATGGCCCAGCATCTTGGCCACCGCCAGATCGATCTCGTTTTTGCCACACAGCAGCGGCGCTTCACCAGCAAGCCAGTCTGCCATCGGGATCCATGTGCGGGCGCGCGACATCCCCGCAGCTCTCGACACGGCCGTTGAAGTGAGGACAGCCTGGTGTGAATAGCTCATTCTTGCCGCGTTATTGGCAAAGTAGCCTGCCTCGGTACGGACTGGTCCGCGATGCCGCGTAGGTCGGGATAGCTATCAATCAAACGGGGCGGCACCTTCACCGGGGCGCCGCCTAGGAATGCCTTCAACTCCAGTGCGTTGACCGTTGCCTTTCCCAGATTGTGATTATTGGTGATAGCGTAGGTATCCTCCGCGTCATCCGCTATCCTCCTGATCCGAGCCACCCACGGTTCCAGTTCAGCGTGCGAGTACCTGTAATCGTACCGTTCGCGAATATTCGCCTCCCGAGAGAACCACGTCTGGTAGTTCCGCCCGTGCAGTCTCACGTAGCCAACAGTAGAAGTGGCGTGTGAAGATGGCCTTACGGACCGCCCGAAAATGGGCTGGTCAATGTTGCACAGCCCCAAACCGAGTTCGGCAAAAGCGTCCAAAATCTCGCCGGTGATCCAGCTGTTGTGCCGCACTTCGACAACGAGCGGATATTCCCTGAACCGTGCCTGAAGCTGCCAGAGGTACCGCCGGTCCTCCGGATCGTTTTTGAAGGACCACGGGAACTGGATCAGAATAGCGCCCAGGCGACCGGCCTCGGCAATCGGGGCGATTCCTTCCTTGAAGTTGCGCTCGTCTTCCGGCGCTGGCTTCCGTTCGTGGGTGAACGAGTGGAAGAGCTTCGCTGTGAAACGGAATTCCGGATGGCTGCTCACACTAGAAACCCACCTCCGTGCGGCGGCAGGCTGCGGAGGACCATAGTATGAGGTGTTAATCTCGACGGTGGTGAAATACTCGGCCAGGTAGGCGAGCGGATCGAAACCCCGCGGTGCGGGCTTCGGATACACAACCCCCTCCCAGTCCTCATATTTCCATCCGGCGGGGCCGATACGAATCACCGCGTTTAACCAGCGTTGCCCACTTCTATCATTCCAGCCTCGGTTTCTCGCAGAACATTCCCCGTTCCAACCTCGTGTGTTTCCTGTTATCCGGCGCGTAACACACTTCGAGTGACCCGGTACAGCATATCAGCATAGCGAAAAAGAGACGCGTTCGATGTATCCAGTTGCCTGCACTCGGGTCCCTTGAAGCGACCTTGTCAAGGCGCTGTCTTAATCGTTCTGGCGTTGGCTTCCTTTCGAGACACCGGCAGGTGGTAGCGAGCTTCTTGTAGCGCGCGTCTGGACGCAATTGAGCTTCTAGGCGACCGCTTTGATCTCCTCGCCCAGACCTTGTTACCGCTTGGCCAGCCTCCAGTTCAGGGTTTGTGTTGGTAGACCCAGGCGGCCTCGACGATCACCTGCCGGAGGTGCGCGTTGCGTGCTTGGTGATCCCGCCGCGTTGAATGCGGCCGCCGCCGGAAGACTTGCTGGAAACCATGCCGGGGGAGTGCTGTACTTCACGGACGTCGTCCGGAAACGCAGCCTGAGACGGCGGCTGCTGGAAACGGACCTGGCTCTTGATCCAGGTCATATGTTTCTGGGTCCAGTGCTCTTTGATCTCTTTCGGTCGTTGCCCGCCGTACGGGCAGCAGGAATCAGCCGAGCCGCTGACACGCGCGCTGCTGATCCTCTCGGGCATTCTCGCGGGGCGTGGATCAGCCCACCTCCAGTCAGCGACGCGGTTTGAAACCCGGGGGTGCATCCGGTGTAACAAAACGAGCGGCCACTGTAACGCCCCTTCCGCTACGGGCGTCTGACTTGATGTGAAAACCCTTGCGCTGCTTTTAATTGCGGCCGCTACCCTGACCGCTCAATCCGACTATCCGAAACACAATATAACGTTGGGCCTCGGTGGAGCACAGCCAAGGGGAGATCTGAAGCCGTTCTACGATACCAGTTTTGTTTTGGGCGCAGGGTATGGTTATCGCTTCCACCGGTATCTTCAGGCGGACGTGGGCCTGGATACGGCGTTCGGAGCAGCGGGGGTCAGAGAGTTCTTGGATAGCGGATTCGGGTATTTGCGGATCCGCGATTTCCAGTATTTCGTGCCCTTTGGGGGCCGCGTCATCGCGCCGCTTGCCGACGGCAGGTTACTGATATCCGGCGGAGCAGGGGGCGCTTACCTGCGGTACTCGGAACGTATTCGCCAACCGAGCGATTACTACCAGTTTGACTGTCCTGTTTGCACGTCTCGCAGCGGCTGGGGCTACTACGGCCTGTTTGGAGTGAACTGGTTTCTCGATCAAGGCCGGCATTTTCGGATCGGCGCCGTGACACGTGTCTATCGCGGGCATACCGAGGGAGATCCCGTTGGCGAATTGTCAGCCCTGCGCACAAGAGATCACTGGGTCAATATCTTCGGCGAATTCGGTTTCAGCTTTTGAGATTCAGCCCCTGAACCTGCCGAGGGCGAGCACGGCATTCAATCCACCGAAAGCGAAGGAGTTCGATAAGGCGTAATCTACTTTTTGCTCCCGTGCTGTGTTCGGAATTACGTCGATATCACATTGCGGATCACGTTCGGTGAAATTAGCCGTCGGAGGCAGCAGGCCGCGATCCAGCGCCAGGATGGTTGCCACCGCCTCAATCGCTCCAGCGGCCCCCAAGGCATGGCCGTGCATCGATTTCGTCGAACTGACCGCCAGATCGCCGGCATGAGAGTTAAACACAGACCGGATCGCCGCCACCTCCGTGGGATCGTTGGCGAGCGTGCCTGTCCCATGCGCGTTGATGTAGCCAACTTGCGAAGAGTCGACGCCCCCGTCGGAAAGCGCGCTTCGCATCGCGCGCGCGGCCCCTTCGGCAGCGGGCTGCGTCAAATGGTGTGCGTCTGACGACATTCCAAATCCCAATATCTCGGCGTAGATGCGGGCGCCCCTCGCGCGTGCAGCCTCCAGGGTCTCCATCACGAGCATGGCGCCGCCTTCCCCGAGAACCAGTCCGCGCCGGTCTTTCGAAAAAGGCCGGCACGTATCGGGAGCAAGCACACGCATCGCTTCCCACGCCTTCAGCACGCCTGTGCCGAAAGGAGCTTCACTGCCGCCGGCAAGCGCCATATCACAGACGCCTTGCCGCAACAGCCAAAATGCCTGCCCGATGGCGTGATTGGAAGAGGAGCAAGCGGTAGAAACCGTGTATACGGGACCTGTAATCCCAAACTCCAGGGAAAGCCTGCTCGCCCCGGCGTTTTCCATGCTGCGGGGAATCGTGAGCGGATTCACGCGAGGATTCTTGAGCACGTAGAGGTTCTCATAACCCTCGTTTTCGGTGGCCTGTCCGCCGACGCAGGAGCCCGTGACAATTGCGGCTCGCTCGCGCTGCTCGTCCCGCCATTCGATACCCGAGTCGGCGACCGCCTCCCGCCCCGCGGTAACGGCAAACTGCGCGAAACGGTCAAGCTGCTCACGTTCTTTACCGGGGAAGTGCTCCGCGGGATCGTAGCCCAGCACCTCGGCGCCATTCTGTACCCGAAACTGCGTCCTGTCGACGGTCTCGAGTGGCCGGATTCCGCACACACCTCGCGCGAGCGAGTCCCAAAACTCATCTTTGTTGCGGCCCAATGCGCAGATCGCGCCGAGGCCTGTGATAACAATGCGGCGCTCCGGCATGTCAGGCCTGCGCTTGAGCTGGATCGCCCCCCGATATCAGCGTCCGGACTCCATTCACCATCTCGCGTACGGTCCGGATCTGCTGTCCGGCGTCGTCGGGAATATCAATGGAGAACTCGTTTTCGAGAGCAAAGAGGATATTAATGCCGTCCAGCGAGTCGATACCCAGCTCCTGAAACGTACTCTCGGGAGTGATCTTTTCCAGTTCAATGTGTTGAGTGGCCGCGATGATCTTGATCACTCGTTGGGTTAGCTCGTCGTTCATAATATGTTGCTCACCGTCTCAAAACAAAACCCGCGCGCGGCTAAAACAGGAATGGCGCCGCGAAGGGCCGTGGCAGTGTTACGGATGTCGGGATCGATTCGTAACTCACGACCATCATGAAGGCACAGTATAGCGCCATTAGCCGCCCCTCGAAGAATCCGGCGTGTAATAGCGGCAGAAGGCAACTTCCAATCGAGCGCGATAGAAGTCCACATGACCCCTAGCAATCCCAGCTCTCTTTGAGCCCTTCTCAAGCCAAACCAGCGCGCCCCGTACGGCGCACGAAACAAGCGAGGAGTCACGCCCGTGGCATCCTCGATCGCACGCTGCGCCCGGGCCAGCTCCTCGCGAACCTCGGCTGGCGTCAGGCAGGGAAAGAGGCGATGCGTATGGGAATGATTTCCAATCTCATGTCCCGCAAGCGCCACCTCGCGCGCTACCCGGGGCAGGCGAGCCGCGTTCATTCCGCATTGAAAAAAAGTGGCCGGCACAGAGTACCTTGCCAACAGTTCGAGCAATACCGGTGTGGATTCACTCGGTCCATCGTCAAAGGTGAGTGCTATGGCCGGCCGGTTCCGGCGTCCCCGATAAACGGAGGGAGCAAACAGTGCGGAAGAGCGGCCTCGAACCCCCCATGCCAGCGCGGCGCCGGCGCCCAGAACGGCCGCGGAACAGATCACCCTCAAGCAACCGGCCCGCCTTCCGTCCATTTCTGGCTGTGGTCCGCTGTCACCGCCCACGTCCCGGCGGGGGAATGCAGCGAAAAATAGGACCACGGTCCGGGAATCCACGGGTAGCGTGCGACAATCGACTCGTCTATATCCACTCCCAGGCCGGGCTTGCGCGAAACGATGAGATCGCCACCATCAATCTCCAGCGGCTCTTGCAGGATCTCCGCGGCGAGCGGGAACGGGTACATGCCTGCCCGTGAAGCAGTGGAATAGCACGGATATTCCAGCCACTCGACAATGGTTTCGGGCCAGCAGATTCCCAGGTGCGCTGCCGCAATCACTTCGAGCGCCGTCCCCCAACAATGGAAAGCGAAGCGGAGGCCATGGCGTGCAATCTCCCCGAAAATGCGCCGCCCCGTCGGGTAGCCTCCCTGGCAAATCACATCCATCTGCACGTAATCGACGCCGCCGGACTGGATGAGATCCATAAATCCGGGTTCGTCCGGCTCATGTTCGCCGCTGGCCAGTGGAACGTAGTCGAGATCATGCAGTGCACGGTATCCTTCGTGGTCATCGGGAGGCAGCGGTTCCTCGAGCCAGGCGATATCATACTCACCCATGTCCCGCGCGAGCCGCTGGACAGTCTCGAACGAGTAACTGCGGTCGCCCATCCGCCACCAAGTATGGGCATCCACCATCAGGTCGAAATCCGAGCCGACCGCTTCCCGCATCAGGCGCACGGTCTCCAGGTCTTTTTGCTCGCCCAACGCAGGCCGCATCTTGTAGGCGCGGAAACCGAGATTGGCCACTGCCAGCGCTTCCTCGGCATACTTCTCCGGGGGCATGTACATGCCGGCACTGCCGTACAGCCGCATACGATCCCGAACTCTGCCGCCCAACAATTCCGACACGGGCAGACCTTTCTGCTTGCCAATCAGATCGTAAAGACCGATCTCCACGGCGCAGTAGATCCGTGTGAGCAGCGGGTTCCGGCCCGGGCCTTTCAGAAACAGCACACGTAACGCATCGGGGTCCGCCAGGGTCCGGCCTTCCAGAAAGGGAGCGATGGAATCCTGAATGGCGGCGTGTGCGGCCTCGCTGCCCGGACCCGGCGCATACCCAACCAGGCCTTGGTCGGTCTCGATGCGAATCAGCATCGCATCGCGTTTGTGGATCGTGCGTTCACCCCCGTAATAGAAAAGGCGCACTGGTGTGTCGAAGGGGTAAGAAAGAAGTAAAGGCTGAACTTTGGTGACCTTCATACAGGAGCTATTCTTCAGCATTCAGCCAACACCGCTGTTTGTCAATTGTACGCTGCCCTCTTTAGTGCCGCCGAATCGCTGCGCGGTGAAAAAAAAGCCGGACGCTGGTCAGGCGCCCGGCTGAGGAGCACCCACAAACCGCTCGGAGGAAACGGCCCGTGGTAGTGGAGGAGACTAATGATTCAGGCGAGAAGCCCTCCGTGGCCCAGACAGGCCAATTCCCACCCTGATACCCGATACTTCGCCAGCATTGGAGGCAGAATCAGATCCATCACATTCGGTTTGGCGGACCGGAAACAGCCCGGAGCCGAAACAATGGGCAGATCGTCCAAATATCCTAACAGCAGAAGGTTTCCGGGTTCCACCGGAGCCATGAAACGCTCCAGATGGCAACCGACTTTCGTCATAGCCCTGCCGACTACATCTTCCGGTCCGGCCGGTGCAGTCGTGGACGCCACCAGAATCACCGATGGCTTCGCTCGCGCAAGGTGGTGCAGGCTCTTTGCAACAATCTCCTCATCTTCTACCGCGCTCAGTACAAAACTGGCCGTAGTACCAAACCGCTCCAACCGCTGGCGCATCACGTTTTCAAAGAGCTGTCGAGACCGATCTCCACTGGTGGGATCCGTATACAATACAGCCACCTTCGGCGTCCTCATCGGGCGCGCCTGGAGTATAGGACCTCTTTCGTTCAATATAGAGATTACAGCCTCTAGCTGGGATTGCGCAACAGCAAAAGGAGCGCTTTTCACCGTGGCGATCCGCTGCCCCGCTTTTGCATAGCTGAAGTTGGGCGCTGTCGCGATCACGATGCTGGTCGTGCAGTTGATCTGTTTCAGCAGTTCGTCGTCCACCAGCACGCAACTGTCTTCCGTCGCTACCAGGTTCGCGCGTCCGCCCGCCGCCAAGCGGATCTCGGAACATCCGCAACTCATTTCCTGCGCCACAGCGCAGACTGCATCGTCCTCGGCAACTTCACCTTCCTCCAGAACTGTGACCCAGACCTGATCCATTCCTTCGGTTTCAAGCAGTCTGATATCTTCTTCGCTGATTACGTGGCCCTTGGCTAGAAGCTTCTTTCCGCCGGCACGAAAAACCGTGCAACACAGAACCTTGCCCGACGACTCCCTGACATCGACCGTTTGAGCTCTCATTACCCCACCACCTCAACGCAGCGAAAACCGAGTTTGCTGCACTAATTATACAGATGACTAGTATCGCTTCCATGCCTTTTCTCTCAAGTTTGCTGGGTATTTTGAGGGCATATTCAATTTTACTTTGGGGGTATAGCCGTGGTGCGCTAAAGGCCTGAGAAAACGGGGAAATATTACCTGTGTTCCGGATGCCGTTGATTATTTTGGACCGCGCGAACAGTACTTTAGTAATGGGATTTACCCGCAGTAGCGGGGATTAGCCGAGAGGATTTCAAAGCCTCTTTATCATCGCGATCTCATCGCAGCATTGAAATTTTGGGCAACGCAAACAATCTTTCCATGCTTTCAGCGGCAATTCGCCACGTTCCACCTCGACGAAGCCCAGCTTCGAGAAAAAAGCCGGAACATAAGTAAAGGCAAACAGCGACGCCAGGCCATAATTGCGTGCTTCTTTTTCGACACTCTCCACCAGCAGACGACCCACGTGGTGGCCCTTCCATTGGGGAGCGACGGCGAGCGAGCGCACTTCAGCCGTTGCCGGACTATAGAAGTGCAGCGCGGCACATCCAACGACGTCTCCGCCCACGGCAGCAACCGTGAAGTCGCGAATATTTTCCGCCAGTTCGAATTCGGTGCGCGGCAGCATGATCGCTTCCGCGGCATAGCCGTTGATCAGATCCAGAAGCGCGCGCACGTCGCTCATCCTTGCCATTCGGATCTCGACAGGTGCGTTGTCAACGAAGGGAGGCGCAGACCGCTCGCGCGGCGCCAACGTGACCAGCGTGTTCACGGGCGTACTTCCTCCGGAATCAGGCGGGTGCCGAGAGGCTCGCCGCGGAGCGCGCGACCCAGAATTTCCAGCTCATACCCAGGCAGAATCACCACCTCATCTACCCCTTGCTCCAACGCCTGTACTGCGGCATTGAGTTTGGCCTGCATTCCACCAGTGGCGGTGCCGTCGCGAATCAGGCGGATGCAGTCTCCAGCCGTCAGGCTTCCCAACACCGCCCCATCGGCTCCGCGCACCCCCTCCACGTCCGTGAGAAACAGCAACCGCTTCGCGCCGAATCCCGCCGCGCAGGACACGGCCATCTGATCTGCATTGACGTTGAACATCCTGCCTTGGCGATCTCCGGCCACGCAGGCGACCACCGGAATGAAACCAGCCTCGCCGAGCGCGTTCAACACCGCCGGATTGGTCCGCATTGGCCGCCCCACGGCCCCCAAATCCGGCCGTAACGTCTCGGCTTCGGTCAGACAACCATCGATGCCGCTGATTCCCACCGCGTGGGCGCCGGCCTCGATCAGTGCTGAGACAAGTTGCTTGTTTACCGTGCCCGCAAGCACTTTGAGCACGGCGTCCAGCACTTCCGGCGTCGTAACGCGCAAACCCTCCACGAAGCGGCTTTCCACCCCGCGCTCGGAAAGAAAGCGGGTCATCTGCTTGCCGCCCCCGTGCACTGCCACGACGGAATGAGCGCGGCACAGCGCGGCAATCTCGCGCGCGAGCCGCCGGCGCGAGTCGTCGCTGTCGAGCAGCGTGCCGCCCAGTTTGATCAGTATCCTCACAGCAGCCCTTCCGTTTCGGGACGTTTCAGGATGAGATTGAGGTTCTGGATCGCCTGCCCAGCCGCCCCCTTCACAAGGTTGTCGATTGCAGCCACCACCACCGCCCTGCCGGTCGTCCCATCGAATTTGACGCCAATGTCGCAATAGTTCGTGTGCTGAACGCTCCGAAGGTCCGGAACACGGCCTCCCTCGTACAAGCGTACGAACGGCTCCTCCCCATACTGCGCCTCGTAAATATCAATCAGTTGCGCCGCGCTCTCCAGTTTGGCCGACCGGAAGTAGATTGTTTCCAAAATGCCGCGATCCAGCGGCAACAGTTGCGCCGTAAAGCTGAACTCTGCCTCTTCAATCCCCGAATACATCAAAACTTCGGGAACGTGCCGGTGCTCCAGAATCGAATAGGCGGAAAAATTCTCCGTCACCTCGCAGAAGCTTGTTTTGAGGCTGGGCTTTCTGCCTGCGCCGCTCACTCCTGATTTGGCGTCGCACACAATCCCCGCCGGACGGTCGATCACGCCCGCTGCGACCAGCGGTTTCAGCGCGAGATTGGCCGCTGTCGGATAGCAGCCGGGGTTTGCCACCAGACGCGCTCCGGGAATGCGGCTTCGGCAGAATTCGGGCAATCCGTACGCAGCTTCGGCCAGCAGCGCCGGCTCCATGTGCTCTTCTCTGTACCACCGGTGATAGTTTTCCGGTGATTGCAGCCTGAACGCGCCGCTGAGGTCCACCACCTTGACGCCAACGTCGAGGAATGCCCTCGCCAGTCCTATTGATACGTCCGCCGGCGTAGCAAGCAAGACCGCCGCTAATCCATGTTCCTTGGCCGCTTCCGCCGTACAAGGGAGCCGTAGCGGTCCAGCCTTACGCCGCAGATTGCTCTGCTCGCCCACGTCCGCCCGGTGCTCCAGCAGAACCGGATCGATGTGCGGGTGGCGCTCCAGTATCCGATGCAGTTCCATTCCGCTATAGCCGCGGAAACCGACAATACCGACTAAATGCTTCATAGGGAATATTTATTCAACGATATGAATAAATATAACACGAGCCGAAGCCCAGGCAGTAAGGTCTTTGTGTCGCCACCTGCTATTGATTGACTTGGATGGCACGGCCCGCAAACATGTGCCTTCCCGGAGTAATGCCAGCGCGCATGTACGGCTCGTTTTCTGGATGAGCCGCCGGCTGAGAGTGGGATTATGAGATTATCCAAAACCGATATGCCCATTCAGTGTTGTTTGGGAAGCCGGTGCGATGCCTCGCGAGTAGCTGGACAAGAGGCTCGCCGGCATGCAGCATGGAGGAAGGCGAATGGAAGGACAAAGAGATGGGTACTCCGCCGGGTCGCGATTTCGCCGATACCTGCGAACATCTATCTGCACTACGTGCTCGACCTGTGGGTGGACGTCTGGCGGAAGAAATGCGCGAGGCGATATCGTTGCCGCGCGATATGCGGATGACAACGTTCCCGGTTTCCGGACACCTGGCCGGGGCAGACCGATTACTGCGCGAATTCCGGGATCGGCTGCGGAGTTCGAGCTGGAACTGCCCCTAAGATCAGAGGCAGGAAAGGGTGATCGGCCAATGCTTATCAACGCCCATCGTCATCAGGAATTCCTACGTTTCTTACGCACCGGCACCGAGTTCCTGGACAAGGTTCCCTTGCACCTGATCATGGACAACTACAGGACTCATATGCACGTCAACGAGCGGGATTAGTTGCCGGCACATCAATGACAATCAACGTATCGAGGGTGGTCTTCCTCGTAGTGCTGACAGTAAGCAGCCGAAGCCTTTTACCCGCGCAACACGTCTCGTTCGGCTTCGTCGGCGGCACGCCGCTAACGCGCGATTTCCCCATTACCAGGACGTTTTACACAGCCTCGGAGACGTCCACAGACCTGATTGCCTTCGATTGGTTCTCTGATACCCGGAGCTTTCTTGCGGGACTGTCGGTCGAGATCGACTTGGGTAAGGGGTTCTCACTCGAAGGGAACGCCTTACACCGCAACCTTCACCTGCTTCGATACACGCGTTGGGCGAAGGACCCGTTAGGCATAGAGAGACCGGCTCGTACCGCTGCCAACCAAATGGAATTGCTTGTCTCGCTCACTTTTTGAACGAGACCCTACTGATTGCCATGCTGCTGTAGCGTCACCTGCAGATGACGCGGCCACGCCGCGAACTCGTCCGAGCAACACGCCTCGTCTGCGCCAGGGAAGCCCGATGTTTGCACTGGAGGATTTTATGAACGCACGCGATCTGAAGTAGCGAGGGTGGAGCGTTTCTGCCATCGCGCGCTATGTCTACCCGCAATCCGCGGTTCCAGATACTTCTCGTCTGCTACATCCGAACAGATCAGTTGCACGAGTGGCGGGGCTCTACTTTTGCTCGGCTACCGACCGGTCGGCCAGTTCACCGATAATCGGTAGCCGGAACATCTGTTCCTGTGCGGTCTTCACCAGCATGAAAATCCACGTTCCAATAATCGCCAGCTTCAGGATGAAGCCGACCGGCAACATATGGCGGGGCACGAAGCTGAAGAATGGCGCGACGACCCAATCCACAATCAACCAGGCAACAAACAGGTACAGGCCCTGGAAAGCATGAAACCGGACATCCCGGTCCGTGCGGAACTTTGCCGCGGCCAATACGACTATGGACGCGATCCAGCCAACAATGGGGACGTAGCAAAGCAGCGCTGCCGTGCGAGGGCTGAGTCCGGACATGATCTGGCTCCCACTCTGGCCGCCAAAAACCCCGGCGCTCTGCCTGGTTCCGCAGGCGCCGCAGTAGATGTCCGTATCCCGTACGGCATTTCCGCATTGTGTGCAGAATGGCATTTTCTAACTCTCTGCTCATAAATACGTTATGCGGAGGATACGTGTTCGTGCAAATTTTCCTAGCCTCCGCAGCGGCGCCCGGCCCCGGAACTTGTATGCTGATTGCATGATTAGATGCGCCTTTCTGCTATTCGCCTTTATCGCATATTCGCTTGCCCAGCAACTTCCCCGGCCGGAGTATCCGCAGCCGCAATTTCAGCGTGAACAGTGGCTGAGCTTGAACGGCCCGTGGGAGTTTGAGTTCGACGATGCAAACGCCGGGCTCGAACAGAACTGGGGCAGCGGCCAGAAGAAGTTCAGCAAGACGATTCTGGTTCCCTTCAGCTTCGAAACCAGCAAGAGCGGCATTCACGACACATCGTTTCACCCCTGGGTCTGGTACCGGCGCACCTTCAACGTGCCGTCACAGTGGAGACAAAAGCGAGTCCTTCTGCATTTTGGTGCTGTCGATTACCGGGCGACGGTTTGGGTGAACGCACAGAAAGCCGGCAGCCATGAAGGCGGACATGTGCCGTTTCGCTTCGATATCACGCCTCTGTTGCGTGATGGCGCAAACGTCGTAGTGGTCCGGGCGGAGGACCCGCCACGAGACCGGTTCATTCCGCGGGGCAAACAGTACTGGGAGCCGGAATCGCGCGGTATCTTCTACACGCGAACCACGGGGATCTGGCAACCGGTGTGGCTGGAAGCGGCTGGCACCAGCTACCTGGAGCGGGTCCGGATAACGCCTACCAACGACGGTGTAGTGCGGTTCGATGCGCGAATCGCCGCCCCCAGCGGCGATCTCAGCTTCTACGCGATTGTGTCGCCGGAGGGACGGCAGTCGGCGCTGGCGATGGTCCGTGCGTCAGAGAACCGTGCCGCCGCGGCGGCACGTATCGATTCGCCGCGGCTCTGGTCGCCGAACTCGCCGAACCTGTACGATGTCACCTTCGAGTTGCGCCGCGGCGATGCGGTGGTGGACCGCGTCCGGTCGTATTTCGGATTCCGTTCGGTCAGCGTTGAGGGCGGGCGGGTCCACCTGAACGGCAGACCCATCTATCTCAAAATGGTGCTCGACCAGGGCTACTGGCCCGAAAGCACGATTACGCCTCCCACGGACGACGCTATTCAATATGACATCCGACTTACCAAGGAGATGGGTTTCAATGGCGTGCGTAAACATCAGAAGCTCGAGGACCCAAGGTTTCTTTACTGGGCGGACCGCATGGGCTTGCTGGTATCGAGCGAGATGGCGAATGCCTACGAGTTCGACGATGCCTACGTAGACCGGTTCACTCGCGAATGGATCGAGGCGGTCGAGCGGGATTACAACCATCCTTCCATCATTCTATGGGTTCCTATCAACGAGAGTTGGGGCACTCCGAACCTGCGTGACCCCAAACAGCAGCAGCATCTGCGGGCGCTCTACACCCTGACGCACTCGCTGGATTCTACACGGCCGGTGATCGACAACGACGGCTGGGAACATACTGACATGACGGACCTGTTTGCCCTTCACGATTACGCGCGAACCGGCGAAATGCTTGCGGAAAAGTACAAGGATCTTGGCAAACCGGGGGCGGCGGTGCCCGACGTGAGCCGCGCGTCACTGGTTCCCGGATTCTCCTATAACGGGTCGCCCTTCATTCTTTCGGAATTCGGTGGCATCGCCTATGTTCCCGCCGGCCAACAGGTGCCCAAAGAATCCTGGGGATACTCGGGCATAGAAAAGACGCCGGAAGCGGCGCTTGAGCGTTTGCGCGGTCTTTACGAGGGAATCGCGAAGGTGCCGGCATGGGTGGGAATCTGCTATACGCAACTTACGGATGTGGAGCAGGAGGTGAATGGTCTGCTCACCTACGACCGGAAGCCCAAGTTCGATCCGAAGCTGATTCGTGAGATTAACGAATTGCTGAGATAGTGGAGGAGCGGCACGCGCCGCCCCTTCATGTCAGGTCTACTTCTCTTCGATCCGCATTCCGTAGAACGATTTGCGGACAAAGACCAGCGAGATTGCGAAGAAGACCGCCGCCAGAGCGATGCTTACGCCGTGTCCTTGCTGGGCCGAAAGGGAGACAGCGAGTTCCACCGCCAACAGACCGAACAGGGTAGTGAACTTGATGATCGGGTTCAACGCCACCGACGACGTATCTTTGAACGGATCGCCCACTGTATCGCCAACCACCGTGGCCGCGTGCAACTCTGTCCCCTTGGCCTTCATCTCGGTTTCGACGATCTTTTTCGCGTTGTCCCAAGCGCCGCCCGCGTTGGCCATGAAGATGGCCTGGTAGAGGCCGAACAACGCGATGGAGATGAGGTATCCGATAAAGAAGTACGGCTCCAGGAATGCGCAAGCGAGGGTGGAGAAGAACACCACCAGGAAGATGTTGAACATGCCCTTTTGGGCGTAGCGCGTGCAGATTTCGACCACCCGCTTACTATCTTCGACCGACGCCTTGGAGACCGTGTTGTCCAGCTTGATATTGGCTTTGATGAATTCCACCGCCCGGTATGCGCCGGTGCTGACCGCCTGGGTGGACGCGCCGGTGAACCAGTAAATCACTGCGCCTCCCGTAATCAGGCCGAGCAGAAATGGCGGGTGCAGAATCGACAGGAACCGCAGCAACTCCGGCTGGAGCCCATGCGTAAGCATCACGATAATCGAAAAAATCAGCGTGGTTGCGCCCACGACGGCGGTTCCAATCAACACCGGCTTGGCCGTGGCTTTGAAGGTGTTGCCTGCTCCGTCGTTCTCTTCCAGGTTATCCTTGGCCTTTTCGAAATCCGGTTCGAAACCGAACTGGCTCTTGATCTCCTGCTGGATGCCGGGTATCTGTTCGATAGTGGAAAGCTCAAACACCGACTGTGCGTTGTCGGTTACCGGACCGTAAGAATCAACGGCGATAGTGACCGGCCCCATGCCGAGGAAACCAAAAGCGACCAGTCCGAAAGCAAACACGGCCGGCGCCATCATCAGGCTCCCCATCCCTAACAGGCTGACGCCGAAAGCGATTCCCATCAAGAGCAGAATCGCCAGTCCCAGCCAATAGGCGCTGAAGTTTCCGGCGACGAAGCCGGATAAAATGTTGAGCGACGCACCACCTTGTTTAGACGCCGTTACCACTTCCCTCACGTGTCCGGATTCAGTGGACGTGAACACTTTCACCAGCTCGGGGATGATCGCGCCCGCCAGTGTACCGCAAGTAATGATGGTTGACAGCTTCCACCACAGGCTGGTGTCGCCCGCCAGGTCCGGAATCAACAGATAGGCGCTGATGTAGGTCAACGTTACTGAAACGATGGAGGTCAGCCAGACCAGCGAAGTCAGCGGAGCTTCGAAATTGAACTTGGTGGCATGCCCGTATTTCGCGCGGGCGATCGATTCGTTGATGAAGTACGACAATCCGGAAGCAATGAGCATAACCACGCGCGTAACGAACACCCACACCAGCAGTTGAACCTGTACGATCGGATTGGGCACCGCCAGGAGAATGAATGTAATCAGGGCTACGCCCGTGACGCCGTAGGTTTCAAACCCGTCTGCGCTGGGGCCGACCGAGTCGCCGGCGTTATCGCCGGTGCAATCTGCAATGACACCGGGGTTGCGGGCATCGTCTTCCTTAATGCCAAATACGATCTTCATCAGGTCGGCGCCGATGTCGGCGATCTTTGTAAAAATGCCTCCCGCGACGCGCAGCGCGGCAGCGCCCAGCGATTCACCGATGGCGAAGCCGATGAAACACTGGCCGGCGTATTCGCCCGGCACGAACAGGAAAATGAAGAGCATAATCACCAGCTCAACGCTGATCAGCAGCATGCCGATGCTGATTCCGGAGCGAAGAGGAATGGCGTAGCAGGGAAACGGGTTGCCGCGCAGGCTGGCGAACGCGGTCCTGGAGTTCGCAAACGTATTCACCCGAATGCCAAACCAGGCAACAGCATAACTTCCTGCGATGCCTATCACGCTGAACAGCAATATGATCAAGACCCGCAGCGCCTCGAATTCCAGTAGAAATCCGAAATAGAAGATGATGATGATGCCGATAAAAATCTCGAGAATCATGAGGAACCTGCCCTGCGTGAGCAGGTAAGTCTTGCAGGTCTCATAGATCAACTCGGAGACTTCGCGCATGGATTCGTGAACCGGCAAGCCGCGAAGTTGCTTATAAATGATCAATCCGAACAATAGCCCTAAAATGCTTATGAGCATGCCGATGCCCAGCAGCGCCCGGCCTCCCAAGCCGCCGATAAACACGGCCTGGTCGAGGTCAGGAAGGACGAGGCTGGCTTCACCGCCACGCCGGTGCTCCTGTGCAGACATGGGCGCGGCAAGAACAAGCGCCAGCATCGCTCGAACGGGCGTAAACTGCAGAGCGCGATTCCGGATGCCGGAAAGGGCCTTGAGCAAATGCGCGCGGCGCGCGGAAATGCCTGCGGGAAACAGGAGAGCCAAGAGCCCGAAGATGCTCATGCCGCCCTCATGCACTGGTAGAGCTAGCTGGTCCTGAACGGAATACATCTAGTGATTTCCTCCTAGGAACGGCGGCCCATGTGGCGGAGGCCGCTTCTTGAGATCTAAAAGAATTACAGACCCTAAATTGATGTTAGGGTCCGTCCCACGTATCACGATATCGCACGCCGAGGTATGAAAGCAAGGGCTGGGTCTGAAATTACAGGACCTGCAAAATCAAACACTTGAGGTAGTGCGTTTCCGGAACCGTCAGCAAAATCGGGTGATCCCGCGCCTGTGTACGCCGTTCGAGAATCCGGATCGTACAACCGGCATCGAGCGAAGCTGCGGCGACCACTTCCAGGAGTGCGGCTTCACTGAAGTGATGCGAGCAGGA
>CAADGY010000229.1 GCA_900696665.1 uncultured Acidobacteriota bacterium
ACTGGGTAAAGCAGCGTGGCGGCGATGTCGGCGAGCGCATCCAACGGGCGGGTGAGTGTCACGGCTTTCGAAATCCCCGGCGCCGCGGCGGGCAGGTTCTCTTGTGCCCATTGCCGCAGGTTGGCGCGCGACTGCGCGGCATGTAAGTCCGGGTTCACGTGGCGCGCGAGCGTCGGTGCAACCGGTTCGTTGGCGGCGCCGCGATCCCAGACACACGCGGGAGCACTGGCGCAAGCCACGGCCATTTCGCCGGCGATCTCACGCAACTCCGAATAGCAGGACGCCTTCAGACGGCGGATCTGCTTTTCGAGCGTGCGAATGCTGGTCACCTGCCCGACATTGGTGGGTACTCCCAAAAAAAGCACGTAGCGGGCGACATCGAAAGCGCGCGCCGCAATATTGCGTCTGTACGCATCCTCCTTCATCGCCGCGGGACGGGGAAGTTTGTCGCTCAGAAACTCGCACATCCGCCCGTGGATCTGTGTATAGCGGGCGAGCAGCGATTCACCGGTTCGTACATAAAGAGACGCCGCGTTCTCGTCGAAGTCCGAGGGGATGACAAATCCGGCTTGCGAAAAATCCTGGTATCTCGACGATTTCGCCTGCCCATCCCATAGTTGTTCGTCCTCGACCTCGGTTGCCGCCAACTCGGAGATGCCCTCGAAACAAAGAACCACATGCCCCAGATCCGCGATGGATGCATGCCCGTACTGGAAATAGTAGCTCTCCAGGAATTTTTGCGAATCGTGAGTGCGCACCCACTCAACGGACTCATGAATGGAATCCGGCGATCGGCTGTAACGCGCCAGTGCATAAGCGCACTTCTCGGGCGGCATCGGAGCGACCGCCACCACTTTGCTCTTGGATTTTTCGGAAGGCACTGAACGTTATGATAGCTGCTTCATGCTAGTTCGAATCAAGCGGCTCCGGCCGGGCGCAATATTGCCGCGCTATGCGCACGGTCCCATGGAAGACGCCCTTCCGGATCCAGGGCGCCCGCGTCCGTGTCAACTCCGCCTCATTCTGCGAAGCCTGGCAAAGAGATCGTCCGGAAGATAGAACACGATTGGCGGTACCTGGTCAAAATTCAATCTGCAGCGACAGCTGAATCTGACGCGCGGGCAATGCAGCGTTAGCAGTACCGAAGAACGGCGACCGGAGGGATCCGATAAAGTTCCGGAAGTTGACCCGGTTGAACACGTTAAAAGCGTCGATCCGAACCTCTGGCTTGGGCGCGCCTTCGCTTGCAAACCGGATCTTCTTGGACAGCCGCAGATCCACATTGGCAAGTCCCGGCCCCCGCCCAGTGTTCCGGCCGATACCGGGTGGACGGTCATTGGCGGTGGTGTCTCCATTGTCGTCGCGCCCCGTGGTGATGTTGAATGGAATCCCGGAAGCCAGCGACACGATGGCGCCGAGTTTCGTGCGATAGGGCAGCCGTAAAGTGCCCAGAAGGTCAACCTGGTGACGGCGGTCGAAATCGGAGCGGCCCCATTCGCCCGCAAAATTGTAGTTGTCCGCCGGCAGAAAGAACAAGCCTGAGGTATTGTCTTCGGCTCTTGACAACGTGTATTGCGAGATCAACTCGACTTTCCCGAAAGCCTCCATCTGGTACATGACCCGCAGGCTGTGGCTGCGCGAACTGCCCGAGGATTCGAATTGATCGATGTTGATGAAACTGGCATCCGGGCGGACTCCCGTGCCCGGCAGCGGTGCATTGACGTTCCGCAGACGGAATCGCTGGAGACCGCGCAACATGGCGTATTCCGCCGATAAACTCCTGCGGCGCCCAAGCCTTCGCTCCACGCTCACACTTCCTTGAAACAGGCGTGGAGAACGCAGATCCGGAGTGGCGCGCATGATGCTCGGCGTTGTGAGCGGAAGAGCCGCCCCGGGCGGCAGGGGAAATTGAGGATTGCTCACCACCATCTCCCGGGTGTGCAGGCCGTCGTACAGCAGACTGTGTTTGGTTAGTACGCGAGGCAGGCGTTCATAGAAAACTCCCGCGCCGGCGCGCACCACCGTGGCCGGGCCAATCCCCCAGGCGATCGACAACCGTGGCGCCAGGTTATCGTAGTCCTTCAGGTTGTTTTGCACCTCGTACCGTAATCCAACCGAAAGGCTGAGCGTCTCCCGTAGCCTTATCTCATCCTGGGCGAACCACGCGAATTCATGCTGTCTGAAGTCCACGCGCGGTTCGCCCCGGTTGACCGAGTACAGAAATGGCCGATTTGCCAGATAATCCGCCAGGCTCGAAAACCGGTATGTTCCACCGAAGTTGGAAGCATCGAAGGAATTCAGGAATCGCAGGCGCGCATCGGCGCCCAAACGGAATGTGTGAATACCGCGCACGATCGCCACGATGTTCTGAAAGTGAACCGAGTCCTCCAGGTCGCGGGTGCTCACCTGCGCCCCTCCGCCACGAAATGTTTCGAGGATAACCAATGCCGGGGTATCGTTCAGACTGGACGCCTGTTCCCATTCCCTTTCCGCCGAAAAGCGGAACTCGTTCGAAATATTCGCGCCGAAGGTCGATAACGTGGACAGGACGGCCTTGTGCTCGCGCGAGCGGATATGGAAAGCGCGCTCCGGGAGGTCAAACCCGCCCACTCCCTGGTTGCCGCTCGATTTGTTCTTGAACTTGTAATAGCTCCTCAGTGCGTGGGCGGGGCCAAGACGATAATCCACACGACCCAGAAACCGCCATCCGTCCTCCGGCACCCGCAGCGTATCCATAAGCCGGCCGGCCGGCGTCACCGCGGTGATGACCGCATTATCTTCGAAATCGAAGTAGCGTCCGGCGATCAGAAAGGTCGCCTTATCCCGAATCAGGGGTCCGTCGAATTTACCCTCCACAATGGCCCGCCGGCCCGGCGGGCGCTCTCTGGCGAATGCGTTGCGGGCATCGAAGACCGCATTCCGGACGATGACTGACAAATCCCGGTGGAAATGGCGCCGGGATCCATCCTGCGTCTGAACTTCCAAGCGGCCGCGGCCCGGCCGGCTGAACTCTGGCGAATACGGATTCCTGTTTACGTGAATTCGTTTAATGGCGCTCAGAGGCAAATCCAAATTGCCGCCTTCCTGGCCGTCCACTACAATCTCGGGGCCTTGAGCCGCAACCGCCCCACGGTCCAGGAACAGCGACGGCAGCGCTCTGAGGTCGCCTTCTTTGACCGGGAGATCTTCAAGCAGATGTCCCAGGCGCACCGCGTTCAGATTCTCCGATGGAGAGGAAGCATCCGGCGCGGCAGCCACCACGTCCACCTCTTCGGCCACAGCGGCTACGCGAAGCCGGATCCGCTCGGGCACATCCGGCTTCTGGCCGACGCTGATGCGTCTTGTGTACTTGTCGAAGCCCTTCGCCTCTACCTCGAGGTCATACTCGCCCGAGGGCAAGCCCGCCAGCTCAAATTCGCCCTTTTCTCCCGACTGCGTCTTAGCCTGGACTTCACCCGCCTGGTTCGTCAACTCGACCCTGGCTTGAGGAACCGGAGCGCCGCTGGGATCTTCTACCCAGCCGCGCACAACACGATTCTCCTGGGCGGCAGCCAGCGCTAAACAGAGAATTCCCAACGCGGCCTTCATCTCGCGATTCCTCCCGGCCGGGCCGCTGCGGAGGGCCGGCCTTCGATCTCACTAAGCCGCAGGTATGCCACGTCGGGTGACACGATACTGGAGGTTGCCTTGAACCCAGCAGCCCGGCCTTCCTCGATAAACAGAACTTTATCCGCTCTCCGAATGGTTGGCGGACGGTGCGTAACGATAAAGGTGGTCTTGTTCCGAATGAGTGGAAGAAGAGCGTCGTAGAATCGCTCTTCGGTTGCCTCATCGAGCCCTGTGGCCGGTTCATCCAGCACCAGGAACGGGGTGTCTTTGAGCAGCGCGCGAGCCAGCGCGATTCTCTGCCGCTGGCCGCCGGAGAGATTGCCGCCGCTCTCGTCGAGAATTGTATCGTAACCTTGCGGTAACTGCAGAATGAAATCATGCGCCTGCGCCGCCCGGGCTGCCGCGACAATCTCTTCGAGCGAGGCGTCCGGGTTGCCGTAGGCGATGTTTTCCCGGATGCTGCGCCGGAACAGGTAGGGGTCCTGCGGCACCACGCTGATCCGATCGCGCAGAGACTCGACCTGGAATCGCCGGATATCCTGGCCATCTATCAAAACCACGCCTTCCCAGGGATCGTAGAACCTCATCAACAGCTTGACCACCGTCGATTTTCCGGTGCCGCTTGGGCCCACCAGGGCAACGCTCTCTCCAGGCTTCGCGGTAAAGCTGACATCTTTGAGCACTGCGTTGCCCGGGGTATATCCGAACGTCACACCTTCAAATCTGGCCTCGCCTTCAAATCGCGGGGCCTTGATTGCTCCGGGAGTGTCCTTCACGGCGCCATCCAGGTCCAGAAGTTCCGCGACCCGTTCTCCGGCCACCAGCGAATTCATGAATTCCGCCAGCAGGTCGGACAGGCGGTTGATGGGGTCGTATAGATCAGCAGCGTACTTGGCGAAGAGAATCACATCGCCCGGCCCCAGTTTGCCTTCGAGAGCGCGCGCAACGCCATACCAGACAATAAACACGGTGCCGAGCGTGCTGAGGACCTTGGCAATCTGACTAAACGCCCGGCTCCAGCGCACACTCTCCATCGCCGCCCGGTAGCTTTCGCCGCTTTCCCTCTTGAGACGCGTCTTCTCCTGCTTTTCCTGATTGAAAGCCTGGACCACTGTTATCGAACTCATCGTCTCCTGGACAATCGCGGCCACCTCGCTCTCTTTGCTCATCCTTCTCCGCGTCGCCGATCGAACCTGCCGGAAGCACATCCCGCTGACCAGGAGCAACACCGGTACGACGGTCAGCGCTATCAGCGTCAACCGCCAGTCGATCCAAAGCATCATGGCCAGCGTGAACGTGAACGTCAGAACCGCTTCACCGAGATTCTTCAGGTCGTTTACCAGCAACTCACGCAACTGCCTGACATCGGAAGTCAGGCGCACGACCATGTCGCCGGTTCTGCGTTCAGCCAGAGAGAAAAGCGAGAGCGACTGTAAATGCCCAAAGACTCTGAGGCGAATATCGTTCACCGCGCCTTCTCCGGCTGCCGAAGCCAGGTACCGGTTCGTGTAAGAGAAAACGCTCTTGAGGAGCGTGATGGCCAGGAGCGCCAGACAAAGTAGCGTTACGGCGCGCGGCAGTCCGTGCTCAAAGAGCGGAGACAAGAAGCCCAGGTAAGCTGGCAGCGGCTTACTCCACAAGACGTAATCGAAGATGATCTTGAGCGGCCAGGGTTCGATGAGTCTGAGCGCGGACACCATCAGGAGGCAGGCGCAGGCCAGCAGGAGCTTCCTCCAATAGGGTTTTAGAAAAGGCACAAAGGTGCGGTAAGCGCGAAAGAAACGGGACAGCCGGTTGACAATCATCATCCACCTTCAGCCAGTTCGATTTCACCGCGGAGGCACCGTTTGCTATTCGAAAGCCAAGGCTGGCTGATATCCCATTTCCTGTTGCGGAGCACGCAAATCTCATAATGCAGGCTTTGCAGGAATGAGGCCGCCGAATACAGGCCTAGACGCTCGCGAGACAGGGGTCCGCGGGCCTCTTCATACGTTTGCAGGAAGCGGGCGCGGCAGCTTGCCGTGTTGGAGAAAGATCCCCCGCGGAAGTAACCGATGATGGCTGTCTGAGTCAGGAAATAAGCGACTTCCGCTACCGGTTCCTGAAGGCCGAACGTGTCCAGATCGATCGCCGAATATCTGCCGTCCTCCGCGACAAACAGGTTCTTGGGGTGGAGATCGCCATGAGCAGGGACCAGAGGGCCCGCCAAACTTCCTTCCAGTCCTTTAATAATTTCGGATACAAGAGCCTCGATATCCGCTGTGCTGGTTGGAAGAGCCTCCAGCAACTCACCGCGGAAACGCTTCATCATCTCCCGCCATTGAGTTGCGCGGCTTTCACCGGTGACGCCGGAGGCCTGCAAGGCCGCGACCCATCGGGCGGCGCCTCCAAAGACCTGTTCGCCGCCCTGCGCAAAGAGAAAATCCGCCACCGCTCTCCCGGGGGCCTTTTCCTGCACCAGGGTCCGGTATTGGCGCAGGTAGCCGGCAGGCCGGACAACGGTGTAAGCCGACGGCGGCCGGAATCCAGCTTCCCAGAGTTGCGATTGCCACTCAAATACGGCCTTGCCCCGGTCGTTTTCATATACCTTGGCAATCAGGCTTGCGCCAGAAGAATCCCCCTGCACGAATTCCACCAGCAGCTTATGGAATTTGCTTCGAAAACCGATCGCGCGGCAATCCGCGCTCACTTCACGGGAAACCGCATCCTCCAGTTGCGCGAGCATATCGCCCTGCGCGGCATTCGGGGGGAGCCAACCTTTGTCAAGTAGCACCGGCTTGACCGCGACGCCGGTCTGCGCGTTGCCTATCATTTCTCACCTCCGCCTTCCTGTGCCGCCGTGGCGCCTATGCGTACCGTGAACCGCGGGCCGGCCGCATGGAGCGTCATGGCCATTCCGTGGCCGAACAATCGTGCTTCCGGCAGCCAGGTCCCGCTTTGGGCCTCCACCCATACGGCCACTGCCATCGCTTTCCATCCGCGCGCTCCGGGACGATCGACCGGCGATAGTATCCGTTTGCCGCTCCGCAACAGATTTTCGTAATCCGGAGACAGCCCAAATACGACATCGATAAAAGGCAGCGCGCCGGTAAGTTGATAGGCTATAGTCAGCCGGTTCTCTCCGCGCCTTAGCCGGATCTCCTTGCACAATCCGAGCGCCATGCTGTCGCGCTGGACATTTCTCAGGACAACCCAAGCCTCGGCGCCATTTCCGGAGATTTCCTGCGGCTCGAAGCAGTCGTTTTCAAAACCTTGGCCGGCAAGCGCTCCCGGATGGTTCGCCGGCACTTCCATGTGCTTGTTCAGCTCTTCCATCCAGTTCCAGTCATCGCTGGGATTGCCGATAACCATCGCACCGCGGGGACCATCAAGGACAAACAGATAGACCAGACGGCCGCCCCATCGGGGCGTTAAGACGGCGAACAGACACTCGTTCTTCATGACGATTTCGTCCTCGCCGTCGTTGTCGATGTCATAAACGTAGGCGTGTGCGTCTTCGGTCTTGTGGCGCATCCAGTAGGCGGCTTCGGCAATGACCGCGGCATGGCGGCTGTGACTCGCGATGGCGCGAATCCACGGGGTGGGTTGTCCGGCGTAGGAGGGATCGCCGTGCGGTCCCGACGGGGGAGTGTGCCATGCGGTTTCCCAAGCCGACGTGAGCAGGTGTTTCCGGGCTAGCCCGATCAAACTCCCTTCCGCGCCGAGAGACGCCAGGTGCTCCACACGGTTTTTCGACCAGTCGAAGTAGCCGCGGTAGCGCTCCCAATCCGCGGCGAAGTACCACTTCCCACAATCTTCGCCGGCGTGAAAATGGTTCGCTAACTCCCGGAAGGTGCCCGTCTCCACTTGCTTTGTCCCGGCGATGCGCGCGGTTTCAGCCCACTCCCCGAGCTTCACTGGGCGGACAGACGAATTCTCATCCACCCACCGCAGGAATTGCTCGAATGCATCGGGTCCCCCCGCTTCCCAGCCGCCTACCGCGGCCGGCTTTTCCATGTCGTCTCCGTAGATGGCGATTTGATCTCCAACTTCGCTCGTTGACGCTGCCAACCACTCGATCTGTCTCTCCAACTCACGCCAGTGCTCCGGCCGGGTAGGGGGAATACTGTGCCGAAGTGTGCTTGAGATAGGTAGCGCGATAAGACCGTGGCCATCGGCGATGCGCCACGGCTGAAACAACTCGCGCCGCCATTCAGGCGCGTGATCGTACTGATGACGCGGGCTCCCGGCATCGCAGACGGAAAGCAGAACGCGATCGTCGATCACCACGTACTGGTAACCTCCGTTCAACAGGCGTGGATCGGTAAGAACGTCCGCCATTCGTTCCGTATCCCAGAGTCTTTCGGGCGGCCAGAAGACTGAAACATCGCGTACGTCGGCGGACAGATAATCCTTGTACAAGCGGAACTGTTCTTGAAGCTGCCTGAAGTTATCCCGATAACTGAAAAAACGCATGAGATTCTGCCCGTAACAACTGCCGACAAGCTCGACCACCCCTTGGCGGTAAAGGGCAGTTAGCTCGCTGAGAAACTCCGGATCGTGCCAGGCAATGGCTTCGAGCAAGGTCCCACTGATATGAAGGTTCGCCGGTATGCCGAACCTGGCGTGCGCGTCCAGCACACGCCGCAACCCGGCGGCGTTTTTGCTTCCCAGAACTTCGCGCAGCCCTGTTCTGTTTTCATAACCATCCGTGATTAGATATTGATTCGCATGGTGTATGATTGCTAGCGCAACTCGCATGATAGACAGCCATCACAAGATTGGTAGTTTTACAGCCGGACGCGTTTTGGAGGATTGGAGAGAATCCCGTTACCGATTCCCTATTGTCTTTATAGTGTACACCATTCGGCCGTCTTTTTGTCCGGCACGCTGCATTTTATCGGGGGGCCACTCATGCTGAGAGTCCGTCCGTGCATTCTGCGAGTCTCGGGAAACAGTGCGAACAGACTCGGGGCGTAATGTTGGCGGCGCTGCAGGGTTTGGAACGGCCGTCACTACTTTGCTCTTGGATTATTCGGAAGGCACTGAGCGTTATGATAGCTACTTCATGCTAGTTCGAATCAAGCGGCTCCGGGCGGACGCGATATTGCCGCGCTATGCGCACGGTCCCATGGAAGACGCCGGAATGGACCTGCATGCGGTGGAAGACGCTGTTCTCGACCCGGGGTTGCCTGTGTCCGTGCCAACCGGAATTGCCATCGAACTGCCCGCCGGCTTTGAGGCGCAAGTCCGCCCACGGAGTGGTCTCTCTCTGCGCCATTCCATCACTCTGCCCAACAGCCCGGCCACGATTGATCCCGGCTACCGGGGCGAAATCCGTGTCATTCTGCTGAATCTCGGCAAAGAGAGTTATCATATCCGCACCGGCGATCGTATTGCCCAGATGATCGTTTCCCGCTACGAGCACGTCGAGTGGGACGAGTCGGAACTCAATGATTCAGCCCGCGGCGAACGGGGGTTCGGGTCCTCGGGAAGGTAAGGTAAGATTCACGACAACAGGGCTCCTTTTTCCGGTCTACACTGGAGCTTTGCAGGAAAGGTGAACCGTGTCGAAGGCTGGCCTGTTTTTATTGGCGTTGTTGGTAGCCCCTGTATATGGGAATCCCGCGTTAATTCCTCGTCCCCAGCGGATCGAGACGCAGGAGGGCCGTTGGGAACTGCGGCGAGGCTCGCGTATCTCGGCCGCTCCCGCCGCCGAAGTAGAAGCTCGGAAACTTGCATCCGCGCTCAGCGCCTCCACGGGATTTCGCATTCCTGTTGTCTCCGCCGGCGCGCGGCCGGAAGATATCGTGATGGCGCTCCATCCTGGCCGCGAGGATTTGGGTGATGAAGGGTACGAGCTGAATATAAATGCGGGCGGCGTCCGTATGGTAGCCCGGCGTCCGGCCGGCCTTTTTTACGCGATCCAGACTTTTCGCCAGCTTCTGCCGCCGGCATCTTGGCGCCGGGCGCCATCCGCGGCCGGGTCGTTTTCAGCACCCCACGTGAAAATTCTGGACCAGCCACGCTTCGGATGGAGAGGTGTTCTGTTGGACCCCGCGCGCCATTTCATCGCAAAGAACATGGTGCTGGACATGATCGATGCCATGGCGATGCACAAGCTCAACCGCCTTCAGTTGCATCTCACCGACGACCAGGGCTGGCGCGTGGAGATCCGCGCGTTTCCGCGCCTGACGGCGCGCTCGGCATGGCGGGACGGCACTCTGATTGGACATGCCCGGGAGAAACCGGAACGCTACACCAACGTGCCGTATGGCGGCTACTACACACAGGAAGACATCCGGGAGATTGTCGCCTACGCGGGCACGCATCACATCGTTGTAGTGCCTGAAATCGAAATGCCCGGACACGCGCGCGCCTGGTTGTCGGCTTACCCGGAGTTTGCGGTGTTTCCGGAAAAAGCGGCGGGTATGGATCTATGGAGGCATTGGGGCGTCAGCAAAGATGTGCTGGCGCCTCGCCCGAAGACGCTGGAGGCCTGCCGGCGCATTCTGGACGAAATCTGCGAGTTGTTTCCCTCCACGTGGATTCATATCGGGGGAGACGAGGCGCCGCGTGATCAATGGCGCGAAAGTGAGGAGATGCAGGCGCTGATCCGGAGTCTGGGCTTGAAGAACGAAGACGAGCTGCAAGCGTGGTTCACGGCGGAGATGAGCCGCTACCTGGCAAGCAAGGGCCGCCGGCTGGTGGGTTGGGATGAAATTCTCGCCGGCGCCACCATGGGGGGCGGAGAAGCCCGGACAGCGCTCGCGCCGAACGCCATTGTCATGTCCTGGCGTGGAGAAAAAGGAGGCCGCATTGCCGCCGCGGCCGGGCACGACGTTATTATGGCCCCCACGCAATGGACCTATCTCGATTACCTTCAGGGACCTCGCGAGGAAGAGCCGCTCGGCATCGGAGGCTCGGTGAGTCTGCTGCGCACGTATGCCTACGAGCCGGTGCCCACGGATTTACCGCCTGCCGCCGCTGCCCGCGTGCTCGGCTCTCAGGCGCAATTATGGAGCGAGTATATGCCGAGTTCGGAATCCATCGGCTACATGGCGTTTCCTCGCCTGTGCGCGCTGGCGGAGAACTTTTGGAGTCCGGGTGACGCCAGAGACGTCTCCGGATTCCTGAGCCGCCTGGAACAGCACGAACAGCGGCTGCAGGCAGCCGGCGTGCGATACCGGCCGCTGGCACGGCGCACCAGTTGGCCCGTGGAGCCGGGACGCGTGATCGCGGAGGCACGTGATGCGGTCATTCACGGAACCGGCATTGTCCGCCGCGGCGATGGAGCGCTCTATCAATGGAAGAGTGAGTATGCGATGGTAGGCTGGCGTGTCGAGATCCCGACAGCGGCTGCATACCGCGTTCGTCTGCTACTGGCGGATCCGGCGGATGCGAACCGCATTCCCCTGGCGGCACACATCGGAGGAACCGTGTTGAAACCCGCCGCGGGCGGCACAAGCGGCAGTATCGGCTTCGGCATCTTCAAAGCGAAAACCAGCGGACCTTATCTGTTGTTCCTGTATCCGCAGGGAGCACCGCCCGAGGAGGGCTTGCCCCCGGTCAAAGGAATCGAATTCGTCGCGGAACGTTAGTCCGCTGCCACACTTATGTCTAAAATCTATTACGTCGGAGACTGGGCCGTTATGCTGGGCCCGGTATTTGCTGAGACTCCTTTCAACTATGCCTGGAAAGGCACGGACCTGTTCAATTACGGACAGTGGTTGAAAAACGCCATTGAATCGGACGGCAGGCATCAGGTAACGAGTGTCCCCACGTGGGATTTTTACAAACTGGCTCCAGGACGGTATGAACAGATTCTGGACGAATACGATGCCTTCATATTCTCGGACGTGGAAGCGAAAAATTTCCAGCTCGATCCGCACTTTTTCGATCGCACGAAATTCGGAAGCAAGCCGCTGACGTTTCCCGATCGTGTGCGCCTGACCGTGGAAGCATTACGCGCCGGCAAGCACATGATCTTCGCGGGCGGCTGGCTGAGCTTCAACGGTGAGTCGGGGAAAGGCGGCTGGGGCCGGACGCAGTTGCGTGAGATTCTGCCGGTGGAGTGTCTGAAGTTCGAGGATCTGCGGGAAAGCACGGAAGGGTGGCGGGCCATTGCCATACAACCGGAACACCGCCTGTTCGAGGGCATCGATCTAACGCAAATGCCGCCGGTACTGGGCTACAACATCGTTAAGCCACGGGCGGGGTGCGATGTGCTTGCGGTTTGGGAAGGCTCAACGGATCCTATGCTGGCGGCCGGTGAGTCCGGCAAAGGCCGTGTGCTGGCTTACACGTCCGACCCCGCGCCGCACTGGGGCTGCAACTTCGTCTATTGGGACCAATACACGCAGTTTTGGCTCAATGCGGTAAGTTGGTTGACGGCTGAATCCCAGGATCGTTAGAACCTATGCAACTGCACGCGCTCGATTGGTTCATTGTCATTGCTTCCGTACTCGTCTGTTTTATGCCGGCGCTGTTTTTCGGCAGGAGGTCCGGAAAGAGCACGACGGAATTTTTCGCGTCGGGGCGGTCCGTTCCATGGTGGCTCGCCGGGCTGTCGATGGTCGCCACTACTTTTGCGAGCGACACACCCAACCTGGTTACCAACTTTGTGCGAACGCAGGGCGTGGCGGGTAACTGGCAGTGGTGGGCTTTCGTGCTCACTGGAATGGCGACGGTTTTCTTTTATGCCCGCTTGTGGCGCCGCTCCGGCGTCCTGACGGACCTCGAGTTTTACGAACTGCGCTACTCGGGCCGGGCGGCGAGCGTCGTGCGGGGTTTTCGCGCGGTATATCTCGGCCTGTTCTTCAACTGCATCATCATTGCTACCGTCAACCTGGCTGCCTGCAAAATTGCCGCTATCCTTTTCGGCTTGAGCCGGTGGGAGACGCTGATTTTTGTTGGATTGCTGAACGTGGTGTTTGCCGCACACTCCGGCTTGTGGGGCGTGCTGGTTATTGACATGATTCAGTTCTTCATCAAAATGTCGGCTGTCATTGCCGCCGCCTATTTTGCCGTGAAATTGCCGCAGGTAGGCGGCCTCGAAGGATTGGTGGACAAGGTCTCGAACATGCGTGGTCCGGGCGGGCTGAACTATCTCAGTGTAATGCCCGATTTCACGGACAACTGGGACCTCGCGGTAGCCATCTTCATTATGCCTATCGCGGTTCAGTGGTGGGCCGTCTGGTACCCCGGTGCTGAGCCTGGTGGAGGCAGCTTCATCGCCCAGCGGATGCTGGCGTCAAAATCCGAAAAGGATTCTCTCGGCGGCACCCTGTTCTTCAACCTGGCTCATTACGTTCTCCGTCCCTGGCCGTGGATTCTGGTCGGGTTGGCTTCGCTCATCGTGTACCCCACGTTGGACGACATCCAGCGCGCCTTTCCGGATCTGGATCCGACGCTCATCGGTCACGACATCGCCTACCCGGCCATGCTCAGGTTCCTGCCCGTCGGCTGGATGGGCTTGATGGTGGGCGGTCTCATCGCGGCGAATTCGTCGACAGTGCTGACCCATTTGAATTGGGGCGCATCGTATCTGGTGCACGACTTCTATCGCCGTTTCATGCGGCGCGGCGCAAGCGAGAAACATTATGTGCTGGCAGGGCGGCTTGGAACGATACTTGTTTTCCTGGTGTCCTCGGCCCTGGTGTTCGCCATGGAGACGGCGCAGGACAGCTTCAACCTGATTTTGCAGATTGGAGCAGGCACCGGGCTGCTGTACCTGATGCGGTGGTTCTGGTGGAGAATCACCGCCTGGTGCGAGGTCATCGCCATGGTGAGTTCGTTCGGTGTTTCGGTGCTGTTCCTGCTGCTGCGCAGAAACGGCGTCTTGCTGGGAACACACCGTGAGTTGCTGCTCACCGTGATTGTGACGACGATCTTCTGGCTGGCTACCGCCTACCTTGGACCCCAGACAGACAGGCAGACGTTGATCGATTTTTACCGGAAAGTGCGGCCCTTCGGTCCGGGATGGCGGCAGATCCGCCTGGAGGCCGGAATCTCGGATGCCGAAGCCGCCGAACATTCCCGCGGAGAGAACATCCCGCTGGCGCTCCTGGGGTGGGTCACCGGATGCATTATGATCTGGTCTTCGCTGTTCACGGTAGGCAACTGGCTGTATGGCCGAACAGGATATACCGTCGCGCTGCTGGTTATCTTCGTCGCCAGCGGATTAGGACTGATATCGGTGATCAAGCGGCTATGGAAGTGAACCGCGCATAATGATTTTAGGACCTAACATGGAAAAGCAGCCGGTCGACAGGCGGAATTTCATTAAGCAGACAGCGGCAGGCGCTCTGACCACATCCATTTTTACGGGAAACGTCCGGGGTGCTAATGACCGGATCTCCGCCGCCTTCATTGGTGTCGGCGTGATGGGTGGCGAAAACCTGCAGGTCGCCATGAAGCAGCCGGGGGTTGTCGCAACCGCGGTGTGCGATGTTTACCAGCCCAATCTGGAGCGGGCCGGCGCGATTGCACGGCGCGAAGGCCACCAGGCGAGAGAGGTCCACGACTTCCGTGAGATTCTGGCGGACAAATCCATCGATATCGTCTGCATCTCCACGCCTGACCACTGGCATCCCTATATGACCGTCGAGGCGTGCAAGGCGGGGAAAGATGTGTACGTAGAGAAGCCGGCGTGTGTCGCAATCGACGAAGGGCCGAAGATGATCGAGGCTGCGCGGAAATACGGCCGCATCGTGCAGGCCGGCACATGGCAGCGCTCCGGCGAACATTTTCAGAAAGCGTGTGAGATTGTGCGGAGCGGCGAGCTTGGCGAAATCGCCTTTACGCGCACCTGGATCTACAACAACACTCCGCGCGAAGGTATCGGCAACCCGCCTGACGCTGCGCCGCCGAACGATCTCGATTGGGATCTCTGGCTGGGTCCGGCGCCGAAAAGGCAGTTCAACCCGAACCGCTTCGGTGTCTACCCGAAGAAGTATTCGTATTTCCGCTATTTCTGGGACTATGCCGGGGGGCACCTGACCGATTCGGGAATCCACGTCATCGATATCGTGCACATGGCGTTTAACGAGCGCATGCCGCGGTCAGTGGTGGCGGCGGGTGGCAAGTATTGGCTCCAGGACGACAGCGAAACGCCAGATACGATGCAAGTCGGCTTCGACTACGGCTCGTTTCTGGGCGCTTGGGAGCACCGCAGTAACAACACTGAAGGAACAACGGCGCGCCTGATGGGAACGACGTTCCACGGTACGCGCGGCACGCTGTACGTGGATCGGGCGCTCTATCGGGTCACTCCGGAGAAGGGCTCCGGGATCGAAGCCAGCGAGATGAAGCGGACCGCCAACCCGCATCCGCTGCATTGGGCCAACTTCATCGATTGCGTCCGGACGCGCAACAAACCCAACAGCGATATCGAGACTTGCGTGCGCTCCTCCTCGGCCTGCTTGCTCGGCAATCTCTCCTACCAGGCGAAAACGCGCCTTGATTGGGACGAACAAAAGCAGACCGTGCTGCAGGAAGATGCCCGCCCGTACTTGCACCGTGAATACCGTTCGCCGTGGAAGCTCGAAGTCTGAGCTCTACTGCCGCTGGTAGATCAGTTTCCCGCCCAAATAGGTCTGTTCTACGCCAATGTTCTTGACCTCGTCGGCCGGGCACGTGAGAATGTCGCGGTCGAGTACGATCAGGTCGGCGAGCTTGCCTTTTTCGATGGAGCCCTTCTCTTTCTCCTCGAACGTCAGATAGGCGTTATTGATGGTATACAGCCGGATGGCCTGCTCGCGCGTGATGCGCTGTTCGGCATGGAGCGTCTGATCCGTCCAGCGCGGCTGGCGCGTGAGCGTGATCCACATTCCGAGGAATGGATTATACGGATTCACCGAACGGAAGCCTCCAATCTTCTGCATGTGATCCGATCCGCCTCCGGCCACTACTTTGTTCTCAAACAGCGATTTGTAGGGTTGAAAATAAGCCAGCCGGTCGTATCCAAACTGCTTGATCAGGGTCGCTCCATCCAACCAAAGCCAGGCGGGTTGCAGATCCGCGACGACGCCAAGGCGGCCCATTTTCTGAATCGCTCGCAGCGTCATGAAATTGGAGTGCGAGATGCATGGACGATGCTTCGCTACGGGAAGCTCGTTGTTCACCTCTTCGTAGGCGTCGACAAGGGCCTCCACTGCGCCATCGCCCACCGAATGTGCGGTCGGCTGCAGGTTGTTCTTCATGGCCGTCCGTGCGATGCTGTATAGCTTCCCTGGCTCGATGTAGCGCATGCCACGGTAGTTCGGATCGTCGATCGAATAGACCTTGCTCACTCCCCAGGGCTTCAGCATGTAAGCGCTGCCCGTCAACATGCCGCCATCTAGGTACACTTTGATACCGCGCAGCCATAGCATGTTGTCGTAACGGTGCAGCGGATTCGCGGCGGTGGCCGCCATGCGCGCCTCGATCTGCTCCATCGGCATCTGCGCATTGACGCCGAGCGATATGAAGACGCGACATGTCAGTTCGCCGCGGTCCTTCAACTGACGGTATAGCTCGACATCGCCGTCTTCGGCGTCGCGGTCCGCAATGCTCGTCAAGCCTACCGAGTTGTAGTCGGCCAGCAGTTCTTTGAGACGATTCCGGCGATCCTCGGGTGTAGGTTCTCTGCCGGGATTCACTACTTTGATGAAACGGCTGCAACTTCGCAGGATACCGGTAGGCTCACCTGTCACGGGATCCCGCTCGATGCGGCCCGGTGCGCCGTCCGTGATCTTGAAATTCTTATCGATGCCGCTTAGTTTCAGTGCGAGGGAGTTCACCGAGGCATCGGGTCCGGTTGCAAACATCACCGGGTTGCGCGGTGCGGCCTGATCGAGTTCCTCACGAGTCGGGAAGCGCTGATCCCGCAACCGCGTGATGAAAACCTGCCGGACCACAATCCACTGTCCATCCGGCAGAGCCCCGGCACGCGAGTGGACATACTTCAGCACATCGGCCACTGTCTCCATCTCGGGAATCCGGTGATCGAACTCATGAAGCGAGGCGCTCACCGAGTGTACATGCGAATCGATAAGACCCGGGAGTACTGTCTTGCCCTTCAGATCGATGAGGCGAGCCTTAGTGCCCGCAAGTTTTTTCATCTCCGTGTTGCTGCCGGTCCCGATAATGCGGTCCCCCGCGATAGCAACAGCTTCCACAATGCGAAAGTTCTCATCCACCGTCGCGATTTTTCCGTTGTATAGAACCAGGTCAGCCGTTTGTGCACCCGCTGGATGTGCCATGGCGCAGACCGCCAGCAGCATCGGAACAAAACGATACATCATGCACCAATGATATCCGGGTGGGGAGGCCGCCGTCTTTTATAGCCGATACTGAAAGGACCGTGTCCGTTCTTCTCACATGTCAGGGTGTGTCGAAAACCTATGGGAATCAACCGTTGTTTGAAGGGATTTCCCTGACGATTTCCGACCGCGACCGGCTCGGGATTATCGGTCCGAATGGTTCGGGAAAGTCCACGTTTCTGAAGATTCTGGCGGGGCTGGAAGCGCCGGATACCGGGTCCGTAGCGGTTCGCAAGCTGGTGCAACTCGCCTATGTCCCGCAGAACGAAGTCTTCCCGCCCGGCTTAACAGTGGAGCAGGTCATGCGCAAATCGCTGGATGCCACAAACCTGCCGCCGGGCGAGCACAGCGCGCGTCTGGCAACGACGTTGGGCATGGCCGGCTTCGAGGACTTCTCGCTCCGGGTGGATTCTCTTTCAGGCGGTTGGGCCAAGCGGCTTTCGATTGCTCAGCATCTTGTCCGGCATCCGGATATTCTGCTCCTCGATGAGCCTACGAATCATCTCGATCTCGAGGGGACTCTCTGGCTGGAGCGTCTGCTTGCCGGCGCATCCTTTGCCTGTGCCGTCATAAGCCATGACCGGTATTTCCTGGAGAACGTCGCCACGGGAATGGCCGAGATAAATGCGTCGTATCCGGACGGCATGTTTCGGGTTGATGGCAACTATAGCGAGTTTTTAGCCCGCAAGGGAGAGTTCCTGCATGCCGAAGCGCGTAAGCAGGAAGCGCTCGCAACGAAGGTTCGACGTGAACTCGAATGGCTCCGTCGTGGGCCGAAAGCCCGCACGACCAAGGCGAAGGCGCGCATCGATCAGGCTGGCAGGTTGATGGACCAACTGGCGGAATTGTCCGCCCGCCGGAAATCAACCTCGGCGGAGATCGATTTCACCGCGACCGGGCGCCGGACAAAGGCCCTGCTCGAATGTGAGGAGATCTCGAAAGAACTGGGCGGGCGGAAGCTTTTCGAGAACCTGAGCTTCAAGCTTTCACCTGGCATGCGGATCGGCTTGGTAGGGCCGAACGGCAGCGGTAAGACAACGCTGCTCCGGATGCTTGCCGGTGAGATGGAACCCGATACCGGCTCGATCCGGCGGGCTGAGTTTCTGCGCGTCGTGTACTTCGATCAGAACCGTGAGCATCTCGACCCCGAAACGACTCTGCGGCGGGCGCTGGCGTCCGAAGGGGATTCGGTGATATTCAGAGGCCGGCCGCTCCACGTGAATGCCTGGGCGAGGCGGTTTCTGTTTCCGCCCGAGCATCTGGAGATGCCGGCCGGAAGGCTTTCAGGCGGCGAGCAGGCCCGTGTTCTCATCGCGCGGCTGATGCTCCAGCCGGCCGACCTGCTGCTGCTGGACGAACCGACGAACGACCTCGACATCCCTACCCTCGAAACGCTGGAAGAGAGCCTGTCGGAGTTTCCAGGCGCGGTGGTTCTGGTGACACACGACCGCTACATGATGGATCGAATATCGACGGCTGTTATCGGGCTGGACGGCCAGGGAGAAGCGCTCGCGTTTGCCGATTACAGCCAGTGGGAAGATTGGCTGGCTTTGCGTTCAAAATCAACAAAGGAGAGCCCTCCCGCGGTGCGCCCCAGACAGACCTCCGCGGGGCCGGAACGCAAGCGCCTTTCCTACATCGAGTCGCGGGAATGGGAGACCATGGAAGAACGCATCCTGCAAGCCGAAGCGCTCTTAGAGGCAGCGAAAACGGAAGTGCAGGAGAGTGCCGCTGCCGGCGAAGCGGCGCGGTTGCAGGCTGCTTATGAAAACATGGAGGCCGCGCAGCACGAAGTGAACCGCCTGTACACGCGGTGGGCGGAACTGGAAACGAAGCGGCAGTAAACGGCAACTACCACTGGCTCTTGTCGGGCCGTGCGATCCCCTCCAGCATGTTGTGAAAAAACCGCCCCGCGTGGTACGTCGTGCCCCACCCTTCGCTCGCCATGACACATCCGTGTTCTTTGAAAACGAACTTGGGGAGACAGTCGCCATTGTCCAGCGATCCGGTGGCAATCTCGAAGTGCTCCCGTGTCATCGGCACGCCGTCCTTTTCGAGGCCATCGTTGATTTTCGAGACCATTTCGAGTGTATGGTATTTTCCCGGACCAACCTGAGTGCGCTTTGTCCGAATATAGGCAGTGAATTGCGGCCGGTAATTTACGGGTTTCGGGGAAGCATCCTGCGACGCCATAGCTGAAGTTTTCTCCTTGTTTCCGCAAAGGCCCCGCGCGGTCGGGATCGAATCGCCAGGGAACCTTGCCCAGTATTGTCTAGCTTTTTATCACACCGCATCCTGGGCGTCAACGACCGAAGTACTTGGGGAACGTTTGGAAAGGAAGAGTAAGCAGGGAGAAACTAGACGGTATTTCCGAAGCGGCGCCAGTGGTTGCGGCGGAGATTTTTCGACATTCTTGCCAAGCCTGTGACTACCGATTCGAGTGGGTTCGGATCCACCATAACAGGCACGCCGCATTCCTTCTCGATGCGTCTGTCCAGGTTTCGGAGAAGCGCCGTGCCTCCGGTCAGGACGATGCCTGATTCGACGATATCGGCGCTCAGTTCCGGGGGCGCCTGCTCCAGAGTCTCGCGGGTGAGTCTGACAATGTGGCTGACAGGACCGGCAAGCGCCTCACGGATCTCGCCGTCTTCCACGATCACGTCCCTGGGAATTCCCTGTATAAGACATCGCCCTTTCGCGGTAGTTTTCAATGGTTCCGTCAGCGGAAGAGCCGAGCCCACCCGGATCTTGATCTCCTCCGCCATTCGATCGCCAATCAGGAGGTGGTAGCGGTTTTGCATGTAGTCGGCGATCGCGGCGTCCATTTCATCGCCACCAATCGCAAGGCTTCGTGAGCAGACAACGCCCGAAAGCGATAGCACCGCTGCCTCCGACACCCCGGCGCCGAAGTCGGCAATCATCCTGCCCCGCGGTTCATCGACATCCATGGAGCCGCCATACGCGGCGGCGAGCACGTTATCGATCAGGAGTATGGACGTGACGTCCGCGTCACGGAGGGATTCGATCACCGCCAGGCGTTCGACAGCCGTGGAGTGTCCCGGCACCGCGACCGCCATGTGCAGGCGTGGAAAGAGCAGGTTCTCCCGCGCTTTCGCTATGAAGTGGCGGAGCATGCTTCCGCACACGCTTAAGTCGGCGATGGTGCCCCGCAGAATCGGCCGGGCGATCCGAAGCGAAGGCGGCGTACGCCCCACTACGCTGCGGGCTTCCTGCCCGACGGCCTCGACGCTTCCGTTGCTCTCCCGCAACGTAACCATAGAGGCCTGGTTTAGCACAAGCCCGCGGCCTTGTACGTAAATCAGCGTATTTGCAGTACCCAGATCGAGCGCCGCTACGCAGAACCGGGACAACAGACCCAAAGTGGTCCTCCCCGGGGCTGTGGGGTTCCAGGTTTCCGTGGCTTCAGCCGGCAACCCGCGTCCTTTCCGGGCTGACCAGCGAGTCCGCCTCCGGCTGATAGAGCACCTCCAGTACTTTCAGCCGCCGGGTGCCCTTCGGCACTTGCCACTCGATAGTGTCCCCGACGCGGTAGCCGAGTAAGGCGGTACCAATCGGCGCCAGAACGGAGACGGCGTTCTCGGTCCCGCGGGATTGCCCGGGAAAAACAAGTTTGTAGATCTTTTCCTCGCCGGTGTCCAGATCTTCCAGACGGACCTCCGAGTTCATCGTGACAACTCCGCGGGGAACCCGCTTCGGTTCAACTACTTCGGCGCGATCCAATTCGAACTCGAGATCGACAAGATAGTCCGAGTCCCGCGCGTCCGGTATGAACCTGCCATCAATGAGTCGCCGTAACCGGTCCATATCGTCTTTGGTAATGTAAATTCGGTTCTTTTTCATACTGCTTCTCCTAGGCTCCAGGTCTGCAAACACCAATGAAGCATTGATCTGAGCAATCAAACTGCCAGCCGAATTCTCATGAATACACTACAATCGCGGCGCGGGGTTAGCCCCCGGAACTGCCCGAAAGGGCACAGCAGTGCCCTATTATGCTCAGCGGAATCGCGCAAAAGCTTAAGGATGTGACCGTGTAGAATCTGGACCGGCGATTGCTGTGACCGTCAGTGACATGCTCCAAGGATCGCCCGTTGTTACCTTTACAATCGAGCAATCTCATGAAAACGCACTCCAGGCAGTGAAGCGCGCACTGGCCAAACAGAATCTACGCGTTCCGGCGCAACTGGATATAACAGCGGGACTCAAGCGGGACTTGCGTGTCAACCTGGGGCCCTGCGCGGTTCTTTTCGTGGACGATCCGGTTTTGCTACTGGAAGCCATCGTATTCCAGCGCGGTGCAGCCGTTTTTATGCCGTTGGCGATTTCGCTTTCCGGCGATCACCGGCGCACTACCGCAATGCTGCGCAGCGCGGAATCGCTGATCGAGGGAGGGGCTCCGCCGGGGTTGGTGGATCCTCTGCTAGGTCTGCATTCCCGAGTACTGAAGGCCATGGACACCATTGGGCAGCGTGAACGCGAAACCGTCCTGCTCACCGCGTAGGTGTTCGTACCCGGTCTATGGCCTCTTGCGTGCACTTCGGAGCGGTGAGCCGGCTGCGGGAAATGCCTTGTGCCAAGCGCGCAGCCGCTCGAATAAGAGAAAGTGAGGGAAATGTGGCAGCACTTAGCTACTGGGA
>CAADGY010000230.1 GCA_900696665.1 uncultured Acidobacteriota bacterium
AGCAACTCGCCCAGTTGCAGAACACCGCCCTCAAGGCGCGCGGCCCGTTCTGCGAGGTCAAGCAGTGGGGACAATCCGGCCAGGAAATCTCCACCCTGTTCCCGCACATCGGCGGCATCGCCGACGACATCTGCATCATCCGCTCGATGCACACCGAGCAGATCAACCACGACCCCGCCCACTTTTTCATGAACACCGGCTCGATCATCAAAGGCCGGCCCAGCATGGGTTCGTGGTTGCTCTACGGCTTGGGCGCGGAAACGGACGATCTGCCGGGCTTCGTGGTGTTGACCTCCGCGGGGCGAACCGGCCAGCAACCCGTCTCGGCACGGCAATGGTCCGCGGGCTTTCTGCCCAGCAAGTTTCAGGGAATTCAATTTCAGTCCAAGGGCGATGCCGTACATTACGTCGGCAATCCAGAAGGTGTTTGCCAAAGCACGCAGCGGCAGGTCGTCGAGGAAATCAAACGCATGAATGGCATTCTCGCCGGGGACACCATTGACCCCGAAATCCAGACGCGCATAAGCCAGCTCGAACTCGCGTTTCAGATGCAAACCTCCGTGCCGGAGCTGACCGATTTCAAGAGCGAGCCGAAAGAAATGCTCGAAATGTACGGCGTAAAAAATCCGGGCGACGGCAGCTTCGCCTCGAACTGCCTGCTGGCGCGCCGCCTGGCGGAACGCGGCGTGCGCTTCATCCAGCTTTATCATCGCGCCTGGGATCATCACGGCGACATTGAGAACGGGATGAAATGGGGCGCCGAAGATTGCGACCAGGCCAGCGCGGCGCTGGTGAAGGATTTGAAGCAACGCGGCATGTTGGACGACACGTTGATTTTGTGGGGCGGCGAATTTGGCCGCACGCCGATGGGCCAGGGTTCAGGCCGCGACCATCACATCCTCGCGTTCTCCGTATGGCTGGCCGGCGGCGGTATCAAAGGCGGATTGACATGGGGCAGCACGGATGAACTGGGCTATCGCGCCATCGAGGACGATCAGTTCATGCACGTCCACGATCTGCACGCCACGATGCTGCGGCTCTGCGGCATTGACCACAAGCGGCTCACCTATCGCTACCAGGGCCGTGACTTCCGGCTGACCGATGTGTTCGGGAAGGTGGTGGAGGGAATCTCGGCCTGAGCGGCGAAATACAAAGCCTACTTCTTCGGCGTGGTCGAGCTGGGCGCGGGCGGGGGGACCGCGATCGCGGGCGGCGCGGAGGTGATGCCGGGCACGGCGGCGGGTTGCGCGGCCGCCGGTTGGATCTTGTACTTGGTCAGAATCGGCGCGAAGTCCGGGTGCTTTTTGCCGAATTCAGCCAGTTTGGCCACGAAGTCGTCCATGAGCAGTTTCTCCTGCTTGAAGGATTGAATCATGTGCGCCGCCGGTGGCTTCAGGACTTCCAGATCGGCCCGGGCGTAACGCGCCTGCCGCCACAGGAAAACGGTCAGCGTCCCGCTCAACACGAATACGGCAACCAGCAGGGTGGTGACCTGACGTTGCAGGGAGGCGCAAAGCTGGCGCAATTCCGAGGTGTCCGCCGCGGGGGTTTTCGACGATTCGAGGTCGCTCATAGACTCAGTTGGTGCCGGGTCGGGTGCCGGCGGGCGCGTTTTTGGGTTTCAACCCCACGGATTCGAGCAGGGGATTGATGGCGCTGTTCTTCTCGCTGTATTGGAGGCACTCGGCGGCCAATTGCTGGACGCTGGTGCGATAGGCGTTGATGCCGCTGATCTGTCCGGTGATCGAGCGGTATTCACGGATGCGAAACATGAATTGCAGACAGAACACCACCGACAACAGCAGGCTCACCGCCAGCAGCACCGTCAGAACCATGTTGGCCAGGTTGCTTTTCATAAAAAGGTGCGGGGACTCTAGCGATTCCGACGGTGATGTCCAATGCGTTTTTCGGGACAGGCTGGAGGCGGGAGAGGCGGCTTACCAGCCGCCTCTCCGGCAGAACGGCGGACTGGTAAAAGCTGCAGGTGTCTCAAAAGTTGAAATGCAACCCAGAAGGCTTGCGCCACGGCTTCACTGCAGCAGCTCCGGCGGCGCGACCTCGATCTGGTCGGCAATGATTTTGGGGATGGGGGTGGATACCATCTTGCCGTGCTGTTGGGTGACACAAACCGCGGTCACCAGGCCGCGGCCCACTTCGAGCGGCGGTTTCGCGTTCAGCTTCCGAAAGCGAAACCGGTAGGTGAGCGACTTGGACTTCTTCTCCGCCACGAGCAGGTGGACTTCCACTTCATCCTCGAACCGCAACGGCGATTTGAAATCACACTCCGCATGAACGCGCGGCCAGCCCACCGGCGGCTCGACGTGCTGGGTCCAGATCGAGAACCCCAGCGACCGGAAGAAGGCATGTTCGGCAGCTTCCATGTAATGAAAAAAGTTCGCGTAGTGGACGATGCCCGCCATGTCGGTTTCGTTGAACTCGACCACGCGCTGGATTTTGAACTCGTAAGGCATGGAGGGAATTCTGGATTTACGATTTGCGATTTACGATTCAAAAATGGGCCGAAGCTTCAGTTGTGTTCTGAATATCATGGTCGCGGAGAGGCGC
>CAADGY010000231.1 GCA_900696665.1 uncultured Acidobacteriota bacterium
CTCGCACCGGGGAAAATAGCCGTCCCCGGTAAGGATTTCTCCGGACGCCTCCACCCAGTTTTCGGCGAACGTAGATTGCAGGCCCATCACCACTTCACCTTGAACGCGAAACATCGTATCGCGCCACCGCAGATGATTTCCCTTCTTTTTCAGCCAGCGATCCGCGAACCCCGCGCCGCCGATGAACCCCACCGAGCCGTCGACAACGATTAATTCGCGATGTGTCCTGTTATTGAACCGTACGATATGGTGCCAGCGCAGCGGGTTATAGTAGACAACACGCCCGCCTGCCTCCCGGAGTTCTTTGAAATAGCTGCGCCACGTGGTCATGCTCCCGATCGAATCCAGGATTACATTAACCTTGACGCCCGCCCGCGCACGCTCCGCCAGCGCCTCGACAAAGCGCCGGGTCACCTCGCCTCTCTGGAAAATGTAGGCCTCCAGATTGACGGTGCGCTGAGCGGCACGAATGGTTTCCAACTCCGCCTTGTAAAAAACCTCACCGTTCGTCAAAACCTCGATCTTGTTCCCACTAAAAATGTGCGCGTCCGTCAAAACCTGGATCATGCGCCCAAACTCGTCGGAATCCAGGCGTACGGACGGCGATCTGCGGATTTTGTAGGCTATTCCCGGTTCGAAGAAGAACAGAAACAATAAGAAGCCCTGAACGACAATGGCGAGTACAGCAATGATCTGGAATGCCGTTGAATCCATCTGGGCAGGCTGTCACTACTTATTGTAGATACAGACCGCATCCTCAAGGTATCTACGCGCTTGGGAATCAGCGCCCGTGGAACCGCTCAGGGCAGAATCGCCAGGATGCGAACCGGCGCCCCTGAACCGCCTTTAATCTTCATTGGCAATGCGAAAACGGAGGTGCCTGTGGGCGGTAGTTGTTCGAGATTGGCGACATTCTCCAACGCGTAGATTCCAGCTCCATTCAGAATGCGGTGAACCGGAAAATCGGTGGAGGGTCCGTGATCGATGCTCGCCGTATCGATCCCGACTCCATGGATCTTCCTCTCCGCAAGAATCGAAGCGGCCTCCGCGGAAATGCCTGGAAAATGGAGGTTGGCCGTATCCCCATCCTTATCGCTTCCGAGGTAGCGTTTGCGATCCGGCCAGAATTTCGACCAGCCCGTCCGGACGAAGACGATCGCTCCGTCCGGTATGCGTCCATGCTGGTCTTCCCATGTGCGAATGTCTGAACTTGTCAGGCGGTAATCCGCATCCCGGCTGCAGGCACCGGTCACGTCCAATACCACCGCTTTTCCAACCAGTTTCGATAGCGGAATCTGGTCCACTGTGAGTTGGTCTTTTCCGAAATGGATCGGGCTGTCCAGGTGCGTGCCCAGGTGCTCGCTTGCGGAGAAGTTGGCGGCGGCGTACCAGTAGCCCTCCGCCGTCATTCCCCATTCTTCTTTTCGCCATTCGAACGGTTTTCCCGTGGGCCAGTAAACGGTGTTCTCGTCCAGAGCGTAGGTGAGATCTACCAGCTTCGATGCCTCTATCACTGTTTCAGAATACAGTGGTGTACCCGCCAGCAATACGGCCACAAGATAGAGCAGGCCCATCCGCCACCCCCAACTTGGATGGTAAAGTAATTCCGGGAGACACACAATTGATTCGCGGCCGCGGCATTTCTGGAACATTGTTTCTGTTGATGGGCCTTGCGTTGACGGGCTGCTCGGATTCCACACGCGACAAAGCGGAGGCGACGAAGGCCAAGACTCCCGTGAAGCCGCCGGACCAGTACAAAGCGGCGTTCGAGACATCGAAAGGCAACTTCGTTATCGAGGTGCATCGCGAATGGGCGCCGCGCGGCGCAGACCGTTTCTACGAGTTGATTCGGGACGGCTTTTACAACGAATCCCGCTTTCACCGCGTTGTGCGTAACTTTGTTGTCCAGTGGGGCATCAACAAAGATCCCGCCGTTTCGCGGCTCTGGAGCAATCTCCGGATTCTGGACGATCCTCCGAAACAGAGCAACCGCAAAGGTACGGTGGCGTTTGCGGCAGCGGGACCGGCATCGCGCACGACGCAGGTCTTTATCAACCTGCGGGACAACAAGCAACTGGACAAGAACCTCTTCGCGCCTTTTGGCGAAGTTGTTTCCGGAATGGATGTCGTCGAGAGCCTCTACAACTCGTACGGCGAGATGCCGCCGCGGGGCAACGGCCCGGACCCGAGCCTCATTGAGACCCGCGGCAACGAGTATCTGGAAACGAAGTTCCCCCGGCTCGACTACATCAAGCGGGTATCCGTCAACTGACACTGGATGGCTGTGGTCCCCGCCGGACCAGCAGAAACACAAAAGCCGTTGCAACCAGGGGCACCATGCTCGCCACCACCAGGATTGGGCCGAACGAGTAGCGGTCTGAGACCCACCCGATCAGGAACGTCGAAATGATGGTACCGATGCCGGCGCCTGTTCCGCTCATTCCACTGACGGAAGCGACAGTACTGCTGGGATACAGATCGGCCGGAAGAGCCAGACACATTGTCGAGAAGGCCGCATAGCTGAACGTGGAGAGTGCGAACAGGCCAATAAGGGCAGCGAAATTAGAAGTGAATGCCGCCGGCGCAAGCAGCGCCATTCCGAGCCCCGTTATCAGGATGACGAACTTCCTTGCATCGACCACGTTCCAGCCTCGCTTAATCAGATAGCTGGAGAACCCACCGCCGAAGAAATTTCCGAGATCCGCGGCAAGGAACGGAACCCAGAATCCAATGAGCGTGTTTTCCAGGCGGAATCCTTTGGAAACAAGGTAAATCGCAAACCAGTCTGTAATGAAGTACCACACGGGGTCGGTCAACGACTTGCCGAAGATGATTCCCCACGTAGTGCGCAAAGAGAGCAATCGGCCGATACTGGGCTTGTCCTGGCCGGAGTTCTGCTCGGGCGTTTGGATCGCCTGCATTTCGGTCCGGCGCTCTTCTTCGTGCATAACGGCGATAGCGGATCGCTCTTGCGGGGTCAGCCAGGGATGCGTGGCGGGGGGATAATAGAGGCGGCTCCAGGCGAGCAGCCAGATGAGCCCGAGAGATCCGACGATGAGAAAAGCCGGCCGCCAGCTATCGAACGTCTGGTGCAGCCATATAACCAGAATCGGCGCAATCGCGCCTCCCACCGACGATCCGCTGTCGTAGATCGCGACGGCCCACCCCCGCTCATTTTTGGGAAACCACTCCGAGACCGCTTTCGCGGCGCCGGGCCAGTTGGCGGATTCACCCAATCCCAGAAGGAGCCGGAAAACCGCAAAACTCTTCAGCCCGACCGCCATCGAGGTGATCATCGAGGCCACCGAATACCACGTGACCGAAAGCAGAAGTCCCCTCCTTGTCCCGAGCTTATCGATAGCGCGCCCGGACGCCGTCTGGCCGAACGCATAGGCGATTCGAAAGGCGATTACGATCAGGGCGAAATCGGTATTGGTCCAATTGAACTCGACTTTCAGATAAGGCGCGAGCACGCTCAGAGTCTGGCGGTCGATATAGTTGATGACGGTGGAGAGGAACAGTAGACCGCAGATCCACCACCTCAGGCGGGGTAAAGGAGTCATGAAGTAACTTAGGATGGCAAGAGATCACGGCCCGGCGCAAGCGCGTGTTACAATGAGTGCGTCCCACCCAAACTACGGGCGCGTAGCTCAACTGGCAGAGCAACTGACTCTTAATCAGTAGGTTGAAGGTTCGATTCCTTCCGCGCTCACCATTCAAAGTAAAGGGCTTACCGGAACGGTCCTAGCTCGCCAGCGACCTTTGTCAGCAGGACCAGAACCTGCCAGTCAGGCGGAAATGGCTACGAACCGATCGGCAGACGCCGCAAGCGATAAGCCGTGGTCCTCGACGATCACAAACGCGCCGGCAAGGAGTTGTTCTTCGCATTCTGGATCACCTGTAAGAGCCGGGGTGTCACCACGCGTGGCGTCTGATTTTTCATGCGGAACAGGATGACGGAGAGGCTTGCATGGCCGGACAGCGCCATGATTTCACCGAAGTTCAGATCGAAGGTCAGAACGATGCGCTTCTCGCTGCCGGCCAACGCGTGCAGGAGGACCCACCCGATCTGACGCGTAATCTCCAGCTTGAGCCTTACCCATGAAGGATCTTCACAAGCGGCTCAAATTCGGGGACGGCCGAAGCCGCCCCCATTCCCGCGGCACACGCCATCAGCGGTAGATCCGGAACGCGTCGAAGTCGAACGTATTTCCGGTTGATGCGGCATTCCTGGTGCCGGTGAGCCGGATTCTTAGAGTGTGAGTACCCTTAGCCAGATCCCGCTTGGAGTACAGAAGTTGCCCGGAGACGGGTGTCGGATTATACAAATCCACCATGGCATCCACCGTCCCATCCAGGCTGATTTCGATAATCCCTTTGGTGCCGCTCTTGTATCCGACCAGGTCGATCCCGGTGCCCGAGAAGGTTATCGTAGCTGTAGCGTTCGTAGCGCTGGAGAAAATAGCATACCCCTGGTCGTACACGCTAAACCACCCGGAACTGTTCCATGTTCCACTGAACGCCACCAGCGAGCTGTTTTCCTGGCAGGAACTCATCGCTGTGCCGGTGGATCCCATGTCTTGATGCCCGTAGTCGAATAGGGAATACACATCGGTATATCGGCTTGTCGAGTTCATCACTACGGCGATCAGGTTCGTGGTGCCCACTGTGTTGGTGGCAACCAGCACTTCCCCCGCTTCGGGCGTGGTGCCGGTTTTTACGCCGGTGGTTCCGGGATATGCGCACAGCGCTTCATTGGTCTGAATCCACTTGTGGTAGTTCGGTGAACCGCCGACGGTTCCCTGGCCGCGGTACGTGTTGTCGCTGACAATCGCCGCCAGTTCCGGACGATCGATGAACTCCGACGCGAGTTTCGCCAAATCATAAGCACTCGAGTAATGGCCGGCGGCGTCCAAACCGCTCGCGTTAGCAAAGTGCGTGTGGGATAGTCCCAGTTCAACCGCACGGCTATTCATCCGATTGATAAAGTTGCTGATGCCCGTCGACGTATCCCCACCCAGATACGTGCGGCCAACGTGGTCCGCAATCGCGGCAGCCGCGTCATTGCCGGACGGAAGCAGCAACCCGCGCAGCATTTCCGACATCACCATTTTTTCCCCGGACACCAGTCCCGCGGTAGTGCCTCCGATCAGGTGGGAGGCTGCCACGGTGATCAGATCGTCCAGTTCGGGATCGTACTCTACAGCCAGCAAGGCGGTCATCATCTTGGTTGTACTGGCGTGTGCACGCTCTGCGCTTTCTTCTTTGCCCCAGATAACCCGTCCCGTGTCCCGATCCATGACAACCGCATTCGTAGCGGATATCTGGAGGGACGGCGCCGGGTTACTGATGAGGAAAGGAAACCAGGTGTTCGCACTCGTGCACAGATAGATGCTTTGCTGGCTGGGACGCAGGTACAACTGTCCTGCGGTGCAGTTGGCCGGGGGCGCCGCGTCGCCGAAACTGACGCCGCCGCCCCCGCCCCCACCGCTACACGGCACAAATCGTTTGTTGGCGCCGTCACGGCACCACGTCTGTCCCGCCGTGGGTGTTCCCACAAGCGGCCAGCCTTTTATATGAGTAGCGTTGGTGCTGCTGGACCGCTGGGCGGCCAGCGGCGAGCACAGCAGCGCCAGAAACAGGAAGAGATGCACTGGATTGGTTTTCATCGGACGAACGCCGCCCCCAATACACTGTCTGTGGCCTCACCGGCTGCGTCCCGCAGAACAAAGAGCGATGGGATGCTGACGACGTTTCCATACGTCTCATCCCCGATCCATTCCGTAGCCCCGGGAGTCAACTCTGCGATTGCCGTGTCCTTGGTCATGTTCGCGGAAGTGCCGAGCCAAATACTGCCGGCATTGGACGAATGCGCCTGAATACGCACTTTGTTGGCCGTCTGCCGGCCATCCACGCAGGACAATGCAGTGGCGACCCCAGTGCCGGCGGTGGTCTTTACCAATGGGTAAATAGTCATTTGCTTGATTTCCCTTTGTTGCTCCGATATGCCCGGGATTTTCCGGGCAGGTGACTCTGCCCACACTCCGCCCGTAACAAAACAAACGGAGTTTGTCAGGCAGGCGGGCGGTTGCTCAGGCTTGTTCAGCCGCACCGGATGGTTCCGGCGCCATCGCGCTTCTGATGATACCCGCACGATATGCCGGATCAGGCCAAATGGAGAGCCTTCAAGCGGTGTCTTGACGCAGTCAATAACAAATGTAAGTAATTGAAGCCAACCCGCTTACCCTAACATCGATGGGCTGGAATAGTTCCGTTCCAAAGTTTGGTGACCGGCATCGGGCGAAGGGCGGCAATTCCATCCGGAAGGGCGGATGCGCCCTCTTGGCAAAAGAGTGAGAATCAAGTGGATAGAAAGGATTGTTTCATGAGCATTCGTAACGAGGATGCACTCGAATACCATTCCTCTGCACCCGCCGGGAAGATCGCTGTTCATCCTACTAAACCCTGCCGCACTCAGCGCGATTTGAGTCTCGCCTACACACCGGGCGTTGCCGTTCCCTGCCTCGAGATCCAGCGAGATCCGTCCCTTGCCTATAAATACACAGCGAAAGGCAATTTGGTGGCCGTGGTCACCAACGGCACCGCTGTCCTGGGTCTGGGAAATATCGGTCCAGCCGCCGGCAAGCCGGTGATGGAAGGCAAGGGCGTGCTCTTCAAACGGTTCGCAGATATCGATGTCTTCGATATCGAGCTGAATACAAGCGATCCGAAAGAGATCATCCGCGTCTGCCAGCTTCTGGAGCCCACTTTCGGCGGCATCAATCTCGAAGACATCAAAGCGCCGGAGTGCTTCGAAATCGAAGAAGAGCTAAAGCGCACGATGCAGATACCGGTCTTCCATGACGATCAGCACGGCACCGCCATTATTTCGGGCGCCGCCCTGCTGAACGCGCTGGAACTCACGGGCAAACGCATCGACGAGGTGAAGGTTGTATTCAACGGCGCCGGCGCAAGCGGACTGGCCTGTGCGGAACACTATATCCGGCTCGGAATCCGCCGCGAAAATATCGTCATGTGCGACACGAACGGCGTCGTTTATAAAGGCCGCACCAAAGGCATGAATCCATACAAGGAGAGATTCGCCCGGGAAACCGGCCTGCGAACCCTCGCCGAGGCCATGGAAGGCGCGGATGTGTTTTTCGGCCTCTCCGCGGCGAACTGCGTCAGCCCTGAAATGCTGCTCTCCATGGCGCCGGACCCGATCGTTTTCGCCCTGGCGAATCCCGATCCCGAGATCGCCTACGATGTCGCCATCGCCACCCGGAAGGACTTGATCATGGCGACGGGGCGGTCGGATTTTCCGAACCAGGTAAACAACGTGCTTGGTTTCCCGTTCATCTTCCGCGGGGCCTTGGATGTGCGTGCCACGGCGATCAATGACGAAATGAAACTCGCGGCCACACGAGCGCTGGCCTCGCTTGCAAAGGAAGATGTTCCCGACGCCGTACGCAGCGCCTACGGCGTGGAGAGCATGCACTTCGGACGCAATTACATTATTCCGACGCCGTTTGATTCCCGGGTGCTCATCTGGGTAGCCTCCGCCGTCGCGCAGGCCGCCATGGATAGCGGGGTAGCGCAGTCGCCTATCGATATCGGGGAATACAAGGATCAACTGGAACGGCGGCTCGGAAAAGCGGTGGAGGTGATGCGCGTGATGATTCACAAAGCGCAGCGGCATCCCCAGCGCGTAGTATTTCCGGAGGGGCAGGAGGCAAAAATCCTGCGTGCTTCACAGATTCTTCTGGATGAGAAAATCGCTACACCGGTTCTGATCGGGCGCGAGGATAAGATCCGCCAGCAAATCGAATCGCTGCGGCTTCATCTACAGGGCGTCACCATTGTCGATCTGCGAACATTCCCGCGTATGAGCGCCTACAGCGAAGAGCTTTACCGGCTGCGCCGGCGCAAGGGAGTGACGAGAAACGAAGCCGCTGTCCTGATTCAGAACAGAACGGCGTTCGGAGCTATGATGCTGCACATGGGCGATGCGGACGCGCTGATCGCTGGGCTGACGCAGCACTACCCAGATACCATCCGGCCCGCATTGCAGGTGATTCCCCCGCGCGTAGGCCTGAAACGCGTTGCGGGTGTGTACATGATGATTACCCCGCAGGGCAAAATCTACTTCTTTGCCGATGCTACGGTGAACATAGAGCCGTCTTCGGAAGATCTCGCGGAGATTGCTCTCGAAGCTGCTTACATGGCGAAAAGTTTCGATATCGAGCCTCGCGTAGCGATGCTCTCGTTTTCCAATTTCGGCAGCACGCGCCATCCGTTATCCGAGAGAGTCAGGCGGGCAGTCGACATCGTAAAGCAACGCGCCCCGGAGATCATGGTTGATGGCGAGATGCAGGCCGATACCGCCGTAGTCCCGGAAATCATCGACCAGACTTATCCCTTCAGTACTCTCAAGGGCGGTGCAAACGTTTTGATTTTTCCCAGCCTGGAAGCGGGAAACATCGCCTATAAGCTGTTGATGCGGATTGGAGGCGCCGAGGCGATCGGCCCGATTCTGATGGGCCTCTCCAAACCGGTACACGTGCTTCAGCGAGGCGCCGAGGTGAACGACATCGTCAATATGGCAGCCATCGCAGTTGTGGATGCGCAAGCCGCCATGGGGCTGGGCGGTTCAGAAACGGAGCCGCGAGCGTCAGCAAGCGGGATCGGATAGGTCACCGGCTGTCAGCCGTTATCATCTGCAATTGAACGGACTCCCGGCCGTTCTCCGCCACGGTAATGGCCTTTCCGCGGGACTCGAACGGTTTCAGAAATTCCGGATCCTGATACGCGCCAGGTTCAATCTCCTCCCAGGCGAATAACTTGTATTCGCCTGGAACGAGCCCCTTGAGGGTGAACTGGCCGCTTTGATCCGAGGCAACCGGCTTGTACAGCCGTGATTCGTTGCGGCGGGATTCCGCAGGAATCGCGACCACGGTTACGCCCAGGGCAGGGCTGTTTTCTGGATTGATTACCATGCCGGACACCTGACCCGCGCCGGCATGCAGCACCAGTTCCAGCGGGGCGGCAGCGGCGCCGGAGCTAAGATCGAGTTCTCCGCCCGCTATTTGCTGGTTCCCCATCCGCACCGACTTCAGATAGAACTCGTCTGAATGGTGGATGACATACACTTGATACCGGCCGGGAACGACGTTCTCCACCGCAAACAAGCCGTCGGATCTTACTTCACCCGTTCCTGCGCCTCCCAGGCGAGCCGGCTCGAGAGGTTGGAGATACACGCGAATCCGGCTCAGGTCGATGGCGCCTCCCCCCTCCGTGCGGATGTACCCGCTAAGGGACACTGGCGAGGCCAGCGTCAGGACAATATCATCCAGGTCGGCGGTGCCGGCTTGGATGACACGCCTCGCACTCCGCCGTTTGCCCTGCTCGAAGACTTCCGCCGCTAACGTATAATCACCCGGGACCACGCCGCGAATCTCAAAATTGCCTTGGGAATCGGCCCTGACATTTGTCCGGTTTGCAAAGTTTACGACAAGCTCCTCACGCGGTACCAGGGTGATCATCGCCTGTCCCCTCATCTCTGTGGGAAGGCCGTCGATCCGCCCGCGCAGCCTTACCGTGCTGGTTGGAAGCAAACGGAAATCGGTGCCGCGTGCTTCGCTGCCCGGCGTTACCTGGATTTGAGCCGCCTGGCGGACGTCGAGAGCATTGGGATAAAACAGTGGTGGATAGCCGCTTTCCGGCGGAGCAGCCATACGGCCGCTGGCCGCCGCGCCCTGTCCGAAAACCATGCCCGCGGTATTCTGCGAGCTCACGGCGCTCACGTAATAGCTTCCCGGCTGGAGACCGAAAAGCCGGTATTCTCCCAAATCGTTGGTCAGCGCCATTCCTACCGGCATGAGCTGCCGCCTGCCCTGTACATACGCACGGCGATAGCCCTGAATGCGGACGAGGGGCGCAGGTTCACCGTCTTCGTTCATCACCCGTCCGCTGATAACACCCGAACGGATCAGTTGGAAATCGGCGTTCTTCAAGTCCTGGCCCGCGGTCAGGACGACCGGGACACCGGACCGTTCAGTGGTCTTCTGGCCATACTCCTGCCGCACGAATCCATCGCGTTGCGCATGCAAACGGTATCGCCCCGGCTCGACGCCCGGAATGACATACCGCCCTAATGGGCCCGTTCTGGCGGAGTAAGGGTTCACCCGGCCCTCCGTTGTCCGCAGAATCACTGTAGCCCGCCGAAGGGGTTCGCCCGTGGCGGCGTCCATCACCCGTCCCTCCACCGAGCACTTCTGCTCCTGGGCGGCAAGCTGGCCAGGCGCCGCCCCGAGCATAGGCAACAATACGATAATGAAAGTTCCCCGCATCTGGTTCCTGAAACAGATTAGACACCGCTTGGGCCCGCGGGGTTTTGACACACTGCGATGCTTGCCGAAGTAAGCGATCTCCATGAATTCGTCCGGGGCAGGCTTGCACCTCATTTTGCGGAGTTGGCCAAGTGTGAGTCCACGAAGGAACTCCTTGCTCATCCGCTCTACCGCAAACTGCTACCATCCATCGAAACCGTACTTTCCACCCTCGGCACCGGTGACTTCAGTAAGCATACGGCAGAGGCACAACCCTCCTACCGGTTTGTCGCCTGGAATCTGGAGCGGGGAACAGAAGTGGAACGGCAGATCGAAGCGCTTCAGTGCGACCCCTACTTGAGCAAAGCGGATGTGCTGCTGCTGACCGAGCTCGATATCGGTATGGCGCGTTCCGCGAATCGGGACATCCCTCGCTTGCTGGCACGGGAATTGGGTATGCAATACGTGTTCGCGCCCTGTTACCTGAATCTGACGAAAGGCGCAGGCGCTGAATACGAAGCGCAGGGAGAAAACAAGCTCGGCCTGCACGGGAACGCCATCCTGAGCCGCTATCCGATCGAAAACGTGCGGGCCGTTTTATTCCCGAATGGGCGGGACAAAATGCGTGGGCGCGAAAAACGGCTCGGATCTCAAACAGCGGTGCTGGCGGAAATCCGGTTCCCCGATTCCAGCGTCACGGCCGCCGCGGTTCATCTGGACGCGCAGTCCACGCAGCGGCACCGGTACGAACAGATGCGGCTGCTGCTCGATGCCATCCCGCCGGAAGGTCCGGCCATCATCGGGGGAGACTGGAATACGAGCACCTACAACTCCTCGCGGGCGCTTCACGCGATTATCGGATTCGCGATCCGCGTATTGATGGGCGTCGGCAACGTGATCCGGAACCACTACCTGCATCCGTATCACCGGTTCGAGCGGGACCTGTTTCAGCTCCTGGAGAATCGTGGATTCGATTACCGCTCTTCAAACCTGCTGGGTGTTCGCACCGCCGGCTTCTGCATCGCCGATGAGCGGGCGAACAAGAACCTGGGCGAGTGGGTTCCGGCGTGGTGCTTTCACTTTATTCGATGGGCTCTTCGAAACCACGGCGGCAAGTGCCCGTTAAAGCTCGACTGGTTCGCGGCGCGCGGACTCCAGTGCAAAAACCCCACCGTTCTGCACGCCTTCCGGGAGGAGCGTGCGGTTCCACTGTCGGATCACGATCCGATCGGCGTTGACGTCGTGGTGTGAGATCAGCCGGCAGCAGCGCGTTTTTGTTCGAACTCCCACGCGCTGCGCACGATGGTTTCGAGACTGCTCGAACGTGGCGACCAGCCAAGACTTCGCTGTAGCCGGTCCGGGTTGGCGACCAGCACGGGAGGATCTCCCTCACGCCGCGCCCCGACGGTATAGGGTACCCGCTTGCCGACGATTTTTTCTACCGTTCGGAGAACTTCCATCACCGAATAGCCGGAGCCGGTGCCCACATTGAACACATCGGATTCCCCGCCGGAAAGGAGGGATTCGAGAGCAAGCACATGTGCTTCCGCCAGATCGCGAACGTGGATGTAATCACGGATGCACGTGCCGTCGGGAGTATCGTAGTCGTCCCCAAAAATCGTGATAGGCGTCCCGGCCCTGATGGCTCGAAGCAGCAGAGGAATCAAATGCGTTTCGGGGTCATGCTCCTCACCCAATCCCGCGGCGGGGTCCGCTCCGCAGGCGTTGAAGTATCGCAGGCAGACGCTTTTCAGGCCGCGCAAGTCGCTCAACCACCTCAATACCTTCTCCACCATCACCTTGGATTCCCCATACGGGCTGACCGGCGCGAACGGCGCGTCCTCGCTAATGGGTACCGACATGGGATTGCCGTACACCGCCGCGGTGGAAGAGAACACCAGCCGTTTCACACCGGCGCGTTGCATGGCGGTAAGCAGCGACAGAGATCCGGAAAGGTTGTTGTTGAAATACAATTCCGGCTCCCTTGTGGATTCACCAACGGCAATGTAGGCGGCGAAGTGGATCACGGCTTCCACGCGCCCGGTGGTCATCAACTCCGTCAAGGCGGCTGTGTCCTGCATGCTTACAACGTGCAGGCGTTCGGGTGCGACATTGTGCCTGTGCCCCCGGGAGAGATCATCCGCGACAACCACGTCAAAGCCGTGTTCCATCAGCACGTGCGCGGTATGCGATCCGATATAACCTGCGCCGCCGGTAACCAGAATTCGGGACATAGGAGAAAAGCGCCAGAAGAGACTGAATATACTAGGATATCAGTCCATGCCCAAAAAACAGGTCCGCTACCGGGACGCCGGAGTGAATATCGACGAGGCCGATCAAGCCGTTTCCCGCATCAAAAAGCTCGCACGCGCGACGTTCACCAGGGGAGTTTTAACCGACATCGGCTCTTTCGGGGCCGGATTTCAGCTCGATGGTTGGAAAAAGCCTGTGCTGGTCAGCTCGGCGGATGGAGTTGGAACAAAACTGAAGGTGGCGTTTCTCACCGGTCAGCACGACACCGTCGGTGAAGATCTTGTCAATCACTGCGTGAACGATATTCTGGTGCAGGGCGCGCGGCCCCTGTTCTTCCTCGACTATTTCGCCGTCGGTAAGCTGGATGCCGCGGTGGCCGAACAGGTGGTAACGGGCATTTCGCGTGGCTGCCGGCTGAACGGTTGCGCGCTGATCGGCGGTGAAACCGCCGAGATGCCGGGATTTTACGCGCCGGGCGAATACGACCTCGCGGGATTTATCGTCGGTGCGGTGGAGCGCCGCGCGCTGATCACCGGCGGCAACATCAAGCACGGAGATGTCTTGATCGGGCTGCCTTCGAATGGTCTGCATACAAACGGATACTCCCTCGCCAGAAAGCTTTTGTTCGACGTCGCCGGTTATAGCCCGAAGACCTTTCTACCGGAGCTCAAATGTAGCGTGGGGGAGGAGCTTCTCAAGGTTCATCGCAGCTACCGGAAACCGATGCTCGCGCTGCTGGAGGCGGGATTGTTGAAGGGCGCGGCGCACGTCACCGGGGGCGGTATCACCGACAACCTGCCCCGCGTGCTGCCGAAGGGATTGGTTGCGCGCATCAAGGCGGCTTCCTGGCCGGTCCTGCCGGTCTTCGAGGTATTGAAGCGCGTCGGCAATATGCCGGAGGAGGATTATCGCCGGACGTTCAATCTCGGCTTGGGTATGATTCTGGTAGTCGGCTCGCAGAAACTCCGGGCCGTCCTGCGCCTTCTCGACGCCCTCAAGGAGCCTTATCACCAGATCGGAGCCATTATCCGCCAACCGCGCGCGGTGAAGGCGAGAGTGGTGTACGAATGAAGCGTCTCGGGATTCTGCTGTCGGGACGAGGCTCGAATTTTGAAGCCATTGCGGACAGCGTGGAGGCGGGAAAAATCGATGCCTCCATCGGTCTTGTCATTTCGAACCGGGCGGAAGCGCGCGGCCTGGAGCGGGCGCGGGAACGGGGACTTAAAGCCCTGTGCATCCCCTCCCGCGGACTCGACCGCGAAGTCTACGACCGCCTGTTGATCGAGGAGTTGCGCCGGGAAAATATCGACCTGGTCTGCCTGGCAGGTTATATGCGCCTGTTGAGCGCGGCGTTCATTCGCGAATACCCGTTGAGGATTCTCAACATTCATCCCTCGCTGCTGCCGGCGTTTCCGGGACTGGACGCGCAACACCAGGCAGTGGACTACGGCGTCAAGATCAGCGGCTGCACCGTGCATTTCGTGGACGAACACCTCGATGCTGGTCCCATCATCCTGCAAGCCGCCGTGCCGGTCCTGGATTCCGACACAGCCGGCACATTGTCGGAGCGTATCTTAAAAGAAGAGCACCGGATCTATCCGGAGGCGATACAAATCGTGCTTTCCGGCAACTTTGAAATTCGGGGAAGACAGGTAATTTTGGAGCGGTCTTTATGAATCGGCGCAACTTTATTGCAGCAACGGCTATATCGAGCTCACGCGTGCTCGCTGCCAACGAGGCTATCCGCGGCGCGATCATCGGCTCGGGGGGACGGGGACGCTATCTGACGGCCAATTTTAAGGAGCTCGGCGTGGAGATGGCCGCCGTGTGCGACGTCTACGAGCCGAACCTTCAGGCTGGGCTGAAAATCGCGTCATCGGGGGCCAAACCGTACGGCGATTACCGGAGAATGCTGGAAGACAAATCGATCGATGCCGTTGTCATCGCTACGCCGGACCATTGGCATGCGCAAATGACAATCGATGCGGTCGAAGCCGGGAAAGACGTATATGTCGAAAAACCGATGGCGCACAGCATCGAAGAGGGCTTTCGAATGGTGGACGCCGTCCGCCGCACGAACCGCATCGTGCAGGTGGGCATGCAGAGACGCAGCTTCGACCTGTTTCTGGAGGGAAAGCAGATCGTCGATTCCGGCACGCTCGGCGAAGTTCGCCTGGTGAATTCCTGGTGGTTGAACCACTGGACTTCTCTACGCACGCCGCCCCTTCAAGGCAAACTCGATTGGGAGCAGTTTTTGGGACCCGCGCCAAAACGTCCCTTCGATCCGGTGCGCTACTTCAACTGGCTCCACTTCTGGGATTATTCCGGAGGCATTATGGTGGGCCAGGCGGCACATGTGGTCGATGCTATCCAGTGGTTTATGAATTCCACCTATCCCACTGCCGTGACCTGTGCCGCCGGCAAGCCCAATGTCGAAGGCGCCGAGATTCCGGAAACCGTCTCCATGGCCGCCGAGTTTCCAGAGAATTACCTGGCGGTGTTTACGCTTGGATATAAAGCGATGCGGTACAACATGTTCAACGACCAGTTGAAACAGTTCCACGGCTCAAAAGCCCGCCTGGACATGGGCCGCGAATGGTATGAGGTGTATCCGGAAAGCAGCGCCGTCGACATGAAGCCCAGTGCCACCAAGAGACTGCCGGGAAGCTTCGAGCCCGCCAGCCGCGCGCACATGCGGAATTTTCTGGACTGTGTGCGGTCTCGAAAGGAGCCCACTGCACCCGTCGAAGCGGGACAGGCCACCAATGTCACGCTATGCATGGCGATGGAAGCTCAGAAGACAGGAAGGCGCGTCCGCTTTAATCCTGCAACTAAAAAAATGGAAGTCTGATCAGGACACTTCAAGAACTTCCACCTGTGTGTAGTCCCGCCGCGCCTGCTCCAGGGACGCGAAGTTGAGCCCGGGTAGCCGGGCGGACGCGGTTCCGGCCGCGACACCCCAGCGTACGGCATCGGCGAAGTCGCTGCCGTTTGCCATGGCCCAGGTGAGAGCCGCCGCAAGGGCATCCCCGGCGCCGATGGGACACACCACATCGATGCGCGGCGGAATCACCTCGAACATTTTTCCGTCTGCCGCTGCCACCGCCCCCCGGCTTCCGAGCGAAAGCACGACAGCCTTGGACCCCATTCCCAGAAGGCGGCGGGCAGCATCGAAGAAGTGGTTTCGCGTCAGGAGCGCCGTGCCCAACAAGCGCTCGGCTTCCTGCTGATTCGGCGTCACCACCGAGGGTTTCGCGGTCACTCCTTCGTACAGAGGATCCCCGTCTGTATCGAGCAACGTTCTAACGCCCACCTCGTTCGCCTTCTGAATCAGCTTGCTGTAGAAGCCCGGCTCTACCCCGGGAGGCACGCTGCCGCAGATCATGAACCATTGCGCCCCCGCAAGCGCCTCCATCACGGCTTCCTCAACTTGCTTCAGTTCCTCCTCGGTCATCAGCGCCCCGCGTTGGTTGAGCTTGACGGTCAGTCCCCGCTCGTCCGTGATCGTCAGGTTCGTTCGAATTTCATGCTGAATCGGAACTGGACGGAAAGGGTATCCGCAGCAACTCAGCAGACTTTCAAACCGCCTTCCGGACGCACCCCCCGAGGGAGCGATCGCCAGAGTCTCGCCCTTAAACGAGTGGATAACCCGGGAAGCGTTAATACCGCGGCCTCCGGCGGATTCCTGCGTCGACAGGATGTAACCCCGGTCATCAAACACCAGGCGGTCTGTCAGAACATTGTGGTCAATCGCCGGGTTGAGCGTTAGGGTGACGATCAAAATTGGTTCTCCAAATGAGCCGTTGCACGGTCATTATTCGATGGCGGCCTTGCCGCCCCGGACGTGTCTCCTCCACATCATCGCAAACAGCCGGAAGGCAAGCGGCATCTCTCTGCGAACTACCATGCGCACAACCTCAACCGCCGCCCAAAGGAAGTACACATAGGTAACCCACTCGTGAATGCGCCCGGCGATGAAACCCCACAGTCCCGGTCCGGTCTCGACGGGGGAGAAAGCGAACTGGATTCCCCACAGGAAAAACAACGCTCCAGCCTCCCACCAGAGCAGTTGCATGTTTAGAAGAAACACCATGCCCAGTAGTTGTTGTCCCAGGGTCATGACGATCTCCAGTTCCTGCCGTCCGTCGAAGGGAATGCTGGAAGGCTCACCGCGGCTGATCGAGAAGACGATCGGCAACATCGCGGCCAAAAGGGTCCATTGGTTGATGTTGCTCGACACCATATTCATCAGCGCCATCGATGCGCGCTCGACCGTGCGGGCCCAGTAAAACGCCGACACTTTCTCCGGAAACTCAGACACGAACGGCGCGATCCACTGGACAAATACGAAACTGGGAATTCCCAGCATCGCTGAGAGCGCCAGCAGGCTGCCAAGGAACGGTTCCGCTGTGAAATAGATCAGTAATCCGCCGATGGTGAAGAGTCCGAGGATGAGAAGGCGGCGGATATTTTTCGGCGAAAGCACGATCTTTCGCGGAATCAGTTCCAGGTCTTCGATGCTTTCCTCGCGCTGTGGCGGCAGCTTGCTCAACAACAACAGGTAGGCGGCGTAAATCAATATCAGCACCAGCGCATCGATCAGGCCCAGGGACGCTTTCCACCAGATGAAAGCAAAGTAGGCCAGTGGTACAAGAAGGGCACACACTTCGACGGAATGTTCATCTTCGAGTTGAATACGGCCCAGTGCACGCCTCGTCCGCCGGCGATAGAACATCGCTGCGGTAAAGTAGATCAACGGCCATGCCAGACCGGTTAAGAGCCGAAGTGCCCCTGTAAGATTCGCGAGCAGCAGCGGGATCTGTTGTTTCCAGGCGAGAATAGCTTCCACGGCGAACTCGGGCAGCGTCTGCAGCCAGGCCAGTATGGCGAGCGCGAAACCTTGCGCCACGAAGAACTGGGCCGATTCCGCCGCCCAGGCAATCAGCATGGCCGCGCCCAGAATGGCGGGAGTGGCCCACAGTGCGGTTTCCGGCCCCACCTGTACAATTTCAAGCGATGCGAGGATCGCCAATGCAAACACCGGAGGTGCCACCTGGCGGGACCTTATCGGTATCCGCGATGTGAATTCAGACGAATTCGACTTCATTTTTGTTGTTTGTTATAAGAGAGTGCCGCTGAAACGCGGTATCTTTTGTGGGGAAATCGCCCCTGAAATGCGCGCCCCGGCTCTCCTGCCGCGCCAGCGCGCAGCGGGCGATGAGAAGCGTCACAGTCTGCATATTTCTGGTCTCGTAATGGGCACGCACGGCGTCCTTCCGGGGGACACTGCCGGCGGCCAAAAGTTCAGCGCAAGCCTGCTCCAGTCCTCTGCGGCAGCGGATAATACCGCAGCGCTCCGAAGCAATGCCACGCAGCCTGTCTTCACTCAGAGCCGGGAAACTGCACTCCTCCGGAATTTCACCCATCCGGATCTCTTCATCCGCCAGAGCGCGCATTGTCTTGCCCGCGCGCGCGCCAAAAACCAGGCCTTCCAGAAGAGAGTTGCTGGCCAGCCGGTTGGCGCCGTGAACACCCGTACAGGCGACTTCCCCCGCCGCGAACAGTCTGCGTAAACTGGTCTGTCCATTCAGATCCGTGCGTACTCCGCCCATGGCGTAATGCGCCGCGGGATGCACCGGCGCCGGCTCTTTCGAGATGTCGACACCGTGGTGCAGGCACGTTTCGTAGATGCGTGGAAAGCGCTTGCGCACAAACGCGGCATCCAGATGAGTTAAATCCAAAAAGACGTGCGGCGCGCCCGTTTTTCCGATTACGGAGATGATGGAGCGCGATACAACGTCGCGCGGCGCAAGCTCGGCCATAGGATGATACTGTTCCATGAACCGTTCACCTGCCGCGTTCCGCAAATATGCGCCTTCACCGCGCAGCGCTTCGGACAGAAGAAATCTCGGCGCGCCCTCGACGTGCAGAGCCGTGGGGTGAAACTGAACGAATTCGATGTCGCTGATCTCCGCACCCGCGCGGTAGGCGGTTGCCACGCCGTCTCCCGTGGCGACATCGGGATTTGTCGTGTCGCGGTAGAGCCGCCCCAACCCGCCGGTGGCCAGCAGAACCGCCCGCGCCGCGATTGCAACGGACTGTTTCGCGGCTTGATCACAGGCTACGGCGCCTACCACCTCCCGGTCTCGAACCAGCAGATCGGTAATGGCGGAGAAGCTGCGGAACGTGATGTTCTCGAGAGAGGCTGCCTTCTGGTATAACGTCCGGGATATCTCGCGCCCCGTGGAATCTCCGTGCGCATGCAGCACGCGGCTGCGGCTGTGAGCCCCCTCGCGGGCGAACGCCAGCCGCGAACCTTCGCGGTCAAACTCAGCACCCCATTCGATCAGGCGTTGGATGGAAGCGGGTCCTTCCTCCACCAGGATTCGCACCGCACTGCGGTCGCACAGGCCATCTCCAGCAGCGATGGTGTCCTGCTCGTGTAGTTCCACCTCGTCATCGTCGCTTAAGGCCGCGGCGATACCACCTTGCGCATATTCCGATGAAGATTCCCGAAGGCTGTCCTTGGCGACGACGAGCACCTTGCCCACCGGTGCCAGTTCAATCGCCGCCATGAGTCCGGCGACACCCGCTCCAACCACCAGGAAATCGTATGTAATGTGTTCGACTGTCGGTCCGATGTTCCCATGGTACAACTTTCATATGCCTTCCTATGTTGTTGAGACCCCTCAGCAGCGATACTTTGCCAAAGTCGAGCGTGGCATTCTTTCCCGGGTGCCGTATTACGTGCCGGATTCCGCGGGGAGAATTTTCATCATCACTACGCGCGACGTGTGGGACTTGTATGGCGGAAGGCTGCGCCGTGGATTGACAGACCGGGCGCATGAGGTTCTGTTCTTTCCCGGTGGAGAACAGAATAAGCGCCTTGCCGCCGTCGAGACGCTCGCCGAAGAGATGATCGCCGCCGGCGGCGACCGCTCCAGCATCGTGGTGGCGTTTGGCGGCGGTATCGTGAATGACGTTGGCGGTTTTGTCGCGTCGATCTTCATGCGCGGCATACCGGTGATTCAGGTGCCAACAACACTCCTGGCCCAGGTGGATGCCGCGGTCGGTGGAAAAACCGGTGTCAACCTCGCCTCGGGAAAAAATCTGGTTGGCCGGTTCCATCAACCGCACTGTGTTCTGATCGATCCCGACGTGCTCGCCAGCCTGCCGGAACGCGAGTATCGCGCCGGTATCTACGAAGTGATCAAGTGCGGTGTGATACGCAGTTCCTGGCTGTTCAACCTGATGTCCGAAGAGGCGAAATCCATTCTGGCGCACGAGCCGCGGGTTGTGGAATCGATGATTGCCGAATGTGTCCGCATCAAAGCCGAAGTGGTGTCGGCCGACGAGAAAGAAGGCGACCTGCGACGCATCCTGAACTTTGGACACACGGTCGGCCATGCCCTTGAGGCGGAGACAGGCTATACGCAATTCCTGCACGGGGAGGCTGTGGCCTTCGGCATGAACGCGGCCGTTCATCTGGCCAACCTGCTGGATATGCTTTCCCCGGACGAATGTCTGTCGGTATTGGAGACGGTGCGCCTCTACGGACCGATTCCGTCCCTTCGTGGAATCTCTGCCGATGCCCTGGTTGCACGTTTGCAGCAGGACAAGAAGACGGTGAAAGGGAGAGTTCATTTTGTGTTGCCGGAAAAGATCGGCAGAGTGCGGGTGGTGAGCGGCGTCGATGAGGAATTGGTGCTTTCCGCCGTGCAGTCCGCTCTGAAATGAACCGTGGAACCACACCTCCCGGTGTCTCCGGAGAGGAACAGGCGGCGAGCTGGGTTCGCGGTATGTTCAACCGTGTCGCGCCCCGTTACGATCTTCTCAACCACCTGCTCTCGTTTCAGATGGACCGTTGGTGGCGCGCGCAAACCGTGAACCGGCTGCACCCGCCGCTCCGCCGCCCGAACGTGCGCGTACTGGATATTTGCTGTGGCACCGGAGATCTCACCATCGCCCTCGCCAACAAACATCGCGGCGAAGTGTTTGGCAGCGATTTTTCCTTCCCGATGCTGTCGGAAGCCGCGCGCAAAGTGAAGCGGACAGGGACGCGGGCGGCGCTCTTCGAGGCGGACGCGTTGTCGCTTCCGCTACGCGATGCCTCGCTCGACGTGATTGCCGTGGCCTTCGGTTTTCGCAATCTGGCCAATTACCAGCGCGGGCTTGCCGAAATGCGGCGGGTGCTGAAGCCGGGCGGAGTGGCCGCGATTCTCGAATTCTCAACTCCGCCGAATGCAGTGTTCCGCGCCTTCTACAACTTGTATTCGCGGAAGATTCTGCCGGCTGTGGGAGGCCTGATTTCCGGATCCAGGGACGCCTACCGTTACTTGCCGGAATCGGTCCGGAAGTTCCCCGGCGCGGAAACGCTGGCGCGGCAAATGGAGGAAGCGGGTTTTGATTCCGTTCAGTTCCTGCGCCTGACGGGAGGCATTGTCGCGCTGCACACCGGAGTTCGATCAGCCACTTCCGATCATTCCGGCGGCCAGCTCACGCAGCCGGTCGAGAGTTTGGGTTAGATCCGCTTCGCACGTCCTGGGATTGATCGTGCAGAGCCGGAGCACGGTTTCGCCACGCAGCACCGTAGACGTCAGAAACGCCAGCCCGCCGGCCGCCATTCCATCCACCAGCCGGCGGTAGAACTCCTGGTCAGCCGCACGGCTGTGCCGGAACGTGACAACTCCCATTTGTGCGGGAGTGACAATCTCGAAATCGTGCGTCTTTCGTATTTCCGCTTCAGCCGCCTCGGCCAGTTCAAAGCCTCTGACGACGGCCTTGCGCATTGCCTCCAGCCCGAAATACTTGATCGTCATCCACAGCTTCAGCGCGCGAAAACCGCGTGTAAGCTGAATGCCACGATCGCCGAAATTTACATCCTCGGCGCCGCGGTGGATGTCGGCGAGGTATTCCGGCAGAACGCGAAACGTGCCGGCCAACAAGGCCCCCTGGCGAACAAGCACGCAACCGCTTTCAAAGGGCTGGAAAAGCCATTTGTGAGGATCGAGCGAGAGCGAATCGGCGCTCTCCAGCCCCTCGAGCAGCGCGCGTCCCCGTTCGCAAAGAACCGCCGCCGCGCCGTATGCTCCATCGACATGCAGCCAGAGATTTTCGTCCCGGCAGAAACGGGAAAGCTCCGCCAGCGGATCGACAGCACCCGTATTGGTTGTGCCGGCGTTCGCGATCACACAAAACGGGCGTTTGCCAGCGCTACGGTCACGGGCGGCGGCCGCCGCGAGATCCTCTACACGCAGGCGAAATCTGCCATCCGTTGCCAGCTCAGAGATCTGGCAAGGAAGAAAGCCGAGAACGCGAAGTGCCCTCCGCACCGAAGCGTGTGTTTGATCACTCAGGTATGCGACTGCGCCGCCGGTGCGATCGTCGAGCATGGCGTGGCGGGCAAGGGCAAGCCCGGTCAGGTTGGCCATGGAACCACCGCTTACGAAAATTCCGCCGGCGGACTCGGGCATTCCGCAAAGCTGCCGCATCCAATCGATCGTGACCAGCTCCAGCGCGGCCGCGCCGGCGCCGCTGATCCACGATCCCGCAAAGATGTTGAATCCCGACGCCAGCGCGTCCGCCATGGCGCCGATAAAATTCGAGGGCGATGGCACAAAGCCGAAGAAGCGCGGGTGGTCCAGCCGCGAGCAGTTTGAAAAAACATCGTCCAGCACCTGTTGGAGAATCGCGTCCATCGAACAGCCGCACTCCGGCAGCGGCTCGTGAAGCCGGCGCGACAGCTCCGGCGGTGATTCTTTGTGGGTAGCAGGCTGATCCGGCAGCGTACGGTGCCGCTCGACAATCAGATCGATGATGCGGTAGCCGATAGCGCGCATCTCTTCCGAATCAAGCTGGAGGTGGCGGTTTGCCGTCACGGCCGCCTCGCCCGTTCCAGCGCCGCTTCGAGTTCGGACTTGTCGAGGGCCGTGCTAATAAACAGTTCCTGCCGCGCTCCCGCGCTGAACGCGATGGCTTTCCATCCGTTTTGAACGGGCACGGTGATGTGCACCTGCACTTCGCCTTTGGCATCCCGGACTTTCCGGATCACGCCCGGAATCACCGCACGCACACCGGGGTTTTCCGCGAGCAGCCGTTCCAGCATCGCACGCACGCCGTCGATGATGCTGTGCTCTACTTTCAGCTTTCCCTGCGCTTTTCGAAGTCGCACGGCTTTAGTGTACTTTGGGATTTTGTGGCATGCGACAGTCCCTCATCATCGATGCGGATGACACGCTCTGGGAAAACAACATCTACTTCGAACGGGCATTTGACGAGTTCGTCGCTTATTTGGACCACTCGAAGCTCAAAGCGGAAGAGATTCGCACCATCTTTGACGAGATGGAGGCGGTGAACAACAAGACGCGCGGCTACGGATCGCTGAACTTCGGCCGCAATCTGCAACAGTGTTATGAGCACTTGTGCGAGCGTGAGTTCTCCGACATCGATCTGGAGAAGGTGATGGATTTCGCGCGTGCGATTATCGACCAGCCGGTGGAGCTGATCGACGGCGTCAAGGATACGCTCGATTACCTTGTGACGCGGCACGACCTGACACTATTCACCAAAGGCCATCCCGAGGAACAGAAGCTCAAAATCGACCGTTCGGGGCTGGGAGTTTACTTCGGCCACACGGCCATTGTGAAGGAGAAGGACAGCGCGTCTTACCGGCGGCTTGTGGCCGAACGCCAGTTGGATCCCGGCGTTACCTGGATGATCGGGAATTCGCCACGCTCCGACATCAACGCCGCGCTGGAAGCGGGGCTGAACGCCGTCTTTGTGCCCCATGCACGCACCTGGATCCTGGAGAAACAGGCGCTGCTCGAAGGCCCGGGAAAGCTGCTGAAGCTCGAAAGCTTCCGCGATTTAACACGCCATTTCTAGCGGTCACGGCTCTGAACGGAGCCACGGGCGCGCGCACGTGAAAAGCTTCCAGCATTCGGAGAGTCTTAGTGACCGTCGGGATCTGATTTTTCATCCTGTTCGCCCACCTGGTTGGGGCGCATCGTAACACGTCTTCACCCCCGAGAAACTAATTGTTGCTGGCAATGTTGCCAGCCTCGGGGATCGGCGATAACATTGCACAACTGGGCATGAATTGTTATTACAACTACCGCGAATTAGAGGACAGTTCCGTTTTGAGGGTGCTTCAGTGAACCGATATCTGGGTATTCCGGTCCTCGCTTTGTCAGTCTGTGTTCCTTTGCTTAACGGCGCGGTAGCCCGGGTGGAACTCGTGTCGAAAACTCCGGTGCTCAACGGCAAACCTTTCGGCCGCACCGGGCCGTATCAGTGCCTTTCGGGAAGAATCTACTTCACAGCCGATCCCGGACTAAGCGCAAACCGCCGCATCACCGATATCGATTACGCCCCTCGAAACAAGGCAGGTTTGGTTGAGTACTCGGCAGATTTTTACGCTCTGGTTCCGGAAGACCCGGCAAAGGGGAATGGCACTCTCCTGTATGAGGTGCCCAATCGAGGGCGCAAGACGCTGCTCAACTTCTTCAATCGCGGTAAGGGTTCCATTTCGCTTCATCCCCGCAAACCGCTACACTACGGCGACGGCCTTCTGATGGAGCAAGGCTTTTCACTCTTCTGGATGGGCTGGCAATGGGACGTGCCGGCTGAGGAAGATCTGCTTCGCTTTTTCGTTCCCATCGCCCGGAAGGGCGGACAGCCCATTACTGGAATTGTGCGTTCGGATTTCGTACCCGAAGAGCGTGTAACCACAATTCATCTGGCGGACCGCACGCACACTGCTTACAAGGTATTGGACCCGTCCGATCCTTCGAACCAGCTAACGGTTCGCGATGCCGCTTATGGTCCTCGCCAGGTGATTCCGCGCGCGCGCTGGCAGTTTGCGACGGAAGAGAACGGACGTGCCGTGCCCTCTCGGACGCACGTGTACATGAAGGACTGCTTCGAGGCGGGAAGGATTTACGAAATCGTGTACCGCTCTCAGGATCCGCCGCTTGCCGGTCTGGGTCTGGCCGCCACGCGCGACCTGATTTCCTTTCTGAAGTACGGTGGCGCTTCCACGGACGGTCCACTCGATGGGTTTCACCGCCATATCAAGCGCTCCATAGGTTTCGGCTCCTCACAGTCGGGGCGCTTCCTGCGCAAGTTCCTTTACGATGGCTTCAATAGCGATGAGCAGGACCGGCAGGTGTTTGACGGGGTATGGGCGCACGTTGCCGGGGGCGGGCGCGGCAGTTTCAACCACCGGTTTGCACAGCCTTCGCGAGATGCCCGTCCTTACTTCAACTTCCTTTATCCCACCGACATTTTTCCCTTTAGCGACACCGATCAGCTCGATCGCGAAACTCAGATTACGGATGGCATCCTGAAGCGCGCACGCGCTCAGAATGCAGTGCCGAGGATCTTCTACACAAACAGTTCTTACGAGTACTACGGGCGGTCCGCCTCTCTCATTCACACCAGCCTTGACGGTACTGAGGACATTCCTCCTTCACCCCTGACTCGAATCTATCTGATCGCCGGCGCACAGCATGGCCCCGGCGCTTTTCCTCCGGGGCGGGCAAAGACGAGCTACCCGCACAACGCGAATGACTTTAGTTGGTCGATGCGTGCGCTCTTAATCGCCATGAATCGCTGGATCAGCACCGAAGAAGAGCCGCCGCCGTCGCGTTACCCCACGGTTCGAGCCGGGCAACTGGTTCCGCTCGAATCGCTGAGGTTCCCGGCTATTCCCGGCGTTCGCCCACCGCTTCGGATACAGATCCCAAGACGCTTCGACTACGGTCCTGATTTCCGGGAGAAGGGGGTTGTCTCAATCGAGCCGCCGAAAGCCGGAAAAGCGTATGGAATGCGTCTTCCACAAGTAGATTCCGACGGAAACGAGACATCCGGAATACGGCTGCCGGCAATCGAAGTCCCGTTGGCGACCTACACCGGCTGGAACTTCCGCTCCGCGGCTATCGGAGCGCCAGACGAGTTGTTCAGCATGATTGGTTCTACGTTCGTATTCCCACGAACAGCCGCGGAACGCAAGGCCAGCGGCGACCCCCGGCTCTCCATTGCCGAGCGATATCCGAATCGCGCCGGCTTCCTCCACAAGATCTCCCAGTCCGCGAAAAAGCTTGCTGCCGGGCGGCTGGTGCTTGAAGCGGACATTCCCCTGATTGCACAGGAGGCCGGTAAGCAGTGGGATTACTGGATGACACCGGCACATCCTTGAAAAGAAGTGTCTAACAGAAGATTTGGGTAGCCCGTGAAACGACGTTCCTTTCTGAATTTGCCAGTTCTGGGCTCTGCCGGAGTGCTTGCGTCCGCGCAATTGCCCGCTCCAAAGCGGATGAAGGTGGCGGCGGTTGTCACCGAATACCGCTGGTATGCTCACGCGGACGTGATCTGTGGCCGGCTGCTAGGCGGCTACTCGGCCAATAACATCTGGACGCCGCCGCGAACGCAACTCGTCTCGGTCTACCGGGCGCAAACGCCCGCGAACGATATGGTCCCCGACCTGGCCGCCCGGCACAATTTGCGGGTGTGTCAGAGCATCCCCGAGGCGCTCACACTCGGCGGAAAGAAGCTCGCTGTGGATGCCGTGCTTTTCATCGCCGAGCAGGGTCAGTATCCGTACAATGACGTGGGGCAGCACCTCTATCCCCGCTTCGAAATGTTCAGCCAGATTCTCGATCTGTATGAGGCTTCGGGATCCAGCGTTCCCACGTATTTCGATAAACATTTCTCTTACGACTGGATGAAAGCGAAAGCGATCTTTGACCGGTCGCGTAAACTTGGGTTCCCTTTGATGGCTGGTTCGAGCGTGCCGCTGTCGCTGCGCGCCCCGGATCTGGACATCCCTTTGGGGACACCGATCACAGAGGTAGGCTGCGTTGGTCACGGGCAGTTGGACGCATACGGATTCCACATGCTGGAAGCCATGCAGTGCCTGGTGGAACGCCGCAAAGGCGGGGAAACCGGAGTTCGAGAAGTGGAGATGATTGAGGGTAATTCCGTCTGGGCATGGCTTGGCGGCCAAGGCGCGTGGGCAAAGCCGTTGATCGAGTCCGCATACGCAACCGACCCCAACAGCAACACCATGAGCTTGAAAGAGCGGGCAAAAGATCCCGTGATCTTCCGTATCCAGTACATTGACGGACTCAAGGTCGCGGCGCTTATGCTCACACCCAGCCGCATCGGCCGGACCGTTGCGCTCCGCGTGCCCGGACGGCGGGAACCCCTGCGAACTCTGTTCGGTCCCAAGACAGTCCGGCCTCTGCCTCATTTCGACGGTCTCGTCCGCTCGATTGAAGAGATGTTTGTCACGGGAAAGGAGCAGTACCCTCCCGAGCGGACTTTGTTGACTACGGGAATCCTTTCGTACCTGTTCGAATCCCGCCGTGCGAAGGGTCCTGTCGCGGCACCAGGGCTGAATGTGTCATATCGCGCCCCTGACAATGTCTGGTATCAGAGGGCCTAACGGGGTTTCCGGGAAGTCGCCCAGGCGCGATTGTGAGAAGCGGCAAGGCCCAACAGGCCCCCTGTGAAGCTGCGGCGTGAGTGGATAACGCACACAATACCTTCTGGCGGCGCACACGGGCGGCAGCGCCTCGCTTGACGCAGCGCCGGAGGACTGATATGAAGAGTAACGAGTCTGGGTAAGGAGCAATTGGCAGAATGGTGGAAACCGTATGCTCGATCCTGAGGCGCAAAGGCGGCGAGGCCTGGACGATTTCGCCGGAATCGACCGTCTATGACGCGCTGCTTATGCTGGCCGACCGCGATATTGGCGCTTTGCTCGTTGTTGAATCCGGCCGCCTGGTAGGCATCATTTCCGAACGCGATTACGCGCGGAAGGTGATTCTGAAAGACAAAAAGTCGAAAGACACAACCGTACACGAGATCATGGCGACGGACCTGGTGACTGTGACGCCGGATCATACCGTCGATGAGTGCATGCGCATCATGACACGCCACCGCATTCGTCATCTGCCTGTCCTCGAAAAGGGCAAGCTGGCAGGGCTGGTATCGATCGGAGACCTGGTAAACTCGATCATCTCAGCTCAGGCTGAGACCATCAATCAACTCAGCAACTACATCAAAGGAAAATACCCGGCTTGAGCGGAGTGGAATATCGATGAAAGAGATACGGGTAGGCGCCGGTCAGTTTGAAGTGCGCGACGCCGACAAAGCCTATAACCTGGAAAAAATCGCGGAACTATCCGGAAAGGCGGCCGAAGAGGGAGCGCAACTCGTCTCCTTCAACGAATGCTCGATTTCCGGCTATACGTTTCTCGAGAAGTTGTCCCGCGAGGAACTGTTTGCACTGGCAGAGTGCGTCCCCGGCGGACCCTCCACAGAAAAGCTGGTCGAGATTGCACGCTCGCTCGGCGTTGCGCTGGCCGCTGGTCTGGTGGAACGCGAAGACGACCGGATATACAACTGCTATGTCGTCGTCGACGAAAACGGGTTCGTGGCAAAGCACCGCAAGATCCATGCCTTTATCAGCCAATACCTGACGTGCGGAGACCGCTACACGGTCTTCGACCTGCTGGGCTGCCGGTTCGGCATTCTCATCTGCTACGACAACAACCTGCCGGAGAACGCACGGCTGACGGCCATGATGGGCGCGGAGATTATCCTGATGCCGCACGTCACCGGATGTCTGCCTTCGCCAATGCCGGGACGAGGCACCGTCGACCCCGAACTCTGGCACAACCGCGAACGCGATCCGGTGCGGCTGCGGCAGGAGTTCGACGGGCCGAAAGGGCGCGGCTGGATCATGCGGTGGCTGCCCACGCGTGCATGGGAAAACGGCGTCTTTGCGGTCTATTCGAATCCGATCGGCGTGGAAGGCGGCACCATAAAGCCGGGCGGCTCCATGATTTTGGATCCGTTCGGTGAAGTTCTCGCCGAATGCCGCACGTTGGGCGACGACGTCGTGGTGGCAACCCTGGATCCCCAAAAACGGGAGCTTGCTTCGGGGCCATCCTACATCCGGGCGCGGCGGCCCGAGTTATATGGACTGATGACGGAGCCGAATCCGCATGTCGGGCCCGACGGGCGGCCCGAAGTCTGGTGGCAGAAACACCGCAAATAGCCACCCTCTCGCCTGGTCATTCCGCCACTTTCCGGACAAAATTGCGGAACATCTCGGGTGCGGGCAACTCCGGCTGTGTATCCGCCGCATGTGCAGCCGCCCATTCGAGCGCGAATACAAGAGGCAGAAATCGCGGCCGGTCCCCTCCTTTGCCGTCGCCGAAGCGGTAGAGGATAAGCGAAGGTTTGGCGTAGAGCGGAACGGTGTCGATGGTCTCCGGATGGGGGTCCGCGCAGTTGGCTGCGGGCGACGTCACCAGGTATTCACGGCATGCCATCGGCCGGTGCTCGTAAATCCCGCACGATTCCTCCTCCAGGAATGGGCAGGCGATCCCCAGGCGGAAATAGTCCATGCCGATTTCTCTGCGCGCGTCTTGCCCCTGATCTTCGAAATCGGCCAGCCGTTCACGCATGCCTGTTTCCCGCAATCGTTCCACCGCCACCCGGAACCGTTCGCGGATGATAGCGCGCCGTTCCGGAGGAAGGCTGTCGAGATGCGCGGCCAGGTAAAGAGCCTCCGGCCGGCTGATGGGAACCAGTTGACGGCAGCACGCTCCGCACCCGGCACGGCAGGAAATGTGTTTCCCTTCCTCCTCCACGTCGGCTGCGCTGGCATCGACGATCGCGCTGGCGAAGGGCAGCAGCACCGGGAGCAGGTCGAGGGTGCTGACGGGTATGTCGGGGAGGTTCACACCCGCGTCCATGGTGCGCTGGCCCATTCTGAGCTGGAATGAGACTTCCATTCAGCGATTATTCAGGAATTTGCGGATACGGTCCACAGCTTCCATCAAATTCTCGAGCGAATTCGCGTAACTGAATCGCAGATAACCCTCGCCGTACTCACCGAAAGAGGTGCCGCTCAAGGCCGCCACGCCGGTTTCGGCCAGCAGACTATCGGCGAGTTCGCGGGAACGCATTCCCGTGCCTTCGATGTTCGGAAAGGCATAGAAAGCGCCCTTTGGAATGGCGCACCGGAAGCCAGGCAGTGAATTGAGCCCCTGGCAAAAAGCATCGCGGCGGCGGCGGAACTCCGCCACCATTTTTTCGGATTCGTCCTGCGGTCCGTTCAGTGCCGCGAGCCCCGCGCGCTGCGTAAAGCTGGCGGTGCAGGAATTCGAATTGACCATCAGCTTGTTCACCGCTTCCACCAGCCAGGGTGGCATCACACCGTACCCCATGCGCCAACCTGTCATGGCATAGATCTTGGAGAAACCATCGAGCAGGATCGTCTTTTCCAGCATGCCCGGAAAACGGGTGATCGATACGGGCGGCTCATCGTAGTAGATCCGGGAATAGATCTCGTCGGAGAGCACCATGACGTCGCGGTCGCGCAACATCTCCGCGATGGCCTCAAGATCGCGCGCCGGAATCACTCCGCCGGTCGGGTTCTGTGGGGAATTCAGAATGACGAGCCGGGTCTTGCGGCTCAGACGCTGCCGGAACAGATCCAGATCGAAAGAGAAACCCAGTGATTCCACTAGCGGCATGGGCACGGGCACCGCATCAAGAAACCGGATCATCGACTCGTAAATGGGAAATCCCGGGTTGGGGTAAATCACCTCATCGCCTGGCTCGAGCAGGGCAAGCATCGGAAAAAACAGGATGGGTTTACCTCCCGGCACAACGCAGATATGGGAGGGGTCCACGGGAATTCCGCGGCTGCGACAGATCGAAGACGCGATCGCTTCACGCAGTTCGGGATAGCCCTGCGTGGGTCCGTAGTGTGTCCAGCCTTCATCCAGGGCCTTTTTCGCAGCCTCGCGGATGTGCCGCGGAGTTTCGAAATCGGGCTCTCCAATTTCCAGGTGGATAATGCTGCGGCCTTGAGCTTCGAGCGCACGCGCGCGCACCAATACCTCAAACGCCGTCTCCGTGCCAAGGCGGGACATACGTTCTGCCAGTCTCATGAGCTTTTCCTGAAAAATGGTACCTCGTTACGGAACCCGGAAAAAGAAACGCGGTCGCCGATGGACACGCGATCACCTTCGATGCGGCCCGTGACGCGCGAGCCGGAATCGAGTTCGACAATCGCGATTTGATACGGCGCTTCCTTGACCAGGGGTTCCGGTGGGGAGTGCACTACCGTCTCCGTGTAGATTGTGCCTGCCGTGAGAGGAGGACGATCGCTCATACGCTCAAAATGGTGACAACACTGGTGGCTCCGGACCCGCCGAGATTTTGCGCCAGGCCGATCGAATGCCGTTCCACCTGGTTTTCCCCCGCCTCTCCGCGAATTTGCAGGACCAGGTCGCAAAGCTGTCCGGTGCCGGTCGCGCCTACCGGATGCCCTTTGCTCTTCAACCCTCCGCTGGCGTTGACCGGCCGCGGCCCGTTGAGCGCGGTATAGCCGTCCTGAGTATAAGGGCCGCCTTCACCTTTGGCAACAAATCCAAGATCCTCCAGCGCGACGATCTCCGCGATGGTGAAGCAGTCATGGACTTCGGCGAACTCGATGTCGCGCGCCGTGATGCCCGCCATGCGGTAAGCCTTTTCCGCGGCCTTTTGGGTTGCACGGAAGCGCGTGATGTCGTCTTTCAAATCCAGCGCGACGAAATCCGACGCCTGGGCGATTCCGCGAACGCGAACCGGCCGCGCGGTGAATTCACCGGCGCGTTCGAGCGGCGCCACCACTACGGCGGCAGCGCCATCGCTCACCAGGGAACAGTCGTACAGGTTTAACGGTTCGGCAACCAGCCGGCCGGCCATGGCCTGTTCCAGCGTAACCGGTTTTCGCATGTGTGCGTACGGATTGCGCGCTCCGTTGGCGTGGTTCTTCACCGCCACCAGCGACATCTGCTCGCGTGTGGTCCCATACTGATACATGTGCCGGCGGGCGATCATTGCGAACAGCGCCGGGAAAGTGGCGCCGGCCTTAACCTCTCCTTCCAGATCTCCGGCGGAGGCCAGAATCTCTGTAACCCGGGGAGTGGGCTGCGAGGTCATTTTCTCGACGCCTATGACCAATACCAAGTCATACAATCCCGCTCCAACCGTGGAGACGGCTTGAAAAAAGGCAGCACCGCTCGAAGCGCAGGCGGCCTCGCAGCGCACTGCCGGAATTCCGGTGAGCCCGAGAGAGGCCGCGATATACGGGGCGAGATGGCTTTGGCCAACAAAGGAAGGGCCGGCGAAGTTCCCCAGATAGAACGCTTCGACCTCGGAAGGCTTGACGTTAGCATCCGTCAAGGCCTTGGAGCCGGCTTCCGTGGCCAGGGACCGCAGGTCACGATCGGGAAAGGCTCCAAACGGTGTTTTGCCGATGCCGATAATCGCAACATCCCGCATAATACAATTAGGATAGCGCCGACAATCCCTGCACGTTTTCCGAATTCGCTCGTCATCCTTTTTGTAGGCGCATGGTCAGGCTTTTAGATACTTCCGCGACGGAGCATTCCCAACCCGGCCCGCACGCGCCGGTCCGGGGAGCCTGCGGCCCGGCAGGGGCCATGGAAGGATTGAACCGAATGATGAGAGAGGCCGCGCGCCCCCCCCTCGAAAGGTCCCTCAACAAATCCCAGCAACGGCGGGACCAGTTCGTTCAAGAGCACATGCGAAGGATTTTCCTGCAAATTTATCGCATGGTTGGCAATATCGATGACGCACAGGACTTGACACAGGAAGCTTTCATCAAGGCCCTGCAGCGCGAAGATCAGCTCAAAGATCTGGACAAGGCGGCGCATTGGCTGTCGCGCATCGCCAGTAATACGGCCATCGACTTTCTGCGCCGCCACGGCAAGATCCCTTTCTGTGATCTGGACGATGTACCCGAACCCCGGTCGTCTCCGCCGTATGAAAACCCGGAGGAGATCCTGCTTCGCTCCGAGCAACGGGCTTATCTCGATCATGGCCTGCGCCTGCTGAGCGGCCGGGAGCGGGCAGCGTTACTGCTGCGCGATGTAGAGGGGCTCCCGGCCGAAGAAGTGGCCCGGCAACTGAATTGTTCCAAGGCGACGGTACGCTCTCATATCGCGAACGCACGTATCAAGTTCCGGCGTTACATCGAGAGGAGAAAGCCATGACGCACCCTGCACTGGCCGAGTTGGCGCTTTTCGCGGGAAGCGACCACGGTATCTTTTCGGGCTGGAGGATCCGCCTGCACCTGAACCGGTGCGAACGCTGCCGGCAAGAGGTGAGAGCATTTCGCGAAGCTCAGGAAAAGGCGGTTGATCTGGCAGAAGCATTCCCGGAGGGACTGAACTGGCAGCGGCTGGCCGGTGAAATGACAGCCAACATCCGGGTGGGCCTCGCGGCCGCCGAGTGCGTGCCGGTGCGGCCGGCCCCCGAACGGAGACTCGGCTGGCGCCCCGTAACCGCTCTGGCTTCGGCAACCATGCTGGTGGCCATCGGTTGGTGGCTAACCATGCCGCGGCCGAACGTGGGCACAGCCGGCGTTGAAGTGAAGCCCGTGCCGGAGGCGGTCGTGAACGCATCCAGCGGTGGGATCGAACTGAACAGAAACGGCCGCACGCTGACGTTGTTGAACAGCGGAGAGGCTGTTTTTCTGGTAAATGCGCAGGGAACGGCCCGGTCCCGTTATGTCGACTCGGAAACCGGTCAGGTGACGATTAACCATGTCTACACGGAATAGGCTGGCAGCGGTGCTGTTTGCCGGGGCGCTTGCGGCTTGGCCGCAGAGCGACGCTGTGGACCCTCGCAGTACTTTGCACATCACGCTACCGGAAGACTCGCCCATCAGCGTGGTGTCGGCCGATTGGGGAGAGTCCCGGGCTACCGCGCGGGGCGGAGCCATGGTGCTGGATCTTCGCACATCCCTGTCGCTGCGCAATTCGGGCCAGGCGAAGATTCGAGGCGTGACCCTGCTGGTGGAGGCGCAAGACGTGACGCCGGGGGGCAAAGCCTCTGTCGCTGTACCGAGCCTGGATGCCGGAGTGGGGGATGTTTTTCCGGTGCGCGTGGACATGCGCCTGATGCGCCCGTTGCAATCGGGCACGGGCCCGCTGGTCACCATCAAGCTCGACGGTGTATTGTTCGACGACTTGAGCTTTTACGGGCCGAATGAGCTGAACTCGCGGCGGTCGATGAGGGCGTGGGAAATGGAAGCCCGCCGGGACCGCCAGTACTTCAAGGCAATTCTCGAATCCCGTGGCCCGGAGGGCTTGCGGGAGGCGTTTCTTTCGAGCGTCGCCGCACTATCTTCACGGCCGCGGATGGATGTGCGGTTTGCGCGCGGCGGCCGCGCTACGAACTTCGAGGCGGAACACGAGTTACAGTTTGCCTTCCTGCGTTTTCCCGACTCGCCGGTGGACCCCATTTCCGGTGTAGCGCGCGCCTCCGGCAGTGAAATCCGCGCGCCGCGCATCGATGTGAAAAACAGGTCGAAGCGCGGCGTCTCCTATGTGGAAATTGGATGGATCCTGAAGGACCGCAACGGCAGGCAATTCCTCGCCGGTTCGGTGCCCTCGTCAGACGGTCTGGACCTCGCTCCCGGGCAGACCGGTAAGATTCTGGAGTCGACATCGCTCCGGTTTTCGTCCGCTTCCGGCCGCATCGTGGACATTCAGGGCGTCACCGGCTATGTCAGCCAGGTGGAGTTCGACAACGGAGAGATCTGGATTCCCAGCCGCAGTTCTTTGAACCAAAGCGGATTGCAGGGTGTAGCGGCTCCTTCTCCGGAAGAACAGCGGTTGACGAATATCTACGTCAAAAAGGGGCTGGAAGCCGTCATTCAGGAACTTCGGAAGTTTTAGACTCTGGCCCGCGAAATCTGAGAATTGGTCTTGCAGACTTGCCGTTGTGAGCGCATAGCTGCGAGGGCGCCAAGCTGCCAGCGATCAGCGCTCAGCCATCAGCCTTAGCAGTCAGCTTGCAGGCTGGCAGTGTGGGAGAGTGGCGTGGTAGCTGTCAGACGCGCTCCATGCCGCGAGGGGATAGCTGGCTCAGCGCACCATCGAGTTCAAACGCATGCTCACCGCACTCATTCAAAAGCTGAATGCTGAGCGCTGAAAGCTCCCGCTCTCAAGATTTCAAGTATCCTTGGCCATATTTAGAAACGGATGTTCTCGAGATAACGTAGCGTTTTCGGGATCTGCTTCACCGCGTCCGGGTGTTCTTCTTCGATATAGTAGCGGCGGACACCGGTTTTCCGCGCCGCGCTCAGCACGCTGGGCCAATCGATTTCGCCCGTGCCAAGCGGGACGCTGGCCTCCTCCACCACGTCACCGGGATTGCCCGTCTTCGCTTCCCCTTTGCGGATGTCTTTCAGATGCATCAGCGGGAACCGGCCAGCGTAGCGCTCCAGAAGCTTTGCGGGATCTTCCTTGCCGAAGGCAATCCAGAACACATCCATCTGGAAATTAGCCACCGCCGGGTCCATGCGCTTCGCCAGAGTATCGAACAAAGTGCCGTCGGGACTGCTTCCGAATTCGAAGCCGTGTGCGTGATAGCAGAATTGGAGGCCGGCGCTCTTCAACGCTTCCCCCCACTTGTTGAAATGATCGGCAGCGCGATGAGCGTCGTTCAGGGAGAAGGGCTTCTTGTGGGGGATGGACCCGCAGACGACGTATCCGGACCCGAGGGTACGCGCTTCTTCCGCCACCTTGGCAGTGGAGTTGGAAAGCTGGTCCCACCCCGCCATCATCGATGTGGCCGCCAGCCCATTGGCTGCCAGCATGCGTTTGAACTCCGAAACCGTGCGCCCGTAATATCCCCCGACCTCCAACTCCTTAAAGCCCATCTGACGAATCATCGCGAGCGTGCCAGGCAGATCCTTCTGCGCCTGGCGCCGGAGGCTGTAGATTTCGAGGCCAAGCGGCCCGGAGAACTTCTGTTTGGCGGCCAGGGGAAGTGCCGAGCCAGCTACGGATAAAAATGCCCTTCGAGATGTCATGAGTACGGTTCCAGCTTAGCAGTCCCCGCAATTTCCGTAACAGACTCCGAGTGGCGGGCGTCAGCGCTCCTGGGGGAGAATCACCATGAAACGGACATTCATAGTCTGCGTGATATTGCTGGTTGGCCTGCTACCATTCCGCCCTGCGGTATCGCAGCAGCAGCAGTCCAAAGTGAAACCGGCCAAGCTCGAGTTTTTGCAGAACATGGGCGTGAACCGGAGCGAATCCGGCCGGCCCGCATTCCTGCCGCGGGAATGGGGGCGGCTGGTGAGCGTTCAGCAAATCGAGGGCGACCGGTATGTGCTCTTTCTGCAGGGCGACGATGGTGCGATTTATCTCGTCAGGTTGCTGCAACAGGGCCAGTACCTGTACCTGGACACGTACGATCAGGGCGGTGTGGCGCTGGTGATCCGGCGCGAGCGCTGAAGGGCGCTACTCCGGCAGTGCGATCGTCCACCGCCGATCGCCTTTGCGCGCCACAATGCGCCGCTGTTCGAACTCTGCTTCAACATCGCCCGCCACGATTCGCAGCGCGGCCCCGTCTCTGGAGACGTGCAGCGGCGATTCCGGGATCTGTCCGCGCCGGAAGATGCGTAACACGGTAACAGTGAACACATCGCCAGCGGGCTTGTCCGGCGCGGCCTCCACGTGCCACTGCGGCGGAATAGGTGGCCGTTTAACGGATGCCAGATACTCGGCGTCGGGTTCCGGGTCATAGCCCGTCCATTGCCGCAGTTTGAGTGGCTGCGGCGCCACATATTCAACGACGACTCCGGCGGCGCCCCGGTCCAGCACAAGCCGCTGTCGCGATTCATCCATCTGGAAAGCCTGTGGCGCGTGGAGCATCCATTGGTATGTGCTAGGTTTCGCTGCCTGGATCTCGTCGGCAACAAACGCCACGTCCGGTTTTACGAACACCATGTGCCGCCGCGCGCGCTTCAGATCCTGGTCATAAGCCGGCGCCGCTTCGCCTGATACATAGTCCATACCCGGCTGGAATTCGGCTTTCACGATGCGGCCGTCGTGAGCGGGCGAGCGAGGCCGCTGCCCCTCGCCATTAATAAGCACGGCGTTCTGCGCGCGTGTGCTCCAGACCCACTTGGAATGAAACGGACTGCCGTACAGATCGCGATACACATTGTTCACCAGCAATGCAGACCCGTAGGCATTCAGCGTGAAACTGTTTTGCGGGTCCAGTCCGTGACTCCACCGGCCCATGGGACTGGATTTGAATCGAAGCTGCACGTTCTCACGACCGTCGAGCAGGTTCGAGTTCAGGACCGCGACGCCGGTTCCCTCGAATAGTTTAGACGGCGGCAGTCCGGAGGGCGCCTGGGGGATGGGTCTGGGCGCTGCGCTCCAGAGAAAATCGAGCACGGGCTCCTCATTGGTCTCGCCGACATCCCACTGCTCTAACCACCACGCCCAATGCGCATTGCCGGTGTTGCGGACGTAGTAATGCAGAAACGACCATCCGCGCGAGACCGGTCCGCTAGCCAGATCGCCAAAACCCAGGTTGGGTGTACCGGGAGGGGCCGAGTACATTGCATAATCACCGATGCGCGTAAAGAACGGCTTTTGAAAGGTGTCGATGTTCATCGCGGTTCGAGCAATGTCGATCCACCAGCGTGTTTTCGACATGTAGCCGCCGAGATAGTTCAGGCCTTCGTGCCAGCCGCCGTCGTCGTCTGACCAGACGGGATAGGCGCCGAAGAACTTGGCCATTGCGTATTCGAGGAACTCCTCCGACTCCGGCGTTTCGCCGAGCGTAGCGATGGCATTTTCCGCCAGCTTGTGCCAGGTCCGGTTGCCGTGGCTGCTGTAGGGTTCGGCGAGATGTCCACCGCCCTGCTTCACTTCGCCACTGTTCCATGCATCTTTGGCGCGTCGCAGCAGCACGGCGCGGATTTTCGAGCGCTCCCCGGGAGTGAAAAGCGGCCAGGCCCAGTCATAGGCCCGTGCAAGCCGGTGAATCAGCGGTTTGGCGGCTTCACAATTCAAAGAGAACCGGGTGGGTCCATCCGGATCCCATTCCGCCAGTTTCAACGTGAAGCGCTTGGCCCGCTCGCCGTATTTCGAATTCCCGGTCAGCAGCCAGGCGAAGGCGAGAATCTCCGCTTCCTGGAGCGCCTCGATGGTTTGCACGCGATTCGACCACCAATATTGGCGCGTCGCCGGGTCGTACGGATTCGCGCGAACGGTGGGTTCCGGCGTGGGCTCGGCCCGCAACAGCGCCTCGGCGCGTGCCAGCAACCTGCCGTAAGGCTCTTTTCCTCCGCCCGCCGCCCATTGTTTCCATTTCGGCAACTCTTCCGCGCGCACAAACAGACGGGGGTGTCCGGCGGGAATCCGCCGGCGCAGGTCCTCCATCGTGGGTTTGGGAAAGACGGCGGCGCCGGCAGGAATGGTGAACTGCCGCGCGCGGCTCCATGACGATTGGCGTCCTTCTCCAGAGGTGATGCGGTAGCGCCACCACCAGGCGCCGGGCTTCAGCGGCTGATGGTGCGTGTAAACGGTCCAGCGCAGATCCTCTACCGTTGTGGCATCCGCGAATTCCGGATTGTTTGCCCACTGGACCGTATAGCCCGACGCTCCCTTTTCCGGTACCCACGAAAGCGCAGGGGGGTTCAGCGGCACGGTAGCATCATCCGCGGGGCGGTAGCCCCACTCCTGCGGCAGCGCTTCGCGATCAGGAGACTGGCATAGCGCTACTGCCAGCACCAGCGGGAAAACCGGAATAGGTCGATACATGTAGCACACTATACAGCGGGCGCTATCCCTCGCGGGCCATTAAAGCATCGTTGGAACATGTGGCGCCACCTGCTGCAAAACGACCAGTGTCTGCGGCGCGAGTCTGACGGGCTCGCCAGCTTGGATGCAGTGATTCTGGTAGAACTTCGGCTGAATGGTGTTGACGATCATTTCCCAGTGTGTTTGCTCGTCGGGTTTGGGTAAATAAAAATCGATCGGTTCGTGATGCGGGTTGAGCAGCAGCATGAAGGTATCGTCGTGTAGTGGAGCGCCCTTGGAATCGGAATCATTGAGTGTCTCGCCGTTCAAGCGCACGCCGATGCATCGGACCCACCCGGCGGACCACTCCTCGTCCGTCATCTCTTCGCCGTCGGGCCGGAACCAGCCTACGTCCTTCTCGACCGTTCCGCGAATCTCACGGTCCTGGAAAAATTTGCGCCGGTGCAGGTTGGGATGTTCCAGCCGGAGGCGTATGAGGTCGCGGGTGAATTCAAACAGCGCCCGCTTGCCGGCCTCCGGCGTCCAGTCCAGCCAACTGATTTCGTTGTCCTGGCAATAGGCGTTGTTGTTGCCGCGTTGCGTGCGGCCGATCTCGTCCCCCCCCAAGATCATCGGCACACCCTGAGACAACATGAGCGTGGCGAGCAGATTCCGTTTCTGCCGGTCGCGCAGCTCGATAATCCCGGGATCGCTGGTCGGGCCCTCCACCCCCATGTTCCACGAATGGTTATCGTTTGATCCGTCGCGATTCTCTTCGCCGTTGGCCTCGTTGTGCTTTTCGTTGTAGCTGACCAGATCGTTGAGAGTGAAACCATCGTGCGCGGTAATGAAATTGACGCTCGCCGACGGTCTTCTCCCGTCTCTTTGGTAAAGATCGCTGCTTCCGGTCAGCCTGTAGCCCAATTCGGCCAGCGTACCGTCCTCACTCTTCCAATAGCGGCGAACCACGTCGCGATACTTCCCATTCCACTCGGCCCAAAGAATCGGGAAGTTCCCAACCTGGTAGCCTCCTTCGCCCACATCCCATGGCTCGGCGATCAGTTTCACCTGCGACAGGACGGGATCCTGGTGGATGATGTCGAAGAACGCCGACAGGCGGTCTACATCGTGCAGTTCCCGCGCCAGAGTGGCGGCGAGATCGAAACGGAAACCATCGATGTGCATGTCCTCCACCCAATACCGCAGGCTGTCCATGATGAGTTTCAAAACCTGTGGATGATGCACGTTCAGACTATTTCCTGTTCCCGTGTAATCCATGTAGTAGCGCGCATCGTCGTTCATCGTCCGGTAGTAAGTGAGGTTGTCGATACCGCGAAAACTTAGTGTAGGGCCTAAATGATTTCCTTCGGACGTGTGGTTGTACACGACGTCCAGGATCACCTCGATACCTTCGCGATGCAGAGCTTTCACCATCGACTTGAACTCGGCCACCTGACCACCTTTGTCGCCTGCGCTGGCATAGCGGGCCGCCGGGGAGAAGAAATTGGTGGTGTTGTATCCCCAATAGTTCTTCAGTCCCCGGTCAATCAGGCGCTTATCGTCCAGCATGTCGTGTATCGGCATCAACTCGACGGCCGTGATCCCAAGTTTTTTCAGGTATTGAACCGCGGGCGGCGATCCCAGGCCGGCATAAGTCCCGCGCAGTTCCGGAGCAATATCGGGATGCTGAATGGTGAATCCCCTTACGTGCATCTCATAGATCACCGAGTCGTTTAATGGGGTCCGAAGAGGCCGGTCGTTCTCCCAATCGAAAAACGGGCTGACAATGATTCCTTTGGGCATGCCCCAGGCGCTATCACCGGAATCGCAAGAGAGATCAGCGTCCGGGTGACCCAGTTGGTAGCCGAAGAGTGGCGCTTTCCAATTGACTTCTCCCGAAACGGCCCTGGCGTAGGGATCAAGCAGCAGCTTTGCGGGATTGAATCGCATGCCGCGTTTCGGCTCATAAGGTCCATGCACGCGGTAGCCGTAGAGTTGTCCGGGTAGAGCGGCCGGCAGGTAACAGTGCCAGACGAAGTTCGTCTGTTCCTGAAGCGGGATTCGCTCCTCATGGCCTTGCTCGTCGAACAGGCAGAGATCGACGGCGGTACCGCTATGGGAATACAACGCGAAGTTGGTGCCCGCGCCGTCCCAGGTGGCGCCTAACGGATAAGGTCTTCCCGGCAGCACCGTCCGCGGCAACCGCTGGTTCTTATCGGAGTCAGACATATTGTTGGATGATAATCTGCGCCCTTGCATGGGCGCCATAGGGTGGCCATGAAATTGTTTCTGTTGCGTTGAAACGCTCGCGCAAGACCTCCGCTATGGCGGAGGTTGGTGCGGCATTTCGGCTTCCAGCCGGATCTCTTTGAAAAATCGATGTGATTCCGGGCCGCACTCCGGTAAAAAATACCTACGCGCCTGAAGCTTGTGGGACAATTGCAAGAAATGGCAAGAGAATACGAGCTGACCCCGCGCAGGGTCCCCAGAATAGAGACCGCCCTAAGGCGAATTGTGACCGAGTTGCCGGCGCCCGCATCAGTTCCGGTGCTTGAGAAACTGCACCGGTATGAGCCGGTAGCGATGCGAGGCCAGCCGCCCATCGTGTGGGACCGCGCCGAAGGATTTCAGGTGTTCGATGCGTATGGGAACTGCTGGATTGATTGGTCGTCGGGCGTTTTGATCACGAACGCCGGACACGGACGCCGGGAGATTATCGAAGCCGTGTCGGGGCAGGCTGCCTCGAAGCTTTTGACGAACTACTGCTTTCCTAGCGAAATCCGCGCGCGCCTGGTGGAAAAGATCGCATCGCTTTTGCCGGAGCCATTGAAAAAGGTGTTTCTGCTCACCACCGGATCGGAAGCGGTGGAATGTGCCATCAAGCTCTGCCGCACGAATGGAATCAAAGTTGGCGGACGTTCGAAGAACGTCATCGTTTCCTACGACAAGGCCTTCCACGGACGGACCCTCGGCTCGCAGCAGGCCGGCGGCATTCCCGCGCTGAAGGATTGGATCGTAAACCTCGATCCCGGCTTCGTTCAGATTCCTTTCCCCGACGGCTTCCGCACCGGGAACACGTCTTTCGAATTTTTCGAAGAATGCCTTTCCAAGACAGGCATCAAACCAGTGGACGTGGCCGGTGTCGTCCTCGAAACGTATCAGGGTGGCAGTGCTTCGTTCGCTCCGCCCGAATATATGAAACGGCTCCGGAAGTGGTGCGACGTCAACGGAGCGCTGTTGGTCTGCGATGAAGTACAGGCGGGCTTCGGGCGCACCGGAACCATGTGGGGCTTTGAGCACTATGGAATCGTGCCGGACCTGGCCACCTTCGGCAAGGGCATTTCCAGTTCGCTGCCCATCTCAGCGGTGGCGGGAAGGCCGGACATCATGGATTTGCACCCGCCGGGCAGTATGACCTCCACGCACACCGGAAATCCCGTTTGCTGCGCCGCCGCACTGGCCTCCATTGAAATCGTCGAAAAAGAGAACCTGGCTGAGAATGCGAGGAAGCAGGGCGCGCTGCTTCTCTCACTGCTGAACGATCTAAAGGCCAAACATCCCGAGATCGGGTGTGTGGATGGAAAGGGGTTGGTCGCGGGACTGAGTTGCGTAAAACCGGGTACAAAGGAGCCCGATGGCGACCTTGCGTGGGACATTGTCGAGCGGTCCATCACCAAGGGTGTTCTCATGTTCTCACCTGTCGGGTTCGGTGGGGGCACAGTGAAAATCTGCCCGCCGCTGGTCATCACCGAAGAGGCCATCCGGGAGAGCGCCGAGGCATTTAGCGAAGCGTTCTCCGAAGCGCTGGCCGCGCGCAAGCAGGAGGCCGCCGTCTGATGGCTCCGCTCCAGGCCGCTCTCATCGGTGGAGGTATGATCGCGCACGATCAGATTCTGCCGTCTCTTTATCAGCTACAGCGTCAGGGCGTGATTGGAGAAATCAGTGTCTGCGCGACGGAAGCGAGATTTCTCAAGTCTCTGCTGGATTCGGAAAACATCAGCAAGGCTTTTCCGGGCCAGTCGTTCCGGCCGTTCCCCAACCTCTCCGATACCGGAGTTTACCTGGATCTCTACAAGCAGGTCATCGCCGGCCTTCCGCCGCGAAACATTGTAGCTGTAGCCGTGCCGGACCAGTTGCACTATGCCGTCATCATGGAGGCGCTCCGGCACGACCAGCATGTCCTGACGGTGAAACCGCTGGTGCTGACCGCGGCGGAGGCGGCCGAAATCGAGCAGGAAGCGTCGCGCCGCGGCCTGCTGGTGGGAATCGAGTATCACAAGCGATTTGACGACCGCAGCCTGATGGCCCGCCGCCGTTATCGCGAGGGTTGGTTCGGTGAATTCCGGCTCGGCACAGCGTGCCTGCTGGAAAAGTGGTATTACCGCCATTCGAATTTTCAGAACTGGTGTACCGTCGAGAACTCCGATGCGTTCACTTACATCGGCTGTCATTACGTCGATTTGGTGCACTTCATCACCGGATTGCTTCCTGTTTCGGTCAGTGTATATGGCATTAAGGACCGCTATCCAAACGGAAACGAAGGATTCCTGTGGACAGACGCGCGGGTGCTGTGGAACAACGGCGCCAGTCTGAATGTGCAGAACGCGCTGGGATTCCCGGACGACGCTCCCGGCTCCAACACACAGGGCATGGTGCTGTATTGCTCCGGCCAACAGAAGGGCGGGTTGCTGGCTCACTCGGATCAATACCGCGGGCTCGAATATAGCTACGTACGTCCGCCGGAAGGTCCGGGCGCCACGGTCTACGCTGAACCGAGTCCCGACTATTTCCAGTATGTCGATCTGGGCGGAGGCGGGCTGGTGCCGGTGGGTTATGGATATCGTTCGGTCGATTTCATTATCCGGGCTGCCGTGCGCCTCGAATCCCAAGCGGGCACTCTGGAAGAGCGCCGGCAAATGCTGCGGCAGTTCGATGAGGAAGGCGTGATGGCCACACCCGCCAACAGCCGCTACAACGAACTGGTGATCGAGGCAGGCCGCCTGTCCATTCTGAACGGCGGCCGGGAAGTACGCATACAGTACGAAGGCGAGCCGGCGGTCGCGCTGGCATAGTAATAACCGCTTCCTCGCGGTAGCGGCTCCGAGAAGCAATAATCCTACGCCGGCGTTCCGTAATCACGGATCTTCATCGGCTCACCGCCGCGCAAGGCGGACTGGTGCGCGATAATACCGGGCAGCGTGTAGGCTATCGCCTCCCAGATGTTCACCGCCGGGTGCCGGTCTTCCACGATGGCGCGGATGAACTCGTGCGTGATGAACGCGTGCGAGTTGCCGTGGCCTGACTTGACGCGCATCGAAGGCGGCAACTTTTCCAGGTGATCCGGCTGCTTGAACGCCTCGATTTTCACGTCGCCCTCGGGATATCCGTTCGCGTCGATCACTGTCTTGCCGTCCTTCGATATTTTGATTAATGTATTCGGCGATCCCTCGGGCCTCTGCATGATGTACGACAGGCGATCCCCGTAGAATTGAGCGCGTTCGGTTCCACCCGCCGCGACGTGCCAGAAGACGCTGATGCGTGAAGAGTGGCCCTTGGATGTCTGAAAGAACCCCGTTGTATTCCAGAATGGGTTCGTGTACATGTTCGTTTGTAGAACTTCGTGACCGTCGCCCCAGCCAACGGCCTGAACGCTTGTCAGACGCTCACCCGTGACGGGAACTACCATTCCGGTACAGTGTGTCGGGTAGAGCATGGGTGGAAAGCCATAGCGCCATGTGGGGTTCCCGATCTTATCGAACATGAGGGAAGTCAGGCCTTCGTGGTGATACTCGGCCTCGGAGTAAAAAATCGTGCCGAATTCACCCCTGCGCTGCATCTCCATGCACGTCATGATCTCCGACCGGTAGTAACTGGTCTCCGCCATCATGTAGCGCATTCCGGTGGAACGAACGGTTTCAAGGATTCGCTCCAGTTCTTCTACCGTTATCCCAGCGGGTACCGCGCTGATCACGTGTTTTCCCGCTTTCATGCTCTCCATGGCCATCCAGGCGTGCAGCGGCGCGGGTGTAAATACTCCCACTGCGTCCAGCTTGGCTTTTGCCAGCATTTCCCGGAAGTTCGTAAAGGTGGCGCCACAGCGGTAGACTTCCGACAGGCGTTGCAGCCGGTCGGGCCTGATGTCGCACACTGCTTCCACTTTGCAGTCCGGCTGCAAATGCCATTGAAAGCTGGACCCGAAGCGGCCGCCGACCACGCCGATGCGGACCGGCCGGGGTGATGAGGTCTGTGCGCCGGCCGAAGCCGCTCCTGCGCATCCGGCGACAAAGAGCCGGCGTGAGATGTCCATAAATTTTCCTCCTTGTCTGAAGTGCTCTGGTCCCGACCAGCATATCGAACTTCGATCCGGGACCTTCCCATTCGGGAAGGGCGGCGCTACAGTTGATAAGCTATCCAAGACAGTGTTATCCCAAATGGTACATGGTCTCGTTTCAGGGGATCTACGCCGCTCCCGTTACTCCCCGGCGCGCGAGTGGCCATGAGATCGATCTCGCGGCCCTGCTCGAAATCGTGGATTATCTCGGCAAAAGCGGTGTGGATGGAATCGCATTGCTCAGCCCGGCGAGTGAATTCGTGCATTTTAACCCCGAGGAACGGGTACGTGTAATCACGCTGGCGACAAAGCGAAGCCGCCTTCCGGTACTTGCAAATTGCTCGCATTCCACTCTTGATGGCGCCGTTTTTATCGCGCAGGAAATCAGCGGAGCCGGCGTTGCCGGACTGCTGCTGATGCCGCCCTATTTCTTCCGCTACGAACAACCGGAGATCGAACGGTTTTATCTTGAATTCATGGAGCTGTGCGGCGCGTCCCCGCCGGTTTATCTCTCGACCGTGCCTTCTTTCACCAGTGAAATCGATCCCGCGACGGCTGCTCGGCTGCTCGCGACCGGCCGGTTCGCAGGCATCCACGACGCAAGCGAGCACTGGGGTGCATTCGATTCAAACGCCGGGTTCCCCTGTGTTGCGGGATGCGACGCCGCATATGCCGGCGCACGCTCGAAGGGAGCCGCCGGCGCTATCTCGGAGGTTGCGTGTGCCGTGCCCGAGTTGATGGTGGCGCTGGACCGTGCCATCGCGGCAGGAGCGCCGGATGCCGCCGCTCGTCTGGAAGCCCGGCTTAATGAACTCTTAGGATGGATCGATTCGTTCCCATCACCGGTTGGCATTCGGGAAGCCGCCGTGGCGCGGGGCTTGAAAGCCGGTCCTCCAGCGGTCCCGCTTGGCCCGGAAAATGTACGCCGGACCGGAGAATTCCGCGCCTGGTTTCAGGCATGGCTGCCTGCTGTTCAAAAGGAGTGTAAGGATGTTTAGTATTGGAACCGCCTGCTCGCGGTCTGTCAAGCTATCTCTTATTCTATTCTGCGCGCTGGCTCTACGCGCGCAAGTGTACTCTGCCGGACCGCAGGTGCTCACGTTCTTTTCGGGGATTGACGATTCCGATCAACCCTACGCCTTATATCTGCCGAAAGGCTTTGACGCGGCGAAGAAGTATCCGCTGGTAATCAGTCTCCACGGAGCATGGTCCAACCACCGCCTGAACTTGCGGCGCGTGTTTGGCAAAGGGAACCGGGCCGGCGAGTCGGACCCTGAGGCCACCCGTTACTTTCCCGTGCTCCGGGATGTCGATTTCCTTGTTGCGTCTCCATATTCGCGCGGCACCATGGGTTATCAAGGCATCCCGGAGCAGGATGTCTACGATGTGCTGGCCGACGTGAAAAGGCGTTTTTCGATTGATGAAGACCGGATTTACCTGACGGGTCTTTCGATGGGCGGCGGTGGAACATTCTGGCTCGCGCTGACCCGTCCCGATATCTGGGCCGCCATCGCGCCGGTCTGCGCCGCCGTCCCGGAAGGCTCGCTCGACCTCGCGCCAAACCTGCTGAACATACCCGTCCACTTGTTTCATGGGGATGCCGACCCGGCGGTTCCCGTGGAGCAGTCTCGCAAGTGGAACCATGAACTGCTGCGCATCGGCGCAAACGTGCAATACACGGAATATCCCGGAGTGCGGCACAACTCCTGGGATCTGGCGTATAAAGATGGCGCTATCTTCGACTGGTTCTCAAAATTCCGCCGCAATCGCTTCCCTGAGGAAGTCCGGTTTGCGACCCGCAATTACAAGTACAACTCCGCTTACTGGGTACAGCTCGACGGCCTCACACCCGGAGATCTCGCGAAGATCTCCGCGCGTTTCAAGAACCGCAACGAGCTTGTTGTTGAAACCAGCGGCGTGAAGGGTTTCACGATTACTCCTGCCGGGCATTCCTCTTTCGCGGCGGGGCGCGCCGTGTCGGTCGCGATTGACGGCGCCGTCCTGAAAGTGAAAGGAACGGAGAAGCTGTCGTTCCGGAAAGCGGGAAAGGGGTGGCAGCCGGGCAGGTATATTCCAGCGCCTGGAGAGAAGCGGCCCGGCTCGGAAGGTCCAATCGGCGAGGCGGTCGCGGCGCGGCACGTCTATGTTTACGGCACCGCGGATTCTCCCTCACCGGAAGAGTTGAATCAGCGCCGGCGGCAGGCAGAAGAGGCTGCCGAATGGTCCACGCCGCGGCTGAAACTCCTGGTGAACTTTCGCACCATGGCGGACAAGGACGTTCGGGAGTCCGACCTCAAGGGCTCGAACCTCGTGCTGTTCGGCACGCGTGAAACGAATAGCCTGATCGCGCGCCTTGCCGGCGATGCTCCCGTGGCTCTCAACGCCGGAGCCGCCGATTTCGGTCTGGTGTTTGTCATGCCGCTCGGTGAACACTACGCACTTGTGAATTCGGGACTGCCCTGGTGGACGGGTGCGGACCGTGCTCAAAGGGCCGGATTCCGATTTATGCCTCCACCGTATCGCTTGTTACTAAGTTTCGGAGACTACATTTTGTTTAAGGGTTCACTTGATAACGTTATTGTAGAAGGCCGGTTCACCCCACAGTGGACCGTGCCGCCGCAGGAAGCGGAGAAGATGAAAGCCACCGCGGCTGTGACACTGCGCGCCGCCCACCGGGAGCCTGCCAAGTGAGTTTCGATATGCCCGCAGAGGAGTTTCGCAAGTCCGCGCATGAAGTAGTGGATTGGATCGCCGATTATCTCGAGGGCATTCGGAACTACCGCGTAATGCCCATGATGGAGCCGGGCAGCCTGGTGCGTTCGCTTCCAAAGTCCGGTCCGGAACAGGGAGAACCCGCTGCCCGGATCCTTGAAGATTTTCGAGATCTTGTAATTCCCGCCGTTAATCATTGGAATCATCCGCGTTTCTTCGGGTATTTTTCCGTTTCCGCGTCGCACCCCGGTATTCTCGGCGAAATGCTGATGTCCGCGTTGAACGTGAACGGCATGCTCTGGAAGTCCTGCCCGGCCGCGACGGAGTTGGAGCAGGTGACGCTGGGCTGGCTCCGGCAATGGCTCGGGCTGCCGGAGGAGTTTTTCGGAATCATCTACGACACCGCGTCGATCAGCACCATGCACGCCATCGCCGCGGCGCGCGAAATGGCGGATCCGGAAGCGCGCCAGCGCGGCGGGGCGCAGAATCTGGTACTGTATTGCTCCGAACAGGCGCATTCATCAGTGGAGAAGGGAGCGATCACGATCGGCGTCGGACAAAGGAACGTTCGAAAGATTGCGGCGGACGATCAGTTTCGACTGCGAACGGATCTGCTGAAAACCGCCATCGAGGAAGATGCCCGCGCCGGCAAAAAACCGTTCTGCATTGTCGCGACCGTGGGCACTACCTCGATAACCAGCGTGGATCCGGTTTCGGAAATTGTGCCCCTCGCCGAAAAACATGGCATGTGGCTGCACATCGACGGCGCTTATGGTGGTACCGCGGCGCTGGTTCCGGAACACCGGCACATCCTGGACGGCGCCACCCGTGCCCATTCCCTGGTCATCAACCCGCACAAATGGCTCTTCACACCCCAGGACGCGAGCGTCTTCTACACGCGGAAGCCGGATATTCTGCGGCGTGCGTTCTCCCTGGTGGCGGAATACTTGCGCACAGCGGAAGACGAGCGCGTGGTGAACTACATGGATTACGGCGTTCAACTGGGGCGCCGCTTCCGGTCCTTGAAGTTGTGGTTCGTGCTCCGCTATTTCGGGCGCGAGGGTATTATCAAGATCCTCCGGAATCATATCGCGTGGGCGAAAGAACTGGCCTGTGTCATCGATGCCGACTCGCGTTTCGAGGTTGCCGCTCCCGCACGGTTTTCCTTGGTGTGCTTCCGGTTCAGGGGAAGCGATGAACAAAATCGCCTGCTGCTCGACCGCATCAATGCTGACGGGCAAGCGTTTCTATCGCACACTGTTCTGAACGGCCGGTTCGTGCTGCGGCTCGCCATTGGAGATATCAAGACCACTCGGGAAGACGTAATGGAGACATGGAAGTGCATTTCGAAACTTGCAGATACATTGTAGGCCGGCTTGTGTTTTGCCTCTGGTTGTGCTCGATGCCAACTCCCGCGGCGGCGGAACCTGTCCGGCTGATCTTCGATACGGACATGGGCAACGACGTGGACGATGCAATGGCGCTCAGCATGATCCACGCTCTCCAGAACCGGGGCGAATGCGAATTGCTGGCCGTGACCGTGACGAAGGACAATCCATATGCCGCGCCTTTTGTGGACCTCATGAATACGTTTTACGGCCGTGGCGGCATTCCCATCGGCGTTGTCCGGAAGGGCGTGACGCCGGAGGATGGTAAGTACAATCGTGCGGTGGTAACAGCGACGGCATCCGGTGGAGGTCAGCGGTATCCGCATGACCTCAAGAGCGGCAAAGATGCTCCGGACGCGGTGGCCGTACTTCGGAAGACGCTGGCGGCACAGCCGGACAATTCGGTTGTCATCGCGATGGTCGGCTTCTCTACCAACATGGCGCGGTTGCTGGCCTCCGGGCCTGATGCGGTGTCACCGCTGCCGGGAACGGAACTGGTGCGCCGGAAGGTGCGGTTGCTTTCGGCGATGGCAGGCGGCTACACCGAGGATCTCACCAAGAAGCGATACAAAGAATACAATATCGTTCGCGATATCCGTTCGGCGCAGAAAGTATTTGCGGAGTGGCCGGCCCCCATCGTGGCGAGCGGATGGGAAATCGGGAACGCGATCCTTCATCCGGCCGTGAGCATGAGAGAGGACTACGGCTACGCCGGTCATCACCCGCTGGTGGAAGCCTACCAATACTATCGTGGACTCTCGAATGATCAGCCGACCTACGACCTCACCAGCGTGTTGTACGCCGTTCGTCCCAACCGCGATTACTTCGCACTATCCGGCCCCGGGCGCATCATCGTGGAGCCGGACGGCTTTACTCGTTTCGAGAGCGCGAGTGGAGGACAGCACCGCTACCTGCGGGTGGGAAACGATCAGATCATCCGCGTGCGCGAGGCGCAGGCGTTGCTTTGCAGCGAACCACCGCGAACGCTAAAGTTAAAGCAGTAAGCGCTCAGCGGGCGTTTCGAACCAGGGTATGCCGCAGGGACCGCGGCAGCAGTCTCAGGAGCTTGACGAAGGAGTTGTACCGCCAGCCCGGAACGACGAACAGATCCCCACGCTCCAGGCCGCGCAGCGATGCGTCGACCACGTCTTCCGACGTCATCCACCAGTTCTTGGGGACAACGCTACGATCCATCCCCATGGTGTCGTGAAATTCGGAGTGTGTGAAACCAGGGCACAACGCCTGTACTTTTATGGGCAGGCGGGCTCTGCGGAGTTCCAGATAAAGGCCTTCCGTGAAACTATTCATCCAGGCCTTCGTGGCGCAATAACTCACGTTGCTCGGCCCCTGTAGAAAGCCCGCGACGGAAGAGACGTTAACGATACCGCCGCTTCGCTGGATGGCCATTCGCCGGAGGGCGGCGTGACTGAGCCGCATGGTGGCGATGACATGCAACCGGTGCATGAGCTCCTGCTTTTCGATCGAAATCGTGTGGAACAGTCCTCGCGAGCCGAAGCCGGCGTTGTTGATGACGAGTTGCAGATTTTCCGCGGAAGCGATCTTATCTTCAACGACGCAGATCCCCGCAGGCTGGGTAAGATCGACGGCAAGCACCTCGGCAGCGATATCGCCGCTGGATTCAAACTCGCGCCGCAACTCGTCGAGACGGTCGCGGCGCCGCGCTACAAGGACCAGGTTGAACCCGCGGGCCGCGAGACGCCGGGCGAATGCTTCGCCGATGCCGCTGGAGGCTCCGGTAATCAGCGCGAGTGGATGAGAATGGTTTGAATTAGGGACCATAAAAAATCAGGACCTGAACCTCACAAATTGTCGCGGGCAGCCAGTTTCGGCGTGAGCATCCATTTCAGGGTTCCCCGGGGATGCGGTCCAAACCGGTCGAGATCGACCCGGACGATAGCACCTTTTTTGAAATCAACGTCGATGGATGGTGAGCCGAGCAGATACGCGGTCAGATACCCGAGCAGGGGCTCATGACCGGTGATTAGAAGCTGATCCGCATCCTTGTGCAGACGGATCTCATTCCATGCCTGATCCGGGGTGCTGCCCGGAAGGAAGGCGTCCGAGACAAGCGGCTCAGCTTTATACTTGAGCCGTTCGGCGGCAATTCGCGCCGTCTCCACCGCGCGTTGGTACGGACTTGTAAGGATTAGCGAGGGCGCCAGTCCGGCGCGCCCGGCAACCGCGATGGTCTCACGGAGCTTGTCCTTACCTTCGGGCGTGAGAGCGCGATCGGCGTCGCGCGAGCCGGGCTTGCCGTTTTCGGCGATGCCGTGTCTCAACAGATAGACTTCCATTGGTGGTTCTGAATAGTTCATTCTGTCATACTGGGATTCGTCGAATGCGCTCATCCGGGACCGCGTTAGAGCGAGTTGCCTTCTATTTCACCTGCGGCTCCGCTGTCGCCATCCTGTTTTCCATCGCGGCCAGCCACATCCTTCTGGCACTGGCGCTGGCGGCGCTGTTGATGTCCGGGGTGCCGCTGCGGTTTCCGCCTGTCAAACTGCCGCTCGCACTGTTTCTTGCGGGAACGGTCATCTCGATGGTGCTCTCGTCCGATCCGGCATCGGGGCGTCCGCAGATCCGCAAGTTTTTTGTCTTTCTTTTGCTGCTGCTAGTCTACAGCGTGTTTCGTCACGCAGGCCAGGCGCTGTGGCTGATCTGGCTGTGGATCGGGGTTGCGACGTTATCCTCTCTGCGAAGCCTGGTGCAATTTTCCGAGAAGGTTGCCGAAGCGGAGCGGCTCGGCCGGCCGTTTTATACCTTCTACATGGCCGAGCGGATTACCGGATTCATGAGCCATTGGATGACCTTCGGCGGGCAATTGATGATTGTGCTGCTGATGATGTCGGCGCTGGTGTTCTTCGGCCGGGAAAGCACGCAGCGTTTGGTGTTATGGGTGATTTGTGGTGCGATCTGCTCGCTTGGCATCCTGCTGAGTTTTGGCCGGGGTGTATGGCTGGCGACGGCTCTTGCCGGCCTGTATCTGGTCTGGTACTGGCGCAAAGTGCTGGTTTTGGCTCTGCCGGTAGTGCTTGCGGTCCTGGTAATGGCCGGGCCGGATTTCATACGCGCGCGAGTGCGATCGTCGTTCCAGCCGCACGGGGATATCGATTCCAATCAACACCGGGTGGTGACTTACCGCACGGGGGTGGAGATGATCAAAGCCCATCCGCTATTCGGCCTGGGGCCTGAACAGGTGAACGCGCAGTTCGAGAAGTACCTGCCCGGCGACATTCCTCGGCCCTTGCCGACAGGCTGGTACGGCCACCTGCACAACATCTATTTGCACTATGCGGCGGAGCGTGGAATCCCCACCCTGATGGCGCTGCTGTGGCTTCTTGGGAAGGTGATCCACGATTTCTGGCGCGCTCTGAAGAAAGTGCCGCCGGGGCCCGGCGTAGAGAAGGCGATTCTTCATGGCGCGATCGCGGTGGTGCTCGCCATTCTCATCGAAGGTGTTTTCGAACTCAACCTGGGCGATACGGAGGTGTTGTCCATGTTCCTTACCGTCGTCGCTTTGGGATACGTGGTGCGGGATAACGTGCTCCAGCCCGGGAGCGCTCATGCCTGACGGCCTCAAAGGCCGGCAGATTATTCTGGCAGGCGGTTCCGGCGGGTTGGGGAGCGCCACCGCCCGGCTTCTGGCGCGCGAGCCTGTCCGTTTGATTGTGAGTTATCGATCGAACCGGGACCGGGCCATTTCTCTGTCACCGTTGGCGGCGATTACCCAGGCGGACCTTGCCTCCGCGGAAGACCGGAAACGTCTGCTCGATGAAGCGCCGGAGTTGTATGGGCTGGTTGTGTTCTCCGGCGACCCGGCGCGCGTATCCAATCCAGCGGAGTTGGAAGAGGCGATGCGGCGGTCTCACGAAGTGAACTACCTCGGTCCGGTGCTGCTGGCACGCGAGGCGGCCGGACGGATGAAGAACTCGGGCACGCCCGGCGCAATCGTGCTGGTAGCCACCATGCAGGCACTGGCGCTGTTTCCTGGTTCGACCGCCTATGCCGCTCAGAAAGCCGCCCTGGTTCAGGCGGCAAGAATTCTCGCCAAGGAATGCCGCGGACCGTCGAACATTCGCGTTAACGTGGTGTCGCCGGGCGTGATGCAGGCGGGTATGGCAGAAGCCAGCATCCGGTCAGGAAAATACGATAGCTACATTTCCGGAGGCGCGATTTCGCGCTTCGGCCGGGCGGAAGATATCGCGCGCGCGGTGCGCCTGTTGCTGGAGCCGGATAGCTACATCACCGGGCAAGTGCTCGCCGTGGACGGGGGTATGACGCTGTAAGGCCTTCTATTCCTCCTGGAGAGATTCCATCGGATTCACGCGAACTCCCCGCCGGGCTGGGATTAGTTAGCGAAGCCAGCGGCTATCAGACGCCGGTTTCGCGATAGATCCCGAACACCTGGCGCAGCGAGTCCGAAATTTCTCCCACTGTGGCGTGAGCCTCGGCGGCATCAACGATGTGAGGCATAAGATTGTCTCCACTCCGTGCGGCGGCAGCCAGCGCTTCCAGGCGGCTACCTACTCTGGCGGCGTCGCGGGAAGCGCGCACCTGCCGGAGACTCTCGATCTGCTGGTTCTCGATAGTGGGGTCCAGCCGGAAGGTGGGAATCGGCGCCTCCTCTCCCATGCGGAAGCGATTCACTCCCACGACGATTGACTCGCCTTCCTCGATGGCTTTCTGGTATTCGTATGCCGCGTTCTGAATCTCGCCCTGGATGTAACCCTTCTCAATAGCGGCGAGCGTTCCACCGAGGGCATCGATTCGATCCAGATACTCGCGCGCGCCTGCTTCAATGGAATCCGTCAACTGCTCGATATAGTAGCTGCCTCCGGCGGGGTCGGCCGTAGAAGTGATGCCGGTTTCATAACCGATGATCTGCTGCGTCCGGAGCGCCAGCCGCGCGGATTCCTCGGTGGGCAGCGACAGCGCTTCGTCGCGGCTATTGGTGTGCAGCGACTGTGCCCCTCCTAAGACGGCGGCCAGCGCCTGCATCGTGACGCGAATCACGTTCACGTCCGGTTGTTGTGCCGTCAGGGTGGATCCGGCAGTTTGCGCATGAAACCGCAGCATCATGGAGCGCGGGTTCTTTGCACCGAAGCGTTCTTTCATCAGGCGGGCGTAGAGCCGCCGCACAGCCCGGTACTTCGCAATCTCTTCCAGGAAGTTGCTATGAGCGTTGAAGAAAAATGAGAGCCGTGGGGCGAAGGAATCGAGGTCGAGACCGGCATCGAGTGCCGCCTGGATGTAGGCGATCGCATTCGCCATGGTGAACGCCACTTCCTGCACGGCCGTCGAGCCGGCTTCGCGGATGTGATAGCCACTGATGGAGATCGTGTTCCACTCGGGAATCTCCCGGCCAGCCCAGGCGAACAGGTCCGTGATGATTCGCATGGCTGGCCGCGGCGGAAAAATGTACGTGCCGCGGGCGATGTATTCCTTGAGAATGTCGTTCTGAACCGTTCCCGACAACTTTCGCAGATCCGCACCCCGCGACTTCGCCACCAACACGTACATCGCAAGCAAAACGGCCGCGGTGGAGTTGATGGTCATCGAGGTGGTGATGCGCGCGAGGTCGATGCCCTCAAACAGCCGCTCCATATCGCGAAGCGAGCAGATGGCGACTCCGACACGCCCGACTTCGCCCTTTGCAAGCGGGTGGTCCGCGTCCATGCCCATTTGCGTTGGTAGATCGAAGGCGACCGACAATCCAGTGATGCCCTGGGAAAGAAGATACCGGTAGCGGCGGTTGCTCTCTTCCGCTGTGCCGAAGCCGGCATACTGGCGCATGGTCCAGAGGCGGCTTCGATACATGCCGGGGTAAACGCCGCGGGTAAACGGAAATTTGCCGGGCTCCCCGATGGAAGGGTTCATGAACGGGAGATCTTGCGGGCGCGCAGGAAAGAGAAAACCCCGAAATAGGCCATGATCGCACCGAAGAATCCCGTCAGCACGACGCGGAACAGGCTTTCGGCATCGCCGTCATATTCCTTGACGGCCGTATAGATCGAGCGGCTGCTAAAGACCGCGAACGCCAGAAATACAAATCCAATGACTTGATTCCACAGCACGCGCAGAGGGCGAATCACGCCCGGGACGACATGTTGGAGAAACTTGCGAACCATGCTGGATGCTTCTTCCTAAATCATATCTTCTTTTCACCGCTCGACGAAAAGATCGATCGACGTAATCGGAGCCGAGCGGACCTGCTGTTCGAGCTTGGTATACGCGAGCAGCCCGGCGCCTTGGCGCAGGCGGGACAATCCCGCCGGGCCGAGTTGAGCGCGATAAACATCGGCCCTTTCGCTATAGGAATATGCAACGTAGGCGATCTGTTCGGAAGCCAGCACATCGAGCAACTGTTCCCAAAAAGAATGCCGGTGCAGCAACCGGCGCCTGGTGGCGGCCGAACGCGGAAGGTCAATGCGGGTACCAGTTCCGCGGAGCACGGCGCGTGCGCAGCGCTGCGGATCGAACGTACGCCCCGGTTCCGCATCCGGCAGGCGCGCCAGGGCGGATTCAATATCCTCCCGTGCGGGCGCCAATCCGGTCCACCGAAGGCGGGACCCACCGCTGACGTGCGACCCACGGGAAAGGATTTCGAAGACACGTTCCACGTCCTTGCCCGAGACCCCGAGAATCATCTCCAGCAATTCGCCTATTGGCATATCGCGGGTGACAACCGGGGTAATAGAAATCGACTCCGCGGCTTCGGAGCTGATTTTGACGCGAATGGTATCTGGCAGCGGCACCCTCTGACAAATTTAGCGCGTCCGGCCACCCTGTTGAAGCATAGAATCGACGGAAAGGAGATGAGATGAATGTCTCATGACCCTACGGCCGGCGGTAAGCTCCTGGAGGCGGCTTCCGGAGTAGACAGGCTGTATCGGCTTGTTGGAGCTCTGACCCCGTAAAGGAGATTGGTCAGACCTGTGGATCGAAGGTCATCGTGAGGCGCGCGAGCGACCTCGAATAGGAGTATGGAGACCGCCGCAAAGTTAGTCTACTCGACCTGGAAGAACGAACGACCAGGAGAGAGGAATGGAAAAACGATATATCGGCATCGATCTGCACCGCAACCGGTTCACCTGTTGCCTGCGGCTGGAGAACGCGTACGTACGTGACCGAGTGGGAGTTGGAGGATTTGGGGAAGTTCGTGAAGAAGCTGCGGCCCAGCGACGAAATCGCGGTGGAGATCACAGGCAACACGAGGTTGTTTTACGACGCGGTGGTTCCGCACGTGGCGCGTGTGGTTGTGGTGAACAGGACCCAATTCAAGGTGATCCGGCAATCGGTGAAGAAGACCAAGCCGCACGGCGCGCGGGCGCTGGCGCTGTACTTGTCGAAGAACATGCTGCCGGAGGTGCGCATGAAGGATAAAGAGCACGGGCAGTTGGCATCGCTGACGCAGACACGCGACACGCTGGTGAAACTGCGCAGGGCGCTGAAGAACAAGGTCAACAATATCCTGAGCGCGCGCGGGCTGAACCTGCCCAAGGAAGCGCTGGGGAGCGAAAAGGCGCTCAACGAAGTACTGGAGCTGCCCTTCGACGAGATCGTGCGGATCGAGTTGCGGGTGATCGTGGAGCAGATCCGCAGCCTGAACAAGAGCATTGCAGAGTTGGAGAAGACCATTGGCGAGGAAGGCTCCAAGTTGGAGGGACACAAGGGCCTGAGGAGCATCAAGGGGATCGGCAAGATCACGGGGGCGATTCTGTTGAGCGTGATCGGGGACGTGAACGACTTCGCCGGCGAGGGCCGCCTGGCGAGCTACTTCGGAATCGTGCCTCGGGTGTCGAACTCGAACGAAACCGAACACAGCGGCCGGATTCACAAACGCGGAACCAAACTGGGCCGGACGGCGCTGGTGCAATCGGCGCTGATTGCGGCCAACTACAGTCCGTACCTGAAGCGGTTCTATGAGCAAGTCAAAGCGCGTTGCGGGGCCGGCAAGGCGATCATTGCACTGGCGCGGAAGTTCCTGGGCATCATCTATCGAACTTTGAAGAATAAGTGGGTCTTCCAGGATTTCCTGAATTTCGTTTTGGCGGAGGCTTCATGAAGAAGCTCTGGGACCCACCAACGGAAATCCAGGCTTCTGGTTTCCGCTCCGCCGCCCGCCGGCTTGGGTGGATAGCAGAACGGTGCCCGGAGGCAAGGGTTCGCTACGCCGCGGCAAACACCGCCGCGCCCTTGCCGCCTGCGTGCCGTTCTGCAAGAGCGAGCGATTGCGACGGGCGGCTCCGACGGAAACCAGAAGCAGAGCAATTTCTTCGTCTTGCGAAAGACGAAAACCAGGTTGTAGTTGACAAAACATCATAGGAGTTTGCCGATGGATATCGAAAACGCCAACCACCCCGTAGAGCGCCTGGTGCACAAGTACGCGCTTGTAGCCGGCATCCACGTCCGCGGGCGGATGCTCCCGAGGTATAAGGAATGACTCCCGTTGCGGCACTGGCCTGGTTGCTTCTGCAAACCACACAGCAGAACTCCGCGCAAGCTCCCAAGCCGGCGCCGCAAAATCCTTCCCCGATGGTGGAGCATACGCGCTCTCACCCGCGGCTTCAGCGGGAAACACCGCCCGGCGAGCGGATACCGCTCGGAACGGGAACGCTCTATGTGCCGCCTGCGGCAGGCCGGCGATCCGGCGTGCCCCTCCTGATTTTTTTCCATGGCGGCAAGTGGCTTCCAGAGGTTGCGGCGCAGCGGACCCGCCAGGCAGCTATCGTTATTCAGCTTGGGGTCGGCTCCGGAACCTACGCCAGGGAATTCGAAGATCGGGAACGCTTTCCGGAACTGTTGGCGGAAGCGGAACAGAAATCGGGTCTGCGCTTCGGTGCGATCACGCTGGGCGGCTGGAGCGCGGGTTGCGCCGCCGTTCGCGAGATTTTGCGGGGGGAGCGTGCCTATGAGCGTGTTTCGAATGTGCTCTGTATCGACGGCATTCATACGGGATACGTCGATGGAAAACCGGGACCGCTCGAATCCAACATTGAAACCGGCAACCTCACGACATGGCTGAAGGCCGGAAGAGACGCCATCGCCGGGCACAAGCGAGTAGTTGTGACACACTCCGAGATTTTTCCAGGCACGTTTGCCAGCACGACGGAAACGGCGGACTACCTTGTGCGCGAGCTGGGAATCAAACGGCGGGCGGTGCTGCGCTGGGGCCCTATGGGAACGCAGCAACTGAGTGAAGCCCGCCAGGGAAAACTGCTGATTGTGGGCTACGCGGGCAATTCGGCGCCGGACCACGTAGATCAGTTACACTCGTTGCCCGAGTACCTGCGATGGCTTGATTGAATGCCGGCGCAGCTCGAGCCGGCATCCTACGTCCGCCAGCGGATGCCGGCATCCAGCGTTTTCCGGCAGTATTCGAGGCTGCGTTCGAGATCCACCATCTGCTGTTGTTTGAGCGCGGCCTGATACTCCGGGGGAACCTTCGTTCCGGCGTCGGCGATGATCATCATGCCGGCAAAGGGCCGCCCGCGTTTGGCAAGGGCGACGAATCGGGCGAATTCCGCGGCGTTCGTTTTGGGGAAGGCCGCCCAGAATTCAGATTCCAGGTAAGGCAGAACGCGCGGCGGACGGCCGGTAATAATCTCCAGTTGCATGGAAGCGGCGGGGCACAAACGGCGGTGCAATTCGAGGATGCGTTTGAAATCCAGAATGCCATCACCGACAGCGGTCCACTGCATCGCGGCGCCTCGCGGGTGCTCGTAGACGACCGAGTCACGGACATGGGTGGTGACGGTATAGGGGCCGAGCACCTCCATCGTAACGACCGGGTCTTCCACCACCGACATAGGGTTGCCGGTATCGAGGCATACGGCAACATAGTCCTTCCCGGCCTCTTCGATGAGAGCTTTGAGTTCGCGAGCCTGCAGGTCGGAATGATTCTCGATAGCGATCTTCACGCCCGCGCCGGCCGCATAGGAGCGGGCGGCCCGCAAGACTTCCACCGTCTTCTCAATATGCGCGTCGATGGGCAGCGGGCCGAGGCGGTCCGCTGAGCTTCCGATGAAACACCGCATGGATGCCGCGCCGACAGCCTTCGCTACCCGAAGCCCGGTGCGGATGTATTCCACCGGGTCCCCGGTTTTCGGATTCCAGCTTTTCGTTGTCGGACAGATGCAGCCAATGCCCGCATCGATGGAGATGCCGTGCCTGGTGGCCGCGTCCTTCACCTTTTGGAGATAAGCAGGATCGAGGCTCTCATAGTCCCCGAGGCCGGAGAGTTGGATGGTGTCGAGCTTCTGGGCGGCTGCGAAGTCGAGGTGTTGAAGAGCTTTCCAGCGGAACGCGCGAAGAGAATACGTATCGTAGCCGAGTTTGAGGAACCCGGTATTAGCGGCGGCGGCCGGACGGGACAGCGCGGCGGCAGCGGCGGTCTGGAGGAATAGGCGCCGGTTCATTTGAAGAGCCCCAACTCACGAGTGTAATAATACAGCCTTGACGCCACTTGAGAAAGTCCAACACGAGATACGCCGGTACGAGCATACCCTACTGACGTCTTCGGTACGAGGGAAGAAGGACGGCAGCGTCGAACCCGTCATCGAATTGAAGGAACCGGCTCCCGGAATGTACACCGATTATGCTTCGATACATCCGCGGGACATGGAGAACCCGCAAGTCCCCTGGACGTTCCAGCACTATCTGTACGATTGCCTGCGCGATTACCCGGTTGGGTTGTTCGTCAGGATGCCGCAGAGTTGTGAGGCGCAGCCGTGACGGACGCCGGACGCATTCTCGCGGAGGAAATTCAGCGTGAAGGGCCGATTCCGTTCCGCCGCTTCATGGAAGTGGCGCTCTATCATCCCAAATTCGGCTACTACACCAGGGGGAAAGACCCGTTCGGCCGGGCCGGCGACTTCTATACCGCTGAACAAATTCAGCCTGTCTTCGGAATTCTGATGGCACGATACATCCGGTCTCTCTTCGACGAGATGGGTGGGGGGACGGGCGTGGTCGTGGAACTCGGAGCGGGACGTCAGGAGATGAAGCTTTTTTTGCCGGACCTGGAATACATTCCAATCGAAGCTGGAAAAGGAGCAATGCCAGTCCGCTTTTCAGGAGTCGTGTTCGCCAACGAGTTCTTCGATGCGCTACCTGTCGACGTCGCAGTGCTGCGGAAAGGGCAATACCGCCAGATGCTGGTGGACTTTGATGGCAGCGGGTTTGTCTGGCGGGACGGGAGTGTTGTAAAGCCCGAAGTGCGGGAGTATCTCCACCGGTTCGCCGCCGCCGAGGAAGAGGGATGCATTCGTGAGGTGCATCTCGAATCGCTCGCCTGGGTCGGAAAGATCTCCGCCGCACTCGAGCATGGATTTCTCATCGTGATCGACTACGGTTATACCCGCCGGGAACTGGTGCGGTTCCCACGCGGCACGCTGATGAGCTACCGGAGGCATGTTGCTTCCGAGGATGTGCTGCAGGATCCGGGCGAGAGAGATATCACCTCCCATGTGCTTTTTACCGCCATCGAGGAAGCGGCTGCGGCGAAAGGGTTCCATACCGCCGCGTTCGAATCGTTATCGCGCACGCTGTTGCGGGCGGGGGAAGCGGACCGGTTTGCCTCCGTGCTGGAGGGAGTCAGTGAGAGCGAGCAACTCCGGAGGAGACTGCAGTTGAAAACGTTGCTTTTTGGGATGGGAGAGACGTTCCGGACTCTTGTACTCGGCAGGGCCCAAAATAAAAGCGGCCCCGACTCACCGGGGCCGCTCTAACTTTGACTGCCGTCCTCGTGGGCGGCTCGGGAACTACTTCTTCCCTTTTTTCGCCGGGGCCTTCTTCTTTGCAGGGGCCTTCGCGGCTTTCTTGGTTGCGTTCTTCATCGATTGATTCTCCCTAAACATCAAATTTGCGATCTCACGTGAGACCGCAGCGTGATTCATATATAAATTTGTTTGCATCGAAAGTCAAGAAAAAAGTGAACGTAACGTGCAAAGGGAACTGCTGAAACGTGACCTATAAGAATTGTTTTGGCCGAAATTCACGACAAGAAGGCGCCGAAACCCTTGCCGAAGGCTCTACGGGAGGGTTAGCATCACAGCAGATGAGGTCGCGAGCGTTCCTGATGGGGGTGGCGGTTGTGCTGCTGCTGTCCGGTTGCGGAAAGAAGAAACCGCAGGCTGCGATTCCCCGGCCGGTTGGATGGCAGGAAAAGGGAATCGCAAGCTGGTACGGAAATCCTTATCACGGGCGGGCCGCCGCCAATGGTGAGATCTATGACATGGAGAAGCTGACCGCGGCGCACCGGACTCTGCCTTTCGATACGTGGGTCCGCGTTCGGAATCTCTCCAACGGAAAGACTGTGGATGTGCGCATTACGGATCGCGGTCCGTTCGTCGGGGATCGTATCATCGACCTCTCCCGCGCCGCCGCCAGAAATATCGACATGATCGGTCCCGGCATTGTGAACGTGCGGTTGGAGGTGATTGCGCCGCCGAGGTATGTGCCTCCCGTGGATTATTTCGCCGTTCAGGTAGGTGCGTTCCAGGAACGGAAGCGGGCGGAGCGGCTGTGTCAGGAGATGGAAAAGCGGTACGGGCCGGCACGAGTCGTGATTCGCGACGGAAAACCGCCGCTGTGGCGGGTACTGGTAGGGAAGGCACCGACACTCGAAGCGGCTAACGGCATCGCCGAGCAACTTCGCGCTGTGCGGCACTCTGCCTTTGTGGTCCGCCTGGACGATCCCGCGATGTAGACGATTCGCCTCAAAACCTTTAAGAATTTTCCGGGCGTCACTACACCATGTCTTATATGGAAGTCTCCGGCTGCCCGGCTGTCTACCCTGACCACACGCTGGTTGGGGATCCGATTGGGGTCAGGAACATGCTTGCTGAAATCGAGCGTGCTGGCCGCAACAGGCTTCCGGTGCTCCTGCTTGGCGAAACCGGAACGGGTAAGGGGATTATTGCTCGCCGGATTCATGCGGTTCGAGGGACCGGCCCGTTCGTCACCATCGATTGCTCCGCCCTGGTGGGTGAGTTGATGGAGAGCGAATTGTTCGGCCACGTGAAAGGATCGTTCACCGGGGCCGTCTCGGGAAAAATCGGATTGATCGAGATGGCCGATGGCGGGACGGCGTTTCTGGACGAGATTGGAGAGTTGCCGCTAGAACTGCAAGCTAAACTCTTGCGGGTGATCCAGGAAAAAGAATTCCGTCCGGTCGGGTCCACGCAAATCCGCCGTTCGGATTTTCGGGTGATCGCCGCTACGCTGAGGGACCTTGCGGCGGACGTGGCGGAAAAGAAGTTCCGCAGCGACCTCTACTTCCGTCTGAAGGGACTGACCATCCGCCTGAAACCGCTTCGCGAGCGGAGAGAAGATATTCCTGTACTGGTGAATCATTTCCTGCGCCGGTATGGTAACAATCACTCCATCACGGCGGAAGTGATGGATGCCCTGGTAGCATACGATTGGCCCGGCAACGTGCGGGAAGTGGAACTCTGTGTCCAACACATGATCGCCTTGAGTCCGGAGCCGCTGATCCACACCGCCGCGCTGACCTCGATGGTGCTGAACGATATTCGGCAAAAGAGGGCTGCCTACGCGGTTCGCAGTACTGCCGCGGGTGCGGAAACGGTACAGAGGGAATTCCTGCCGGCCACCCAGACGCCGGGTTCCACCGGCTCCGCCGTGTTTGGATCGGAAGTGATACCCATGCCTGAATTGGAGCGGAGGGCCATCATCCACGCGCTGGAGCACACCAAGGGTGACCGTACGATGGCAGCACACCTGCTTCAAATCGGTCGCACCACGCTTTACAGGAAGATCAGGGATTACGGCCTGGACTGATCTCGTCCGTTGACCCCCTTGCTTCAGAATTCGGACGCGGCCGTTCACCGTGCTGATGTTGAGTTGTCTTCCGCCGGAGCCGATGGCGCCTGTCAGTTTGTTTCCGGCGAAGCCGCTCACGGTAAGAGGAAAGCCGGACCCAATGCCTCCGTTCAAGGTGTTGGCAGTGACTGCTCCATTGGTGGCTTCATTCTTGAACTCGCGGGCCTCAAATGTTCCAGGTGCAGGTTAGTCCGTTAGACTGGTTGAATGGCTAAGCAATATCCGTCCCCGCCGGCGATGGCGATCGAACCCGGCAAAAGTTACACAGCCGTCTTCGAAACATCCAAAGGCAACATTGAATGTCAGTTGTTTGCGAAAGACGCTCCCGTTACCGTGAACAACTTCGTTTTCCTGGCGCGGGAGAAGTTCTATGACGGAACGGTGTTTCACCGCGTCATCAACGATTTCATGATTCAGGGTGGCGACCCGACTGCGACGGGAACGGGAGGACCGGGGTACCGCTTCGCAGACGAGGTGAAGAACAATCCGCGTAAGCACCAGGTTGGGTCACTATCGATGGCGAATGCCGGCCCCAACACGAACGGCAGCCAGTTTTTTATCACGCATGTGGTAACCCAGTGGCTGGACGGGAAACACACGGTTTTCGGCCAGGTGACATCCGGACAGGATGTAGTCAACGCCATTCAACAGGGCGATCAGCTCAAGAGTGTCACGATTCAGGAATCCGCGTAGGAAGCGGGGCGCCGTTACTGCTGGCGCCCGTCCTCCAGGTAGGTGTACCCCCGGAGCCCCTCTTCGTAAAACCGCAACAGGCGGGCGAGTTCCTGGTAGCCGATCCTGCCTTCGCGCAAAGCTGTTTCCGCGTCGCGCCGAAACTCCTCGAGGAGCGTCTGTGCGCTGAACTGCACGTAGTTGAGTACCTCACGCACGGTGTCGCCCTGGATCACGGCGTCGAGCACCACCTCACCCGATGCGTCCAGACTTACGTGGACCGCGTTTGTGTCGCCGAACAGGTTGTGCAGATCGCCGAGAATCTCCTGGTAGGCGCCGACGAGAAATGCACCCAGGTAATAATGCTTCCCGTTGAAAGTATGCAGCGGCAGCGTTTTTTTGACGTCGCGGCGGTCGATGAACTGATCGATCTTGCCGTCCGAATCGCACGAAATATCACCCAGAATGGCGTTCCTTGTGGGCGGCTCCTCCAGACGGTGGATGGGCATGATCGGGAAAAGCTGTTTGACGGCCCAACTGTCCGGCATGCTCTGAAACAGCGAGAAATTGCAGAAGTACGTATCGGAGAGCATCGCCTCCAGTCCCTCGAGTTCCTCCGGAACGTACTCCATATCCTTAATCATTTTCTGGATCTTGCGGCCGATACCCCAATAGAGGTTTTCCGCCAGGCTGCGCTGTTCGAGCGGCAGGTATCCCAGGCTAAAGAGATTGAGTGCCGCATCCAGGGCCTGCTGTGCGTCGTGGAAGCCTTCGAGCAGGTTCTTCATGCTGAGCGAGCGGTAGGTCTGATGAAGATCCACCAGCGGCTGCTCGGCATCTTCGGGTAAGTCCTGCGGCACGTCCTCTTCGCCCAGGCCGGTAACGCCGAGTACGTTGAACACCAGAACACTATGGTAGGCCGCGACGGCCCGGCCGCTTTCTGTAACGATTGTCGGATGCGGCACCTCCGCTTCGTCACAGATGTTCTGAATATGATAGACGACGTCGTTGGCGTATTCCTGCAGCGTATAATTCACGCTCGATTCGAAATCGGTTTGAGAGCCATCGTAGTCGATGCCCAGGCCGCCGCCAACATCCATATACTTCAATCCCGCTCCGGCGCGCTTCAATTCCACATACACGCGCGCCCCTTCGGTGACCGCGCCCTTGATATGACGGATATTGGTAATCTGGCTGCCCAAATGAAAATGAAGCAACTCCAGACAGTCTCCCATTCCAAGTTCCTTGAGCCGCTGGAGCACTCGTAGCGCCTCGGAAACGGTGAGGCCGAATTTCGAACGGTAACCGCCTGAGGATTTCCACTTGCCGGCGCCCCGGCTCGCCAGTTTCACGCGTAAACCGATGGCAGGCCGCACGCCAACGTTCTGCGCGTGCTTTACGATGAGGTCGAGCTCGGTAAACTTCTCGATTACGGGAGTGATCTGCCGGCCCATTTTCCGGGCCAGCATCACCATTTCGATGTACTCGTCATCTTTAAAGCCGTTACAGATGACGGGGGTCTCGTTATCGGCGACAGCCAGCACGGCGAGCAATTCGGGTTTTGAGCCCGCTTCCAGGCCGAAACTGTAAGGCCGCCCGAAGCGGAACACTTCCTCCACCACGTGACGTTGCTGATTCACTTTGATCGGGTAAACGCAAACATAGCCGCCTTTGTAGCCGTGCTCGGTAATGGAGCTCTGGAATGCCTGGTACAGATCTCCCAGGCGGTGTTTCAGAATATCGGCGAAACGGATCAGGATAGGAACGGAGATCCCGCGGAGCACCAGCTTGTCGACCAGTTCTTTCAGATCTGTTCGCCGGTTCACATCCTTGTCCGGATGTACCCAAAGGTGGCCATTCTCACCGACGGAGAAATAGCCCTTACCCCAGCTCGCCACATCGTAGAGTTCGGCAGCGTCCGTCACGGTCCAGCGCTCGCTCGGTTCCCATGTGGTGGCCCCCTCAGAGAGTTTCAACTTCAATTACTTCAATCCTCCCGAAAGCTTCAGTGTCCTTCGAATCCCCCGAAACAGCAAGCGAAAGTTCCTTCATCATTCTTGAGCGCTTGTTCACACCAGAGTGTATGGCGGCGGGCATCGGAAGGCCGCCAGATTAAGACGCCACAGAGCGCGGAGGGTTCCCCATTACCGGAAATCCTCGACCAGCATGATATCCGTGTCGCTTTGGTCTACCTGTGTGTAGAGGAAATGACGGCCGTCCGGCGAAACTGAGAGGCCGGCATTGAACGGCCGCTTTTCAATCGGCATGACGGTGCTCTCCCGCATGGTCTTCAAGTCGAGCAGGCGGAGGTAATAGCGAATGCCAATGTCCTGAATCTCCCGCCGTTCCAGGAAATAGACGCCGCGCGGAACGATGGCCCAGTATCCCCAGAAGCCTGCACGCAAGTTCTCCAGCACGGGTTCTTCCTCTCCCCCGGCGATGGGTACACGCCAGAGTCCGGGTGCTCTCGGAGATTTCGCGTAATAAATGTACTTGCCGTCCGGCGACTCGATGCCATAAAAACCGCCGTTCTTGGTGACCTGTATCCCCGTGCCGCCTTCAGCCGGTATCTTCCAGAGCTGGTAAGTGCCGGTGCGATTGGAGGCAAAGTAGATCCAGCGCCCGTCGTTCGAATAGGTCGGAACGACGTCGTCCGAAGGTTCGGTTGTCATCCGGCGTGAAGTTCCACCTTCTGCGCTAACGACATAAACATCCGGATTGGCATTCGGCCGTGAATCGAAAGCTATAGTCTTACCATCGGGAGACCAGTGAGGACTGCCCGTCGAGGCACCCTCGAAATAGGTAAGCCGGGTAGGAAAGTTACCGTCCTTGTCGCACAGCCAGATTTCGGGAGTGCCTGAGCGGTTCGATGCGAATGCAATGCGCCGGCCATCGGGTGAATACTGCGGGCCCTGCTCGTAGCGGGTCGATGAAATCAAGCGTGTCCCTTTGCCCGCTGCCCCGGCGCTGCCTGTCAGGTCGAAGCGCCACACGTTCGTGTCCAAAATCGAGCGGGTATAAGCCATTCGCTTGCCCTGCGGCGAGATGGCAATAAAGGACGCGTTTTCACCAACGCCGATGATGCGCTCCGGCGTGCCGCCCTTTGGAGAGATCTTCCAGAGACGCGAACTGCCTGCCCGGGCGGAGGAGAAATAAATCAGACCATCGGACGGGTTCCATGCAAGGCCATAGATACGCCGGTTGTCGAACGTCAGGCGTTCCGGCTCGCCGCCGGCGACGGGCACAACGTAAATATCCTGCACGGACAGCGCTCCCGTCCGGACGAAGGCTAGCATCCGCCCGTTGGCGGAGAACTGGGGGCTGCTATCCCCGTAAGTTTTGCCCGGTGGATTCGTAAGCTTGCGGCGCTCGCCGGTTTCGATGTTGTGCAGAAAGATGCTCATCGGTTCCTGCTGTGAAGCCTTATCTACCAGGGCTACTGTGTTGCTGTCGGGGGACCAGCTTGCATAGGGGGCGTCGACGCCGGTCCGCTGCGGGTTCGCGTCCGCGAGTTTGCGTTCCAGGCCACCTAGGGGTGGAATCAGGTAGAACGCGGCAGAATCACTCTCCTGCCGGAGAAAGATGATCTGCCGGCCATCGGGCGACCACGCCGGACTGAAATCGGTGGCTGGGCTCGAGGTAAGCCGCAATGGAGCGCCGGCCTCAACGACTTTTACGTAGATGTCCCAATTCTCTTCGGTTTCACTGTTCCAGGTGAATGCGACCTGGCTGCCATCCGGCGAAAAGCTTGGCTGGCTCTCGTTGCCCGGGTATGCGGTGAGCGGAGTCGCTTTCAAAGCGATGGGCTCGGTTCTTGCCGCACTCCGGCTGTTGAAGTACCACGAAGCCAGTGCAATCACGGCCGCCACGCCTACAATCAACAGCGGCAGGCGGGACCGTCCGCGAAGAGAACCGGAGCCAACTTCCGCCGGTGCCGTGGTACGCCCTGAATCCGCGTCCCGCTTGGTACGCTTTAAATCGGCGGTGAGATCCGAAGCGGTCTGGTATCGCAGGTCGGTGTCCTTCTCCAACGCCTTCAGCACAATCCGATCCAACTCTGGCGGAATCGACCCGTTTACCTTGGAGGGCGGATCGGGATGCTTGTTCAACAACGCACTGAAGACGGCTGCGGTAGTCGGCCCGGGAAACGCGCGGCGGCCCGTCGCCATCTCGTACAATACGCTCCCAAGACTGAAGATGTCGGTGCGGTGGTCCACGTCCTGTCCGAGCGCTTGTTCGGGACTCATGTACTGCACCGTTCCCATCACGATGCCGGCGTCGGTGAGTCGACCGCTGACAGTCTCCGTCTGAAGCGTGTGGTCGGGCTTGCGGACTTTCGCCAACCCAAAATCGAGAACTTTCGCCTGCCCCCGCGGTGTGATCATCACGTTGGCGGGCTTGATGTCGCGGTGTGTGATGCCTTTGGAGTGCGCTTCGGCGAGCGCTTCGGCAATTTGTGTGCCGATCTCGATGATGTCACTCGTGGGGAGTGGACGGCCGTTCAGCCGTGCGGCGAGGGTCTGCCCCTCGACGTACTCCATTGCCATATAATGGACGCCGGCGGCTTCGTCAATGTCGTAAATGTGGGCGATGTTCGGATGGCTGAGAACGGCGACGGCCTTGGCCTCCTGGACGAAGCGTCGCATTCGCTCGGAATCCGCGGCGATGCGCTCGGGAAGGATCTTTAGCGCAACCAGGCGTTCCAGCCGGGTGTCTTCGGCAAGGTAGACCTCCCCCATACCGCCTGCGCCGAGGCGCGATAAAACCCGGTAATGCGCAATAGCGGCACCAGGGGGCATTTTATGTGGTATTCCGAGTTTACCATTCAGGGCATTCCTGTCTGGTGCACGCGTAGTTCGATACCGGTCTTGCGGCAGTCCTGGGACATTGTGCAAGCAAGCAGTTCGGCGATGGTGCGGCGCGCTATCGGATGCCTCAGGCCGGGGGTGAGTTCCGCGAGGGGTTCCAGAACGAATCGCCGCTCCGTCATGCGGGGATGCGGCAGCGTCAGGTCGCGAGTGTTCACGATCGCGCCTCCATAGAGCAGAATGTCGATGTCGATGGTGCGGGGGCCTTTGTCAACCAGCCGTTTGCGGCCCAGGCGGCGCTCGAGTTTCGCGGTCCTGGCGAGGAGTTGCCGCGGCAGCAGGGTGGTCCGGGCCTCGACCACCGCGTTCAGAAAACGAGGCTGATCCAGCTTGCCGACTGGGTCAGTCTCAAAAACAGAGGAGATACGTAATACCTGCAAGCCGGCGGAGTCCAGGCCCTCTATAACCCGTTGCAGATGCCGCTCACGGTCTCCGAGGTTCGACCCGAGGGAGAGGTAAACCGTGGTCATGGAACTAGAAGAGACTACGCTGCAAACCTCGCATGTGGCGGGGGATGTTGAAATGATCGAAGGCGTGGTCGGTGGCCACGCGGCCGCGCGGCGTCCGGTCGAGAAATCCAAGCTGCATCAGGTACGGTTCGTAAACCTCTTCGATGGTAGCGGGCTCTTCATCGATGGAAGCCGCGATCGTATTCAAACCGACGGGGCCGCCGCTATACTTTTCGATCACTGTCAGCATGATCTTCTGGTCGATTTCATCCAGTCCAAATCGATCCACCTCCAGAAGGTCAAGCGCTGTCGTGGCGATGCCGCGATCAATATGGCCTTCGGCGCGGACCTGGGCATAATCACGGACACGCCGGAGCAGACGGTTCGCGATACGCGGGGTACCACGGCTGCGGCGCGCGATCTCACGCGCGCCCTCTTCATCGATAGCCACATCCAGCAGCCCGGCGGATCGCAGCACGATGCGCTCCAATTCAGCCACGTCGTAATGATTCAGCCGTAAAACCAAACCGAAGCGGCCTCGCAGAGGAGCGCTGACGAGTCCCTGTCGCGTCGTTGCGCCAATCGCGGTGAAGCGGGGCATCGGAAGAGAGTGCGTGCGAGCGCCGGGGCCGGCTCCGATCAGGATGTCTACGCGGAAATCTTCGAGCGCCGAGTACAGCATCTCTTCCACGTCGGGAAGCAGGCGATGAATCTCGTCGATAAAGAATACCTGCCGGGCCCGGATGTTGCTTAGGATCCCCGTCAGGTCCAGTTTTTTCTGAAGGATCGGGCCGGACGTCTGTTCAAAGCCTGCCTCCAACTCGGATGCGATGATGGTAGCGAGCGTTGTTTTTCCCAGGCCCGGCGGGCCATATAAAAGGACGTGGTCCATTGCTTCGCCACGCCGCCGCGCGGCTTCGATCGCGATCGCGAGATTCTCTTTCAGTTTGGTTTGTCCGGTGAAGTCGTCCAACCGGCGCGGACGAAGACCGGCTTCAAACTGCCGCTCTTCGTCGCGCGGAGCGGGCGACACGATACCCTTATCACGCATGCTTTATCTGCCGGCTTAGACCAATTTAGCGCACCAGTTCCAGCGCACGCCGGAACAAAGGCTCAAACTCGGCGGGGGCGCCCGCCGTTTTCGCTTTCCGGAGCGCCGTTTCGGCGGCGCCGCGGTTGCAGCCAAGATTCAGCAAAGCGGAAAGTACATCTTCTTCCACGGGTTCGAGCGCGGGCTGCTTCTGCACAGCGATTCCGGCGGCGCCGTCGCTGGCGCCGATTCCGGCCACCTTGTCCCGCAACTCCAGCACCATTCTTTCCGCCGTCTTCTTCCCGATGCCGGGAATGCGGACCAAATGCTCTAACTGACCACCGCGAATCGCTGTGACCAGGTCGGAAGCAGGAAGACCCGAAAGGATGGTGATAGCCAGCCGCGGGCCAATACCGCTGACGCCGATCAGCTTTTCGAAGAGCGACTTCTCATCCATGGTGAGAAACCCGAAAAGCAAAAGAGCATCTTCCCGGACATGGGTGTGGATGCGCAGGCGAACCTCGGAATTGGTATCCGGTAAGGAAGAGAATGTGGAAACGGGAATGGTGACATCGTAGCCTACGCCCGCGACGTCCACCACAACCTGGTTCGGGTGCTTTTCGAGCAGCGTCCCCCGCAGGTAGGCAATCATAGATCAACATTATCTCCGATGATGCCTACGTGCCGGAGCCCATGATTCAGGAACGCTTGCTAGCCTGCGCGATCTCCACCAGACGCCGATGCAGTTCCGCGATCACCGTACCGCCCAGCGCCTGCGCGATGCGCGCCAGTGTCTTGGCGTCCGGCACCTTGCCCATCCCAATCCGCGTGAAATCCCGGTA
>CAADGY010000232.1 GCA_900696665.1 uncultured Acidobacteriota bacterium
AGCGCTGGGAACAAGGAAACGAAAATCAGACCGGCCGGCGGCGAGGATTTGACAAACCTCTTGAAATATCACGTGGGTCTTGCCCGAACCGGGCGGACCCGTCAGAACAACCATTCCTGCCCAGTATAGCGCCCCGTCTTATACGTTCTTGAACCCCAGGCACGGATTGCTCTACGCGTCTCTATCGCCTCGAAAATCACATCCGAAAGCAGTCGCCAAGCGAAGTAGTACCACATAACGCCGCGTGCTTCGCCACGGCTGAACTGACGCGCGTGATCCTCAGTTATACCGGATTACGACACCGTTCCCGGTCCCGGCATGCAACTCTTCGAGCATGTCGCGCACGTATACGGAATCGCGGCTAAAGCCGTAAGCCTCCATAACGCTCTCCACCTCCGCCAGATCGCGCTCGTAAGCGGGAAACTCGACCAAGGTCGTAGCTTTCGCCTCGCGATCGCCTTCCGGATGGGTGGAAAGGATGGATCCCTGGTGATAAATTTGGGGATTTACGGGAAAAGAAAGTTGAGACAACGTCTCCAGTAGGTTTTCCAAAAGACGAGGCTCAACAGCGATAGTGATGGAAATCAGCCTTCCGCTGGCGCCGGAAAGAACAGCCGTTGTTGGACCGAGGTTCGGCCACGCGCTCATGTCTCCTCCTCGCGCCCTCAAGGGGGCGCCGCATCAGCGCGCCGGCCGCAGCAATAAAGAACCCTGAAGCTAAAGGCTCCAGGGTTAATATTTTCGGAAGACCGACCCGCCTTTAGCACTTTTTTTTACGTGGTTGCAAGTAGCTGGACCGTTGTTCAGATCCTAAATCAATCCACGTCAACTCCAGCATAACACCGCGATACGGTAGAATCAACCAAATTCTGCTGTTGAAAACCGGTTGCTCACGCGGGGGGCTCGAAATAAGCAGCATCCAGCAGCATCCGGCTGCGCTTGCGGCGCGGCAGAGGGCGGATTACACTGGGAGTAGCCTTCCTTGTCCTCACGATTCCGTATTGGAAAAAGGTAAGCGATTTCTAGAGATACGTTCCAACTCTATGCACAAGAAGAAAGTACTGGCAGCGGTCGAGGACCTCTTCTTCACGGTAAAAATCAACGATGCCGCCAAACGAGCAGGCTTGGATGTCGAGTTTCTGAAATCTGAAAAGGACGTGCTGGATCGGGCCAAGGCCAATCCGACGCTGATCATCGTCGATTTGAATAACGCCGCTATACAGCCGTTGAAGCTGATCACAAAGCTGAAAGGCAATTCAGATTTGAAGCAGATCAGCGTGATCAGCTATCTGTCGCACGTGCAGGGTGAGTTGAAGCAGAAGGCTCACGAAGCCGGTGCGGACATGGTTCTTGCCCGGTCGGCGTTTTCCCAGAACCTCTCTCAAATTCTCAAACGCCACGCCGGAGTACGATAGCCCAGTTTTTCGGAGCAGATTCCGGGCTGGAACGTACTTCTTCACTTAGAAGTGGCTTTCAGGCCGATTCTGAGCGAGAGGCGCAATACGTGTCCGAGTACGCTTTAGCAGATCCGCAGTCCGTTTACCGGCTCCCCGCAAATTTTGACTTTCAGAACTACATCGAGACTGAACGGGAGCTTTGGGCGCTTTTTCCGGAGACGGACGGAAAGAGAGTTAACTTCTTTCAAATCGGCATCACCGCGCGGCTGTTCGTGGAAGTCCCGGATGATGGGTCGGATCTTTTGGAAAACGAGACTTACGTCTTCATGCCTTGTGCTGACAATACAATGCGTCCCATACGCATGGAGGCCGGCCGGCGGCTCACGCTCACCGAATATCGCATGGCGCACCTCACCGCGATCCGTATGCTCGGCAAACTCAATCCGGCAAGTACGGTGATGCAGAAGATCGGACGGGCGATTCTCGGGCAGGAACTCCTGGACGAGGTCCGCACGAGAATACAGGATACAAGCGAGTAGAGCCTCTTCAGGACGTCATCGCCCGGCTGAATTCCGCCAGATCCCTGGCCTTGCGTTTTGCGGCGCCGGAATCGATGGCTTCGGCCGCCAGTGACACACCCTCCCGGAAACCGGCAGCCTTGCCCGAAGCAACCAGTGCGGCGGAGGCGTTTGCGAGAACGATATCGCGATGTGGTCCCTGGGCGCCTCCAAGCACCGCTTCGGCGATCTGACAATTCACCACACGATCCCCACCCTGAAGAGCCTCTCTGGTCGAGGACTTCAACCCGAAATCGTCTGGCGTCAGTGTGTGATGCGCAATCGCACCGCCCTGGATTTCAAGCGCGAGCGTTTCCCCCGTAGTGGTGATCTCATCCAATCCATCGGCGCCATGAACCACGAAGCCTCTGTGGATTCCCAGGTTGGCCAGCGCCTCGGCCATCAGTTCAGCGGAGCGAAACGAATGGGAACCCACAAGCTGCACCGTTGCTCCAGCGGGATTGGTCAGCGGACCCAGGATGTTGAACACCGTCCGCATCTTCAACTCGGTCCGGGCCGCCTGCGCGTGCTTCATCGCCGGATGAATCGCGGGCGCAAACAGAAACGAAATCCCCACTTTCCGGAGCGCCTCACCCATCTGCGCGGTATTGAGGTGAATGTTTACACCGAGAGCCTCCAGAATGTCGGCGCTCCCGCATTGGCTCGAAATCGCACGGTTCCCGTGTTTGGCCACCCGTACGCCGGTAGCGGCCACCACGAACGCCGCAATGGTGGAGATGTTAAACGTTCCCATCCCGTCCCCGCCGGTGCCGCATGTGTCGAGCAGTACGCCGCCGTTGCTGGTGCCCGCGTTTACTCGCGAAGCTTTGGCTCGCATCGCCCGTGCAAACCCCAACACTTCCCCGGCGGTCTCGCCTTTCATCCGCAAAGCTACCAGAAAGGCCGCAATCTGAGGCGTGCTGACTTCCCCGCACAGGACCAGCGCCATCGCTTGCTCAGCGTCCTGGGACGGCAGATTCTCACCGGCACAAACCCGGTGCAGATAGGGCAGCAACGTCATGTTATGATTGAACTTTCGGCTTTCTAGCAATACTAACACAGACGCAATCCTATGAAAATCCACGAGTATCAGGCCAAGGGCCTCTTGGCCAAGTACGGCGTCCCTGTGCCACGGGGAGAGGTCGCCACCTCCGCCGAAGAGGCCGGGCAGGCTGCCGCGCGAATTGGGGGTAGTGTCGTCGTAAAGGCACAAATCCACGCGGGTGGCCGGGGAAAAGGAGGCGGCGTGAAGGTGGCGAAGGATGCCGCCGAAGCGCGTGAGATCGCCGGAAAGATCCTGGGCATGACGCTGATTACGCACCAGACGGGTCCGGAGGGGCGTGTCGTCAAACGGGTGCTGATCGAGGAAACGCTGCCGATCACCAGCGAGTTGTATCTCGGCGTGGTCCTGGACCGCGCTCAGGCGAAACCGGTGATGATGGCGTCCTCCGCCGGAGGAATGGACATCGAAGAGGTAGCCGCTCAAACTCCCGGCAAGATCTTGAAAGAGGCCATTGAGCCGGGGCTGGGGTTGACGCCGTTTCAGGCCCGGAAACTCGCGTTTGGGATCGGCGTTCCGCCAGCGAGCGCCAATCGCGCCGCGGCGGCAATGATCTCCCTCGCCAGGGCTTATGTGGAGTTGGACGCGTCCCTTGCAGAGATCAATCCGTTCATCCTCACCGGTGACGGCCGTGTGATCGCTCTCGACGCAAAAATCAACCTGGATGACAACGCCCTTTACCGCCACAAGGACCTGCTGGAACTTCGCGACCTGAACGAAGAGGACCCGCTCGAAGTGGAAGCATCGAAGTCCGGTCTTAATTACATCAAACTCGACGGCACCGTCGGCTGCATGGTGAACGGTGCGGGACTGGCGATGGCCACCATGGACATCATTAAATACGCTGGAGGCAGTCCCGCTAATTTTCTCGATGTCGGCGGCGGCGCCAACGCCGAACAGATCATGAATGCCTTTCGCATTCTGATCTCGGATCGCTCGGTGAAGGCGGTGCTGATCAACATCTTCGGTGGCATCCTGCGATGCGACACGCTGGCGACGGGCGTGGTCGCAGCCGCGCGTGAACTGCACGTCAAGGTACCTATCGTGATGCGTATGGAAGGCACGAACGTGGAACAGGGCCGAAAAATTCTGGCAGAATCCGGTTTGGATTTCACACTCGCCGAAGGGATGAAAGATGCGGCCGAGAAGGTAGTGAGGTTGGCACAATGAGCATTCTTATTGACCGGAATACACGCGTGATCGTCCAGGGCTTCACCGGCAAAGAAGGCACCTTTCACTCGGAGCAATCCATCGCCTACGGAACCAATATTGTCGGCGGGGTGGTGCCGGGAAAGGGCGGCACCAAACACCTGGACCGCCCCGTCTTCAACACCGTGGAACAGGCGGTGCGGGAGACCGGCGCCAACGCTTCCGTGATCTTCGTACCTCCTGCCTTCGCGGCCGACGCCATCATGGAAGCTGCCGACGCCGGTTTGCCGCTCGTGGTCTGCATCAGTGAAGGCATTCCCGCAATCGACATGGTAAAGGCCTGGAACTTCCTGTCCAGGCGGCATACACGCCTGATCGGCCCCAATTGCCCTGGTATCATCTCACCCGGCCAATCGAAGATCGGGATCATGCCGGGACACATCCACAAGCCGGGCAATGTCGGCGTGGTTTCGCGTTCGGGCACCCTGACTTACGAAGCCGTAGGCCAATTGACGAGCCTCGGTATCGGCCAGTCCACCTGCATAGGGATCGGCGGCGATCCCATCATAGGCACCAATTTCATCGATGCCATACGGCTGTTCAATGAAGATCCCGGCACACATGCCATCGTGATGATCGGGGAAATCGGGGGAGCGGCGGAAGAGGCGGCGGCCGGGTTTGTAAAGGAGTATGTCCGCAAACCCGTCGTGGGTTTCATTGCGGGCCAGACTGCGCCTCCCGGACGGCGGATGGGACACGCCGGAGCCATCATTTCGGGAGGGTCCGGCAAAGCGTCGGATAAGATCCGGGCCATGGAAGAGGCCGGTATCACCGTGTGCGCTTCACCGGCGGAGATCGGCGAAAAAGTAGAGCAACGGCTGCAATAGGAGAATCATGGTGGAACGAACTCTCGGGATTATCAAACCGGACGCGGTTTCAGCGGGGCACACGGGCCGGATACTGGCAATGATCGAAGAAGCACGATTCCGGATCGCGGGGATGAAGATGGTGCGGCTTAGAACCGAACAAGCCCGAGGGTTCTATGACGTTCACCGCAGCAAACCCTTTTTCCCGAATCTGGTGTCTTTCATGACGGAAGGCCCCATCGTCGTACTCGTACTGGAGCACGAGGACGCAATCCGCCGCTGGCGCGATGTGATGGGCGCAACCAACCCCACCAATGCCGCCGAGGGAACCATCCGCAAAAAGTTCGGAACCAACATTGAGCGCAACTGCGTTCATGGCTCCGATTCCCCGGAAACCGCGGCGGTTGAGGTCGCGTTCTTCTTCAGCGCGGCAGAGTTGCTATAGAAGCCTGTCAGGTACTTTCCGAATCAAGGCCACGGGAAAAGTTCGAGAGACTCTGGCGGCGGGCCGTCCTATAATAAGTGGCAGAGAGTTAAGGACTCTGATGTCCGCTCTCTTCCGGCTGCGCCGGCCGCAGCGCGCAAACGTGCGTCCGATAATGGCCGCGAACGGAGGGAGCGGTTACAAACTATCTCCGGTCGCAAAGTGAAGCGCGCTTTCGCCTTTGCGATGGCCAAGAGCACAACAGGATTCAATCCGGCCAAAGCATGGCATGCCGGCATCGTTCAACTCAGCCAGCGGGTTGGGAAGATTCCCAATATCTGCGCCCTGGTTACGCCGTCCGGTGAGTTTTACTCGGTAGTGATGTTCCAGGACGGCATAAACGAATGGTACTGCGGCGGCGCGAAGAGGGTCCCGCCCATCACCCACGATCAGCTCAAGATGCAATTGCTTTATGACGGCTGAGCCGAACCCGTGACAAGACAGCCAAGCCGAATCGCACATTCCCCGTGGACTTGTGTTCTTAGGGCTGGCGGGATAGCGCGCTGTTAAAATGAGATTTGACTAGTCTGGATCCTGCCGCCACACCGAGGGTCAGTCGAAAGCTTCCGAGATGGCTCTTACCAGCAATCGGCTATGCTGTGTCTCTCGGTTGCATGGTCTGGGTTTACAAAGGCTTCGACTGGCAGCGCGAACTCCCCCGAATCCTCGCCATCGACGTACGCTGGGTGACGGTGGCGGTGATTGCCGATATCCTGGTCTATTGCTGCCAGGGTTGGCGCTGGAGCCTGTTGTTAAGCCCGCTCGCACGGGTACCGGCCTGGCGCTCCATTCAAGCCGTCTATATTGGATTGTTCGCCAACGAGATTCTGCCCCTTCGCACCGGGGAAGTGATCCGTTCGTATCTGCAATCGAAATGGGCGGGCTTGCCATTCAGCGTGGTCATCTCGTCAGCCGTTATTGAACGTCTGTTTGATGGCATCTGGCTCATCCTGGGTTTCTACACCATCACCTATTTCGTCACACTTCCCGCTCTGTTGGTGGAGGGTGGCAGGTTGCTTGCCGTGGTGCTGTTTACCCTCACGCTATTGCTTGGTGTCGCCGTATTCACCAAGCATCGCGCGCATGCCGCCTTTGCGCAAAGCCGCTGGAAGGAGAAGCTCTGGCATGTGATCGAGGGCCTGCACAACATGGGGAACTCGCAGTCGTTTTACGCCTCCTTCGCGTTGAGCTTTGTGTATCTGGCGCTGCAGGTTGTTCCGGTTTACGCCCTGATAAAAGGTTACGGTCTGGATCTTTCGATCGGCGCGGCGGTAGTGGTTCTCGTCATCCTGCGCATTGGCAGCATCCCGCCTCAGGCGCCGGGTAATGTAGGATCGTTTCAGGCGCTCACGAAACTGGGACTCATGCTGCTCGGTGTGCAATCGGATGTCGCCACAGGTTTTGCCACCGTCTTGTTTTTTGCCGTCACGGTTCCGTTATGGCTGGGCGGGTTCGTCGCCCTGGCGTTGACTGGCATGAAGCTCAGCGATCTGCATCGCGATGCCCATACGCGTCCGGGCACCGTGCAGGTCGAACCGCAGCCATGAACCCGGATACGTGCTAAATCTGCCGTGTGCCACGAGGCTTGGCATATAATTCCCCCGAGGAGGTCTCATGACCAGTAGTTCTCCCGCTGTCTCGAGACGCAGGTTACTGCACGCCGGGACCGCGGCCGGCGCTTTCACGATCGTCAGTCCCCAATCCATTCGCGGAACTCAGGCAAACTCCAAAATTACGGTGGGGCTGATTGGCGCCGGGAATCGCGGCTCCTACGACGGGGCTATCGTCCATGCCGATCCCCGTGCGCAGATCACGGCTCTCTGCGATCTTTTCGACGACCGGATCGAGATGGCCACGCAGAAGATCAAAGTGCAAAATCCAAAAGCTTATAAAGATTTCGAAAAACTGCTCGCCTCGGACGTCGATGCCGTTCTCATTGCCACGCCGCCCTTCGAACACCCCCGCCAACTTGAAGCCGCCGTTCAGGCGAAGAAGCATATCTATTGCGAGAAACCGATGGGTGTGGACGTCGCCGGCGTAAAGCGTGTGATCGCCGCCGGGCGCAAATGCGACCCGAGGAAAAATATCTCCGTCGGTTTCCAGCAGCGCTATGGTCCGGTCTATCTGGAGGCTTACAAGCGCATTCAAAACGGAGAAATCGGCGCGCTTTCAAACGCGCGCGGCTTCTGGATCAGCGGAGACCCGTTCCAGCGCAAGTCGTATCCCGACCCAAAGGTGGAGAAACTGCGAAACTGGTTCTGCTACAAGGATTATTCCGGTGACTTTATTGTCGAGCAGGACTGCCATAACTTTGACGTTCTGCACTGGTTTCTGGGCGGGCTGCCCATTCGAGCCACCGGCTATGGTGGAACCAAGGTGCGAACGACAATGGAGATTATGGATCATCTGACCTTGTCGTTTGAATGGCCGGGCGGGATCCACGTGAACTTCGAAGCCAACCAGTTGACTCCGCCGGTGTTCAGCCGCGTCGGGGAAGAGTTCACCGGCACCAGGGCATTCATTGAAACTTCCCGGGCGCGGATGGTACACAGGAAAGGCAGGCGCCAGGATGAAGTGGAGGTCATGGAATCGCCGCGCGATATCACTTACGACGGTATTGAGGCGTTCCTGGGCCGTATTATCAGTGGAGATGTTGAGAATGTTGCCGAGCGGTCTGCGCTCAGCACGATGATCGCTCTGCTCGGCCGTGAAGCAATCTACAGTGGAAAGGAACAGACCTGGAAGGGACTATTTGGCGCTTAGTGGGAAATTACCATGTACAAGCTCTTGCTTACGTCGTTGCTGGCTGCCGGTATGATGTTCGCCCAAGCCGGTAAGATACGCGTTATTGCTATCGGGGCCCATCCCGATGATTGCGATCTGGGCGCCGGCGGACTGGCGGCCAAGTTTGCCGAGATGGGACATGCATTCAAGTTCCTATCGGTGACCAACGGCGATGCCGGACACCAGGAAATGGGCGGTGGTGCGCTGGCGAAACGGCGGCGCGCCGAAGCGGCAGAAGCCGGCCGGCGTCTCGGCATCGAGTATGAGCTGCTGGACAACCATGACGGCGAACTGCTTCCGGCCCTCGACGTGCGCCTCGACATCATCCGCCGCATTCGCAGTTGGAATGCCGACGTCGTGATTGCACCGCGGCCCAACGACTATCATCCCGACCATCGCTACACGGGGGTGCTGGTGCAGGACGCGGCATACATGGTGGTAGTACCGAATGTAGCTCCGGATACACCGCCGCTGCGGAAAAACCCGGTGTTTCTCTATTTCCAGGATCATTTTCAGAAGCCGGCGCCGTTCCGGCCGGACATTGCGGTCGCCATTGACGATGTGTATGCGAAGAAAGTGGACGCTCTCGACGCGCACGTATCACAGTTCTACGAATGGCTGCCTTGGGTGGATGGCCGTCTCGACGAAGTGCCCAAAGATCCGGTCGAGCGGAAGAAGTGGCTGTTCAATCAGCGCCAGCGGCGGGAGATCACTCCCGCAATCCGGCAATCTCTCATCAAGTGGTACGGCGAGCAGAAGGGCAGACAGGTGCGACATGCGGAAGCGTTCGAGATTTGTGAATACGGCAAGCAGCCGGATGAGCGGGAAATTCGCCGTCTTTTCCCGATGTTGAAGTAACAGGCCACTTCATACGCCCACAGATCGTGTCGAATGTTCGTCCGTTTCGCTTTCAGGCTTGCGGTGTTTGGCTTTCTGGCTTTCGCCGCCGATCTCCCTTCCCGAGCGGCCGAGGCCTTCCGGATCGTAACTCTTTCCAATCAGCCCGACAGGATCAGCGGCGGTGACGTCCTTGTTCGCATCGAAGTGCCGGAAGCCGCATCGCGTGCGGGCTTCACGGTCAAGCTGAACGGACGGGACATTACCACGGCGTTCCACCGGCGCTCTACGCCACTCGTATTCATCGGGCTGGTGACAGGGTTGCGAAAGGGCCAGAACACGCTCGAGGTGTTCAGCGGTGGCGAGAGCCCGTCCGCGATGCTCTCGCTGACAAACTTCGACCGTGCCGGACCGGTCTTCTCCGGCCGGCATCAGCAGCCCTTCATTTGTGAAACGGAGAATTTCAAGCTCCCGGATGGAAGCTTGCTTGGGCCTCCTATCGATGAAAACTGTTCTATTGAGACAGTGGTCACTTACGTATACAAGCCGGATGGGGGTTCAGCTCCGGTTAAGCCGCTGAGTTCCCGCTCTGTTCTGCCGGCGGACGTTGCGTGGACCACAACCACCAGTGGCTTGAGAGTGCCGTATATCGTGCGGGTGGAGACCGGGACTATCAACCGCGCCATCTATCAGACCGCCATTCTGCACGATCCGACTACGGAACCCGAGCCTGGACCGCTGGCGCCGCCGAAAGCCTGGAACGGACGATTGCTTTACTCTTTCGGTGGTGGCTGTACGGGCGGTTGGTACCGGCAGGGAGGTAGACTTCACTCGCTCATCAGCGACCAGATTGCCGGCAAGGGTTATGCCGAAGCCTCGTCCACGCTCAACGTCTTCGGCATGAACTGCCAGGATGTCACCGCCGCCGAAACCATGATGATGGTGAAGGAGCGTTTCATCGAGGCTTACGGCCGGCCTTTGTTTACGTTCGGCCGCGGCGGCTCCGGCGGATCGTACCAGCAATTGCAGATCGCTGACGGTTACCCCGGCCTGCTGGACGGGATTATCCCCAGCGCCACGTTTCCGGAAGTGCTGGAAACGACGCAGTTTCTGGTGGACGCGCAACTGTTGGACAATTATTTCAACAACGCGGGCCAGTCGCTGACCGAAGAGCAACGGATGGCGATTTCCGGCGCCGGGACGATGAAGAACATAACGGCCACAGCGTCCGGCGCGGGCCGGATTCATCCGTCGAAGTTCTGTCCGGAAGTGCTGCCGCCGGAGTTGCGCTATGACCCGGTGCTGAACCGTGCAGGCGCCCGTTGCGATATTTTCGATCACACGGTGAACGTGTACGGCCGCGACCCAGTGACGGGTTTTGCCCGCCGCGTTATCGACAACGTTGGTGTGCAATATGGTTTGGGGGCGCTGAACAAAGGCATCATCACGCCCGCTCAGTTCCTGGACCTGAACGAAAAGATCGGCGGCTACGATAACGACGGAAATATTGTGGCCACACGCGCCGTCGCCGACCTTCAGGCGGTGCGCGCAGCTTATCAGACCGGCAGGATCACGAACGGCGGCGGCGGGCTGGCGAGCCTGCCTATCATCGACTACCGTGTGTACATGGACCTCGGTGACCGGGGCGATGTCCATCTTAAATACCATTCCTTTGCACTGCGGGAACGCCTGCGAGCCGCCAATGGCACTACTGCCAACGAAGTAATGCTCGTAGTGCCGCCGGGAACAGGCTCCCGCGCGGTACACGATTACGCGATTACGAAAATGGACGAATGGCTGACCAACCTCATAAACGACACCTCTAACGATCCAGCGATGGACAAGATCGTCCGGGCTAAGCCGCAGGACCTTGTGGACTCGTGCTACACGGCGACTGGTGAGCGAATCGTAGAAACACAAACCTTCAGCGGCGGGAAATGTAACAAGCTGTACCCGGCCTTTGCTTCCCCTCGAATGGTTGCCGGTGGTCCGATCACCAACAACGTATTGAAGTGCCAATTGAAACCGGTTGACGCTGCCAGCTATTCCGTCGCCTTCACCGAAATGGAGCAGGAACGGCTCCGATCGGTTTTTCCGGACGGTGTTTGCGACTGGTCGAAGCCCGGAATGGAACAACAGAAGCCGCTTGGCACCTGGCTTCGATACTGAATTTTCACCTGGATAAACAAACCTGAATGCATTAGGATTGGGACCATGCACAGGTACTGGCTGGTTTGCGGTGTTGCGGCGATTCTTTCGCCCGCGGCCGAACGGCAGGTAGACCCCACCTGGCTGCGCCGCCAGGCGACGGAGGTTCCAGCCGTTCGAACCGGCGCCCCGGGCGTGAAGTATCGCGCTCTGTTCGGCGAAGGCGCTCAGGGAGCGCGAATTCTCCGCGGCGTTGTCCGGTATGGCGAAATGATTCTGGAGCCCGGCGCCTCCACGATGGAGAGTACCCTTGCGGGTGAGGAACAGGCCCATGTTGTGCTTGAAGGGTCCGGAATCATTCACTACAAAGGAAGCGAACACCCACTTCGCGTAAACGACTTCTACTATATAGCGCCCGGAAGCCGCCACCAGATCCGGAACGATTCCAAGCGCCAGTTGAGAATCGTCGTGATGGGCTTCCGCACGAAGGACGATCCGGCACTGCCCGCTCCGGAACCGCTCCAAATCGCCAACATCAGTGACGTCCCGTTGCAGGTCGTCGGAGGGCATCCGCCATCCACGAAATACCGCCTTCTGATGGGCGACCGGAGAAGCATACGCGACCGTATCGCGGCGGGCGAAGTCCTCACCAGCCTCTTCATCATGGAGTTTGAACCCGGCGGAACCAACTTCCCGCATCATCACGAAACCGAAGAAGAGATTTACCTCGTTCTGGAAGGCAGCGGCGACATGGTCGCCGGCGGCGGCGCCGATGGAGTGGAAGGCCGCCATCCCGCCAAGGCTAATGACGCGTATGCATTCCGGCTGAACTGCACCGTGGGCTTCTACAACGCTGGCCCACCGAACAGGGCTAAAGCCCGCATCCTCGCTGTCCGCAGCCTGTTTCCATCCCGAAGGCGATAACAAACTTTCAAAAGGAGATTTTCCGTGACTTGCAAAGACGACGCGCTCATGAGCCGCCGAAAAATGTTGATGAGTTCCAGCGGCACGGCCGCGATTGCAGCGGCCTTCACGTTTCCGGGAAGTGTACAGGCCGGGCAGGCTTCTGTCAGCAGACCGGTGAATAAACGCTCCGCCCCCAGCGATCTGAAGATCACCGACATGCGCGCCTGCACCGTAGCCGCCAACTACGACTACCCCATCATCAGAATCGACACCAACCAGGGCGTGTACGGGTTGGGGGAAGTGCGCGATGCGGGCGTGAAGGGAATCGCGCTGATTCTCAAAGCGCATATCCTCGGAAAGAATCCGCTGGAAATCGACAACATTCTCCGCGGCATCCGCCAGTTCGCCAACCATGGCCGCATGGGAGGCGGATACAGCGCGGTGGACATGGCGCTTCACGATATCTCAGGCAAGGTGTACGGTGTTCCGGCGTGGCAGTTAATCGGGAGCAAGTATCGCGATCGCATTCGAATCTACTGTGACACCACGGGTCACAAGGATCCGAAGATCTATGGCGATCGCATGGCCGCCCGTAAAAAGATGGGATTTACTTTTTTCAAGATGGATCTCTACACCAGTCTGGTGCGGGATCGCCCCGGCGCCGTGAACGCTTCAGGCGCTGCTACGGAAAAGGGTCTCGGGTACCTCTGCGAATACATCCAGGCGGTCCGCGACGCGATCGGCTGGGACGCGCCGCTGGCGGCAGATCACTTTGGCCGGCTCTCGGTGAACGATTGTATCCGCTACGCGCGCGCTTTTGAACCCTATCAACTCGCATGGGCCGAGGACATCCAACTCAACTGGAAGGACTGGCGTGGATACAAGGAGATTCGGGCAGCCACCACCACGCCCATTCTGACTGGTGAGGATATCTTCGGGCTGGAGGAAGGTTTCCAGGTTCTTATCGACAACGACGCGGTGGATATCATTCATCCCGATCCGGAGACCTCCGGCGCGTTGCGCGAAACGAAACGGATCGCGGACTACGCGGATATGCGCGGTATTCCAACAGCGGTACACTTCGCCGGTTCTCCCGTTGGTTGCATGGCGAGCGTACATATGGCCGCCACCATCCGCAATTTTGTGGCGATGGAAAACCATGCCGTGGATATGCCTTGGTGGGGAGACCTGGTGACGGGACCCGCTAAACCCATTGTTCAGGACGGCTACATTCCGGTTCCCGATACGCCCGGCCTCGGCGTGGAACTGAACGAAGAAGTGGTAAAGAAATACCTCCGTTATCCCGGCTACTTCGAGCCAACGCCGATGTACGACGACTTCATCGTGTCGGGTTTCCGCCGGGTCGGCCCCTGGTGGCACTATGACGAAGACGGGAAATACGGAAACACGATGACCTACTGAAAGTGGCGCAAGAAATGACTGAGCCGCTGCTCCCGCGGTCGTGGCGATGGTTTTAAATCCAGTAGCGGCCTGTTGTACACTGACTCATTGGCAGGCCGTGGGCTTCAGCACGCTGGCGGCCTTCAGCGAGCATATCTTTGACTCAAACCGGTGTTGCAGGAAAACCAATAGACATTCTGCTTGTCGAGGATAATCCCGGCGATGTTCGCCTGGCTACTGAAGCCCTGAAAACAGGCCGCATCAAAAACCAGATGCACGTGGCAAGCGACGGCGAAGAGGCCATGGACTTCCTCCTTCGCAAAGGTGAATTTGCCAACGCGCCCCGGCCGGACTTGGTTCTGCTCGATCTGAATCTTCCTCGCAAAGATGGGCGGGAGGTACTCGCCGAGATCAAGTCCCATCCGGATCTGCGGTCTATACCGGTCATAATCCTGACCACGTCCCGATCCGAGCAGGACATTCTGAAAGCATACGATCTCCACGCGAACTGTTACATCGCTAAACCCATCGACGTGGAGCAATATTGGGCTGCGATCCGCTGTTTTGAGGATTTCTGGTTTACGGTTGTGAAGCTGCCAGGCAGAGGCCATTAGCTTCGGCTCGACCGCGTCGCTGACGATTGCGGAAACGCGCCGGTAGGCTCACCAGGCGGGACCGGGACTCCTGTGTCAAATCCACAATTCTGAAAAGGCCGTCGCCAAAACGGAAGTAACGATGGCCAGAATGCGTCGCGGCAAAGAGCTTCCCAGATCACCATACGCCGCCCGGGTTATCGCCGGCCAAAAGGATGTTGACCAGTTCGGGCTTCGAGGTCCATCAATCCAGCCGCCGTTATACCCCTGTGAGTTGTAGCTCTCGACCACCGGAGCAAACTGGGATAATTGAGAGGAATGAGCGGTTACAATCGCACCAGGAAGCATTCGTGCGCCATCGGGCCGTGGGCACTGCTTCTTGTACTCACCCCGATGACAGCAGCCCCCGGTACTTCGAGCACGCTCCCAACAGACATACACTCTTTTTCGCGACCCATGGAAGTTCGCGTGCGCCATGTGGATTTGGATCTCGAAGCGGACTTCGCGCGCAAAATACTAAGGGGATTCGCAACACTTCACCTGGAGCGTTCCCGGGACGCCGGCCAGGCGCCGTTGGTTCTGGATACGCGGGATCTCGAAATCGCGAAAACCGAGGCCGCCGGAAGTGATGGTGCGTTCCATGCGGTCAGATACTCCTTGGGCCGGACGGATAAGATTCTCGGGACGGAACTCATCATCGAAGCATCCGCTGCTGCTTCCCGCGTACGGATCTGGTATCAAACCAGCCCGTCCGCCTCCGGTCTTCAATGGCTGAGCCCCGCGCAGACAGCGGCGAAACGCCACCCGTTCCTCTTTTCTCAATCGCAAGCCATCCACGCGCGCAGTTGGATTCCATTACAGGATACGCCCGGCGTCCGCTTCACTTATAACGCGCGTATCCGCACACCGAAAGCGTTGATCGCGCTAATGAGCGCTGAAAACGATCCGAAAACAGAACGCGACGGGGAGTACACGTTCCGGATGCCTCAGCCCATTCCGTCCTACCTGATGGCAATCGCGGTGGGCGACCTTATGTTCCGAGCTTTAAGCAACCGGACCGGCGTCTACGCCGAGCCGCCCATCATCGAGGCTGCGGCGAAGGAGTTCTCCGATACGGAAAAAATGGTGCAGGCCGCGGAGTCACTTTATGGTCCCTACCGCTGGGGCCGCTACGACCTCCTCGTGCTGCCGCCGAGTTTCCCTTTCGGCGGGATGGAGAATCCCAGGCTAACTTTCGTTACGCCGACGGTGCTGGCGGGGGACAAGAGCCTGGTCTCACTGGTGGCGCACGAACTCGCGCATTCCTGGTCGGGCAACCTGGTAACGAATGCGACCTGGAGCGACTTCTGGCTCAACGAGGGAGTAACAACCTACATCGAACGCCGGATAGAGGAGGTCCTGTACGGCGAACGGCGGGCATCCATGGAAGCCGCCCTGGGACGGCAATCTCTCGAAAAGGAGATCGAGCGGCTGGACGACCGGTTTGAAATTCTGCACGTTGACCTTACCGGGATGGATCCGGATGAGGGGGTCACCGATATCCCTTACGAAAAGGGCGCGCTGTTCCTTCGAACGCTCGAAGAAACGTTCGGACGAAAAGTGTTCGATGTGTTTTTGCGAGGCTACTTCGATCATTTCGCATTTCAGAGCATCACGACCGCGCAGTTTATTGGCTACCTGAAAAAAAATCTCTTTGTGTCCCATCCCGAGCAGGCCCGCCGGATTCCGCTGGAAGAGTGGATCTACAAAGCCGGAGTTCCCGCGGGAGCAGCCAATCCGGTCTCCGATGCGTTCGAGAAAGCCGAACAGCGGGCCGCCAGGTGGCATAACGAACAGGTTCCTATTGCAAAAACCGATACCGCCGGCTGGACTACTCAGGAATGGCTGGCTTTTTTGCGCTATTTCGAAGATCACAGGTTGACGCCGGAGCAGATGGCACGGCTGGACCGGCAGTTTCAGTTCACACAGACCGGTAATTCCGAAATCGAGTTTGAATGGCTGCTGCTTTCCGTGCGATACGGTTACACGCCGGCCTATTCCCGCCTGGAGGAGTTCCTGACCACTGTCGGACGGCGCAAATTCTTGCGTCCGCTTTACGAGGAACTCGTCAAGACGCCGGAAGGCGCAATTCGTGCAAGATCCATTTACGCGAAGGCCAGACCCGGATATCATCCGATCGCGCAAGCAACCGTGGACGAAATCCTAAAGGTTGGCAGCAACTGACATGAATGCTTCGGCCGGCGCGACGCCTGAAAACGGCGCGACGCCTGAAAACATGGACGGCGTAATCGTTGTCGACAAGCCGGAGGGCTGGACTTCGCACGACGCCGTGAATAAGCTGCGCCGTCTTGCAAAGACGAGAAGAGTGGGGCATTTGGGGACCCTGGACCCGCTCGCGACAGGTGTATTGCCGCTTGTCATCGGCCGCGCGACGCGGTTGGCGCGATTCTATCTATCGAGCGATAAGGAATACGAAGCTACCGTGCGCTTCGGCTTCTCGACGAACACATACGACCGTGAAGGCACGGCAACTTCGCTTGTGACCGAACCCATCATGCTGCGTGAGCAGATCGAGGCTCTACTGCCAAAATTCGAAGGCACAATCCCGCAGACTCCTCCGCCGGTTTCCGCCAAGAAAGTCGGTGGCGCTCCGGCATACAAGCTGGTGAGGAACAACATCGCCTTCGAGTTGAAACCGGTCGAGGTGACGATCCACTCCATCGAGCTGCTTGCTTGCGAAGAATCAACAGTGAAGATACGTGTTGCGTGTTCGGCGGGCACTTACATGCGGAGCCTGGCGCACGATTGGGGGCAGCTGCTCGGATGCGGTGCGCATCTCGCCGGACTGCGGCGTCTCTCCTCGTCGGGCTTCACGTTGAGCCAGGCGCTGGAACTGCGGCAACTCGAAGCACTGGCTCAGGACGGACGATTGAAGGAAGCCCTTATCCCAGCAGCCTGCCTGCTGCCGCATTTCCCCAGTGAAACTGTGGATGCGGTGACAGCGGTACAAATCCGGCATGGCCGCGATTTTCGGGTTTCTCCCTTCCGAGTGCAGAAGGCATCGCGGTTTGTGAAGGCGATCTCTCCGGATGGACAATTGCTGGCCATTGGTGAGTTGACATTGCCTCATGTTTACCATCCGGTTCTCGTATTCTGATTAATCAAAATTAACTCCTGCTTCACGCCGGCTTCATTGCGCCTTTCTATCCTGATGGAGTGTGCGGATCGAGATCCTCGTCATCTGTCTTCCTGGTATGTCTCTTAGCCCTATCAATGTGCGCCGGAAAAGAAGAGGACTTAGATGAACGGTCCGACATCTTGTTTTTCTCCGGAGTTGTCGTGGATATGGATTCTGCAAAGCTGTCCGTGGCCCGGACGGTTTTGGGGAAAGAACCAGAGATCCACGATTTTGTTCTTAACAGCGACACGAGAGTAGAGGGCAAACTCGAAAAGAACGCCCGCGTAACGGTCGGGTTCAAGAACACCGCCGATGGGGATGTGGCGGTACAGGTGATCGTACGAACCGCCAGGGCACATCAGCGTTCGACTTCACGCTCCGACCGCCGTTTGCTCACCCAGTCTGCCTTTACAATCTGACGGCCGCGTCCCAGTGCCAGCGAATCTTCGGGGACCTTCTCTGTGATCACAGAGCCAGCGCCGATATAACTGTTGGCTCCAATCTCCAGCGGCGCAACCAGCGTCGAGTTGCTGCCCACAAATGCGCCTGCGCCGATTCTTGTCGGGTGCTTATGAACCCCGTCATAGTTGCACGTGATCGTGCCGGCGCCGATATTCACACCAGGGCCGATTTCGGAATCTCCGAGGTAAGCGAGATGATTCGCCTTGCTGCCCGGCCCAATGCGGGTCTTTTTCAGTTCCACGAAATTTCCGATGTGGGCTCCAGCCTCCACGTAACTGCCTACGCGTAACCGCGAGTAGGGCCCAATGTGAGCGCCACTGCTGATGGTGGACAACTCCACCACCGAAAAGGGATGAATCGTCACCCCATCCGCTATTTGGGAATCGCGCACGATGGAGTGTGCTCCCACCGTGCAATCTTCTCCGATCTGAGTACTGCCCAGGATACGCGCGAAGGCTTCGATGACCGTGTCCGGTCCTACCGTGGCATCCAAATCGACAGTAACGGTCTCCGGTTTTTCGATGGTGACGCCGTCCAACATCAACTGCCTGACTTTACGCTCCCGAAAAATCCTGTCAACCCCGGCAAGTTCGATCCTCGTGTTGATGCCTAGCACCTCGTTCGCATCGTCGAGATGCATGGCGTTAACCTTGTGGCCCGAGGCGTGGAAGATCTTCACAATATCGGTGAGATAGTACTCGCGCGCCGGGTTGTCCGGCTGGATGGAAGAGATCGATTCCCACAACAGATCGGATCGAAAACAGTAAATGCCGGAATTGATTATGCGCACCTGAAGCTCCTCCGGCGTTGCTGCCTTCTGCTCGACGATGGCCTGTACACTGCCCCCGGCGTCAAGAAGCACCCGCCCGTAACCCGTCGGATCTTCCAGTGTCGTGGTAATGACGGTCGCCGCCGCGGACGACTGGCGTTGGCGTTCAATCAGCGCGCGTAACGTTTCCACCGACAGGAGCGGGCAGTCGCCATAAAGAACCAGCAGCAGGCCAGTGTGGCTTTCGAGCGCATCGCGGCACACCATGACCGCATGACCGGTTCCTTTCTGCTCCCGCTGATGTACGAAGCGGACCCTCCGGGGAGCCATCAGTTCTTCCACATCTTCGCGCTGATGTCCCACTACGACGGCCACCTGTTCGGGGGTGGTCAGTTCGAGCGCTGTTCCCACCACATGATCAATCAGCGTGCGGCCTCCGGCACGATGCAGCACCTTGGCCCTCTTCGACTTCATTCGCGTGCCGAGTCCGGCGGCGAGTACTATCACTCTCAAATTCGTCAACATGTCGTGTATTCAACGAAGCGGGTGTTTCTGCTGCAGTGCCAGCTTATTTCGCCTGCGCCGTCCAGCGGCCGCAAGTTCGACGGCAACAGCAGCAGTGGCGGCGGGGTCGTGGCGCACAATGGCTGGTTTGCCGGACACGGGAGCGAGCAGGTTTCTTCCGATTACAGTAATGCCCATTGCGCTCAAGCGATCCGGTTCAACTTCCACGGATTTCACCCGGGCTCTCGCATAGTGCCGCCTCTGTTGTTCGGCAATGGGATGGGTGTTGACCACCACGCAATCCAGTATCTTACGCCGCGCATGCCGATGGATCACATCGATATGGTCGGCCACAGTGAACCCTATAGTCTCACCTGGCTGCCACATCAGGTTGGCGATGTGCGCCTTGATCGCGGGGGATCGCTGGATAGCGCTCGGGATGCCCTGCACCAGCAGATTCGGGATAACGCTGGTGAATAACGATCCCGGACCCAACGTGATAAGGTCCGCTTCCTCGATGGCGCGAAGCGCCTCCTTGAGCGGTTTACATTTTTGAGGCTCGAGCACGATCCGCTCAATACGTGAGGTGCTGCGGCTGATCTGCGTCTCGCCCAGCACGGTAGATCCATCCTCTAGCGTTGCGCGAAGGACTACATTCTCGGCTGTCGACGGGTAGATACGGCCGACGCTCGCAAGAATGTCGGAGGAAAGTTTGATGGCCAACGGAAAGTCGCCGGTCAAATGGGTGAGCGCCGTGAGAAAGAGGTTTCCGAAGCTGTGCCCGCGCAGGCCATGCCCGCCCGGAAAGCGGTACTGGAACAGCCGGGACATCAGCGCTTCGTCCTCAGACAGCGCGACCATGCAATTACGGATATCGCCGGGCGGCAGTACGTCCAATTGGCGCCGGAGCCGCCCGGAACTGCCTCCGTCGTCGGTCACCGTTACAATCGCCGTAATTTCGAGCCTGGGCCTGCGGTTGTAGGGTGAACCGTTAGGGGATTCAAGCGCATGCGGCTTTAATCCGTGCAGGAGTGTGGATAAACCCGTGCCTCCACCGATGGCAACGATTTTAAGGGCGTTGCGGGTACGTTGGACAGAAGGTTTAACAGAGGAGCCGGACAATCGTCAAATGCCTTATTTGTGCGCTCTTAGCTAGCTCCGTTCAGCACTGCCATGCTGCGGGCCACCAGTACAAATCTATGTTCGCACATCTAGGATTTCAGAGCGCTTGGTCGTCCTCTTCGCTCGCCGGAACCGGGTCGAGGTCATCGGCCTCAAACACCTGTCCGCACCCCAGGCACCGTACGTAATCGACGCCGTCCCGCCTGGCAATTACCTCCGTTCGGCTGTGTTCGCAATTGGCCATAACTCAAAAGAATAAACCTATTCTAGTCAGGCGGAGACGCATGTCAAGGCTCCCGTTTGGCCGACCCTTTCCAATCTTTTGATGCCGTACAGCATGCAGTACAACGTGACGATCGAGCATCAGCGTTGGGGCGCCGGTTTCCGCGCCTCCTATATCGGGACGAACAAGTGGAAAGGCGACTACAACTAGAACTACAATTCGCCCGTTCCGAATGACCGGCCCTTCATCGACAAACCGCGGCCGTTCCCGCAGTATCCCGGCATCAGCTACTTCACCAACGGCGCCGGACATCAATATAACGGGCTGACGGTCGAAGCCGAGCGTAGCTTCTCTCGCGGGCTGTACTTCCAAACGTCGTGGACCTGGGCGTGGGACATCTTCGATCTTGAACGCGGCCAGTCGTTGGAAAATCCGTTTGACCGCAGCCGCGAAGTGGCGGTATCCCAGGACATTCCGACGCACCGCTACAATCTCAACTTCATCTATGAACTTCCGGTCGGCCGCGGCCGTACGTTCCTTTCAGGCGCCTCGCGGCTGACGAACCTGATTGTTGACGGGTGGGAAGTCAGCGGTATCTACAGCTACTTCTCCGGACAGTTCCTCACGCCTCAGTGGACTGGCCGGAATCCAACTAACAGCAGGACGCCGGCGAACGTTACAATCCGGCCCGATCTTCTACGGAATGCCAACCTGCCGTCAGACCGGCGCGGCGTGAATCAGTGGTTTGATCCGTCCGCGTTCGATGCTCCGGATGTGGGAAACTTCGGCACGTCGGCGAAGGGCGTCATCAAAGGCCCGGATGTGAATGTCTGGCATACCGGGTTCCACAAGAACTTCATCTTTACGGAGAAGATGCGCCGGCGATTGGAGATGACGGCGACCAATTTCTTCAATCATCCAAACTGGAGCAACCCGGCGGTCAATATCAGCCAGGTGGCGAATGTCGGCGTCATCAGCTGCGTCGGAGGTGTAAACGGCTCCTCGACAGGTGACCAGCCGGGAGCGAGGTCGTTCCGCCTGGGCGTACGTTTCGAGTGGTAGGGGGCCTCGCTTAGGGCTCCTCGCCCGGTTCCAGTTTCCGCCAGCGGCCCGGTTCGGCGTCCGGCTGGGCCGCGGGCGGAGGATCCGCCGGCGCGGCGGCTTCGTCGATACGGCGCCAGCCTCCGCGAGGCGCGTGCATGTCCTGAGCGTTCGCGTTCGCGTGCGGGTGGCCGGTGCGTTCGGCATCCACCGTCACCGGTCCCCTCGCCGGCCTGGTTGAGGCTTCGCTGACGCCTCTCCGTCTCTTGAGACGCGGAGGTTCGCCATCTTCCGGTCCGGCCCGAGGATTATCCGGAACTTGACTGATCAGGATTGGATCGGATGTGCCGGCTCCGCCCGGAGAAAGATAGGTGCGCCGGTATCGTACTTCCGCACCGGGGTAGCGCCGCCCGGCGGCGCTTGCCAGTTCAACCGTGATGTTGCGTTCCTGCCCGGGATGAGTCCCATCGGGCAAATAAAAGTGCAGGGCATACCGCTGCCGCATTCGGACCAGTGTAGTCTCGAACGCTTCAGCGTCGTCGACGCTCATTGCGTCTCCACCGGAAGAACGCGCAATCTCCGCGGTGCCCGCCGAAGTGGTTTGCGGTCCCAGAATTACGGGACCCGTTCTACCGCCTCCTCCGTAGGGGCCGCGGCGCCGGCCGAAAATGATATCGCCTAAAGGACCGCCCATGGAACCTCCACCAGGCCATGTGCCGCCGCCGTGCGGCCCCGGATAACCGGAGCGGCGGCGCATGGCATCCGGCGCAAGGAGCGCGCTGAGCACCGCATCGGCTTCCGCCAGGGCACGGGAGACACCCGCTTCATCGCGCCCGCGCTCGGTCCGGTCATCCGTGAGAATGACAATGGCGCGCCGCGCTTCCCGCCGCGCTTCCCGCCGCGCTTCTTTCGCAATGTAGCGGGATGCATCCATCAGAGCACGTGTAATGTCGGTGCCGCCATCGAAGCTTTCCTCGCGCACCACGGCGTCCAGGCCGCTCTGCACCTCCTGCCGGTTGGCACGGAACGGAAGACGGATTCGCGTCGAGCGGTCAAAAACCATGATGGCAACACGATCTCCGGTCAAGAGCACGGCCAGGGCCTGGTGTGCCGCGGATGCAATCCGCTCGACATGCGGACGCATACTCCCGCTGACATCGAGCAGCAGCAAAACGTCAACCGGCATTTCCTCGCTTTCGAAGTTCCGGATTTGCTGCGGTTGGCCTTCGTCCCGCAGAACAAAGTCTTCGGCGTGAAGGCCGGTAATGGCGCGGTTGTTGCGGTCGAGCACCTGTGCGTCTACCCGGACCAGCGCAACATCGCTCCGAAAAACGACATTCTTATCGTGCGATGAGGCTTCCTCCGTGGCGCCGGGGACAAGGCCCACCGCACCGAAAAAGAAAATCAGGAGACAATATCCACGCCCCATCAACGCTCCCTTCCGAGCCGGCCTGAACAGGGGAACGGGAAGGCACTGCTCGATATTGTGTACGCGGCCGGGAACGGTCTGGTTTCAACGGGACCGCTCCCTGGGGTCGCCCGGAAACCGAGCCGCGCTCGCCGGCAAGCGGCATTAGATAAGTCACCGTAATTCCGAATAGGACTGCTAAGCTGAGTGATGTGGCGGGAGTATCACCAAGCGACCAGGCACAGCGTCGAATCCCTCCGGCGTTCGCAGCACGTTCTTGACTGGAACAATATGCCGGATCCGTTCCGGCACTACGAGGGCGTGCCGGTGCTGGACTTGCCTGCCGGCCCGCCCCCGCCCTCCATCCCGGCGCTACAGGTTCTGAGTGGTATCAAAGGGCAGGTTGAAACCACAGAAGGTGCGCCGTTTCTGTCTCAACTGTTGTTCTATTCCGCCGCCATCAGCGCAGCCAAGATCGTTCCGTCCACCGGTTACAAATACGCGCTTCGCGTAAACCCGTCTTCCGGAAACCTGCATCCTACGGAGTTCCACTTCGTGACGCGGGGGCTCAAGAACTGGCCTGATGGACTCTACCACTACCGCGTCTCGTCTCACATGGCCGAGCAGCGTGCAACCGGGTTCTTCGAAATACCGGGCGAGCAGAATACCGTGCCGCTGCTGTTTGTGATGACCAGCATCGCGTGGCGCGAAGTATGGAAGTACGGCAACCGCGCGTATCGTTATTGCCTGCTTGACATCGGCCACGCCTGGCAGGCGTTGGCCGCGGCAGCTCTCGCCATTGGCTGCCAGGCTCATGCATTCGGCTGTTTCGCCGACGATGAAGTGTCCAGCCGTTGCGGCTTCGCCCAGGACGAATGGCCGATGCTGCTCATCGAATTACGCGGTGCGATTCCGGCCGCTGAACCGGCTACCAGAACGCCGTCGTGGTTCGGCGGCGAGCCCAACCGGCTTTCTGAAAGAACCGGCTCATACCCCCTCATTGACAGCATTCATTCAGCTACGAAACGGTTGGTCGAGATGCCGGTGCAGGGCGGCCCGCCCGCCGGCGTAGTCCCGTCCGGCGGCGCCCGATTACCGGAACCCGCGGCGTCCGCTGCCGCGTTTGGAGATGTCGCGCGGCGGCGGCGTTCGGCTCTGGATTTCATCGGTGGAGAATCGTCGATGACGCTCAGTGAGTTGTCTGCCATTCTTCAGGCCGCCAGCGGTTCGCTCGCCAGCGACTTCAGCTCCGGCTCTTTCCTCCGGATGTACCTTTATGTGCACCGCGTCGAAGGTCTCGAGCCGGGCCTGTACCGGTACTGGCCCGGTGAATCGGCGGTCGAGCGAATCCGCTCCGGCGATCAGCGTGTGGCGGCCGCGGGGCTCAGCCTGGGACAGGATCTCGCCGGAAACGCCTGTGTGGCGCTTTCAATTACCGGCGATCTCGAGCGCGCTGCCCGCCTCCATGGCGACCGCGGATACCGCTACGTGCATTTCGAGGCGGGCGCCGTGGGTCACAGGATGTATCTGGCCGCCGGAGCACTGGGACTCGGGGCGACGGGCATCGGGGCGTTTTTCGACGAACGCGCACATCAATACCTTGAGCTTGAAACCGGAGAAGGCCAGGTCGTCTATCATTTTGCGATCGGCTACCCAGTGCCCGATCCAAGACTCTCGGCTGTAGACTAAGTCCTGCTAAGATAGCGAACTGTGAACTGGAATGACGCCGCTGAAGAGCTTTTGAATAGCATCCTGCTGCGCACTCCACGGCCTGTACGGGAGACCACCGGACAGGATATCCGGCGCACAGCGGAGCAGATGGCAGAGGAAGAGAGCAAGCAGCGTGTAGGAGTGGAGACAGTCATCGCTGCGTGGATCGAAAAGACGCCCGAGGCGCTTCGCTCCACCCTTCCGCAGCAAATCGAGAGCCTTGGTCTGGATCTGTCGGAATACGAGCACTTGCTCAGGTGATTCTGGGAAGAAAAACATGAATAGACGTGCTTTCTTGTACATCGCCGGCGCCGCGCCGCTGGCGCCGGCTACGCAGGAAATCCCCAAGTACCGCATCGTTTCAAAGTTCAAGCCGTCGGCCAATCCCGGTATGCCCGGGCGCTACCGCGGCCAAGTGGTGAACGTCCACGCGGAGGACTCCATCGACGTGAGTTCAGGCAAGGTAAATGCCGAGGTAGTCCGCGCAATGCTGGCGCGAGGCATGCAGGCGCTGACCGGCGATAAGGACGACCGCGACGCCTGGGCGCGCTTTATCACCTCCAAGGACGTCGTCGGGATAAAGGTGAACTGCTCGGGCGCACCGAACATCATGTCCTCGCCGGAAGTCGTAGCCGGTATCGTGGAGAGATTGATGGCGGTTGGCGTCCCCGCGCGCCAGATCTATATCTATGAGCGGTTCCAGGGGCAGATGAGAAGTGTGGGCTATGAGAAATACGTGCCGGAAGGAGTGCAAATCACCGCGGCCGAGCAGGCGCGGGGCTCCATCCTCGGCTATGATCCGAACACCTACGTTGACGTGGATTTCTTCGGCGAAGATGACACGCGGTCCAATCTCGTCCGGCTGGTTGCCGAAAAGCTCACCAAGATCGTCAACGTCCCAAACCTGAAGGAGCACCAGGCATCCGGCGTCACAGGTTGTCTTAAGAATATTGCCTATGGCGACTTTTCGAACGTGGCCCGGTCGCACCGCTCGGAAAAGACAAATACCTACTCTTTCATCGGGACCCTGGCTTCCGTAGAACCGCTGCCCTCCATTACTGTTTTAAACATAATGGACGGATTGCGTGCCGTTTGGCACGCGGGACCGTTCTCGATGGACCCGAGGTTCCGTTTCTTTCCCAAACGGATGATGTTCGGCACGGACCCGGTGGCGATGGATCGCCTTCTGATCGACGCCATCGAGGAGAAGAGAAAAGCGGAGGGGGCGCCTTCTATTTGGGACCGGTCGCCCGAAAGGGTAAAGAACGTGCGGCGGCCCGACAAGTCTGTGAATGCATTCATCCGCGAACCCGGACACGTGGAATACGCGTCAAAACTGGGCCTGGGAGTATACGATATGGGCAAAATACGCCGGAAAGATATTGAGCTATGACACTGCTCTGTTTTGCGCTCCTGCCGGTGCTGTTTTGGGACCAAGGTCCCGAAACGGCGGATCAGTTGAAGGCCGCCGGCATCACCCGCGTGGCGGTCCCATCTTCAATGGAGTCAGCCTGGAGAAAGCGTCTCGGCGTAGAGGTGCGCGGTGTTGATCCGGCCGGCGCAGTCCGGTTGCTGAAACCCGGCGTGCAATTTCGTGTAAACGAAGCATCGGCCACGCGCAGCCCCTGGATCGACCTGAACGGCTGGCAATTTCTGCGGAACCCGCGAGGACACTTTTTCTACGAGGCTCCCGGGCCGTCCGCGGCGCTGGCGGCCGCTGAAGCGTTCGCCTACGGCGCGGACGCCATGGTGCACACCGACGCCGCCGGTCTGGAACCCTTGGGCCATATGCTCGCATTTCTCGAGCGTGTGGGCGATACAAAGCTGCCACCCGTGGCCGACATCGGTTTCATCGATGATCAATCCGATGAAGCGGGAGAGGTGATGAATCTCATGATGCGCCGGAACCTGCTGTTCCGGGTTGTTACCGCGCCGGATCCATCGCTGCCCCTGCACGTCGAAATCGGTTCTCCGAAGTTCCCGAAAGAGGAAGCGGCCGACCCCAGTGAAATGGCGCAGAAAATTCGTCAGGCTCTTGGAGATAACGCGCGGTCAGTCAGGCTTTTCGGCAGTGAGGTGGTGATCGCGCGGCTCACGGGCAACAGCAGCCGGCTGCGAGTCGAGTTGCTGAACTACGGGGGCGGACGGCGCGCGGCCAGTGTCCGTGTTCGCGTCCGCGGACACTATACCAAACCGGAATTGCGGGCATTCCGGCTTCCGGACGCCCGACTCGCGGACTTCGTCTCCACCAGCGACGCCACCGAGTTTACGCTGCCTGAGTTGGAGTATTATGCAGTAGTCGATCTCACCCGCTGATACGAGCGGCAAGGGAGGAACGGCACATGTATGGCTTTCTGAGAAAGCGCCTCGGGCGCCGCGATTTGTTTCACGGCGGAGTGCTTGCGGCTTTCGGTGGTTTGTTTCGTCCTTCGGCCGGAGCAAGCGCTTCCGCCGCTGGATTGAAGTTAGGCTCGGATCTTTACCAGTCCATCGGCGTACGGCCCCTCATCAACGCCCGCGGCACTTTTACGATCATCAGCGGATCGCTCATGCTCCCTGAAGTACGCGCCGCGATGGTCGAAGCTTCTCAGCACCACGTCCACATTGACGAACTAATGGACGCGATCGGAGCGCGGCTCGCGGAATTGACGAAAGCGGAATGGGGCATGGTGTCCTGCGGATGCGCGGCAGCGCTGACGCACGCTACCGCGGCCTGTGTCGCGGGCGGCAATCCCGACCTGCATGTGCGCATTCCGAATCTGAGCGGATTTCCCAGGGACGAAGTCATTATCCCAAAGCATTCCCGCAACGTATACGATGCGGCGGTGCGCTGTGTGGGCACGAAGATCCTCGAGGTGGGAACCGCGGAAGAGCTTGAAGCCGCCTTTGGCCCGAAAACCGCGATGATCTATATCCTTGCCGGCCCCCAGGCGGACTCCGGGCCGTTGTCGACACGCGCGATTGCTGATGCTGCGAAACAACGCAATGTGCCCGTGCTGGTGGATGCCGCCGCTGAAATTCTGACCGTGCCCAACGTGCATCTCGAAAACGGCGCCACTCTGGTAGCTTATAGCGGCGGCAAGTGCATTCGCGGTCCGCAGACGGCAGGACTGCTGCTGGGCAGGAAGAGTCTGGTGCAGGCGGCATGGGTCCACAGTTCTCCACACCATGGCTTTGCGCGTTCGATGAAGATCGGCAAGGAAGAGGCCATGGGAATGCTCATGGCAGTCGAAATGTGGATGAAACGGGACCACAAGGCCGAATGGGAACAGTGGATGGCGCGGCTGGATCACGTGGCAAAACGGCTATCGGGAATCGATGGTGTGACCACTTCGGTGCGCGAGCCCAAAGGGCTTTCCAATCGCACGCCCTTCCTCGTCATTAGTTGGGATTCTGCTCGCCTGGGCATCAGCGGGCGTGATGTTGCCCGGCATCTGCTCGATACGGAACCGCGTATTGCACTACCCACCGGCGGCGGCCGGGGCATGGGTGGCGGAACCCAAACCGGCGTCTCCGTCGTTCCGTACCAGATGTCGGCTGGTGACGAAAAGATTGTCGCAGACCGGCTGTATGCGACTCTCAAGAATCCCCCCAAGCACGAAGACCCGCCTGTCCGCCCGCCGGCCGCCGATCTCACGGGCCGCTGGAATGTTCATATCGACTACCTCGCTTCCGGTTCCGATCACGTTCTGTATCTGAAACAGCAGGACGGCCGTATTGAGGGAACGCATCAGGGCGACTTCGTTTCACGCGACTTGGGCGGATCGATCAGCGGTGACGAAGTACGCTTGTTCAGCGCTTACACGGAGCGCCATGGCGATTCGCTCATGTTTCAGTTCACGGGCAAAGTCGCCGGTGACAGTATTTCTGGAACGCTCGATATGGGCGAGTACCTTCAGGCGCGGTGGACGGCAAAAAGACATGAGTTCCGGAGAAGATAACAAATGGCACTAAGGCTGAGAACGGTCACGGGAGTCCTGGCGCTCCTTATCGCAGGCGGCGCATACGCGCAGGCGCAGAAATACGATCTACTGCTCAAGGGCGGTCACGTAATCGATCCCAAAAACAAATTGAGTGCGGTGCGGGACGTTGCCATCGCCGGCGGACGCATCGCCCTGGTGGCGGAAAAGATCGACCCTTCGGAGGCGTTCAAGTCCGTCGATGTCTCCGGACTCTACGTTACGCCCGGTCTGGTGGACATTCATGTACACGTTTATACGGGAACGGGAGAGCCGCATTCTTACGCCGGTGACAACAGCGTTTATCCGGATGGCTTCACCTTCCGCGTGGGCGTAACGACGGTGGCCGATGCGGGCGGCGCGGGCTGGCGCAATTTCTCCGATTTCAAGGAACGGGTGATCGACCGCTCCAGAACTCGCGTGCTCTCGTTTTTGAACATCGTGGGCCACGGCATGCGCGGCGGCAGGTACGAGCAGAATCTCCAGGATATGGAGGCGAAGCCTGCCGCCGAGATGGCTCTCAGCCATAAAGATTTGATCGTTGGCATCAAGACCGCGCACTATGCCGGCCCCGATTGGACGCCGGTGGAAAACGCCGTAAAGGCGGGCACCATCGCCAATATCCCGGTGATGGTCGATTTCGGATCGAACAAGCCGGAACGGCCCATCAGCGTTTTGTTGACGGAAAAACTCCGGCCCGGCGACATTTACACACACGTCTACTCCGGCTTGCGCGACGAACAACTGGAATCCGGAGCAATCAATCCCGCTCTGATTGAGGGCCGCAAGCGGGGCGTTATTTTCGATGTGGGGCACGGCGGCGGCAGCTTTTTGTGGCGCGTCGCGGTTCCCCTGGTAAAGAGCGGATTTCTGCCGGACTCCATCTCCACCGATCTGCACATCGGCAGCATGAACACGGGCATGAAGGACATGCTGAATGTCATGGACAAGTTCCTCGCGATGGGTATGAAGCTGGATGACGTCATTCTGCGCTCGACCTGGAATCCTGCACGCGAGATCAAGCGCGAAGAACTGGGCCACCTTTCGCCCGGCGCTCTCGCCGACATCGCCGTGCTGCGTCTCCAAAAGGGAAATTTCGGATTCATCGACATGTACGGCGCGCGCATGAATGGATCGCAAAAACTGCTCTGCGAGCTCACGCTTCGGGACGGAAAGATCGTGTACGACCTGAACGGAATCGCGCGGCCCGATTGGACCACCCTTCCTAAAGATTACCGGGCCACGGGAGATCCCAGGTGGGACGCTTACGCGCCGCGTGGACGAAGGCCTCGTCCGGCGGGACGAACCACGCGTTGAGCGGGGTTCTTAGCGGGTACTTCGCGGCGCCCTGGAATTCGGTTGTTCAGAGTTAGTTCAAACACGACCGGCTCACGGAACTGTGAAGTCGTGGGGTAATTTCTGTTTGAGCTTCAATACCGGCGCAAACAGGTCGCCGCACTCGTCAAGCCGCGCCAGTGCGGACTCGGGATCGAAGTACAGCGAATCCGAATCCTTCTTCTTCATCGCCAGGCTTAGCTCTTCCCAGTCTACGGGAAGCGAAACAAACGGACGGTCGTGTTTCGCCCGCAGGGAATAAACGCTAACGGTAGTCTTGTGCTCCGCGTTCTGGCTCCAGTCGATAAACACCTTGCCGCGGCGCGCCTCTTTCGCCATTTCCGCGATGATGAAGTCCCTGTGGCCGCTCTCCAGATACCGCGCTACCATGTGTGCAAACGGTTGTGTTACGTCGTAGGTCACGAGAGTGTTGAGTGGCACATATACCTGAATGCCTTTTGAGCCTGACACCTTTGGAAAGGCCTGAAGCCCGAGTTCATCGAGCACTTCCTTCAGCAGAAAGGCCGCCCTTGCGCATTCGAGCACGCCTGTGCCCTCCCCCGGGTCGAGATCGAACACCACCGTCCCGGGCCTGTCGAGATGCGGAACCTTATGCAAAAAAGGATGCAATTCGAGACTGGCGAGATTCTCGCACCAGACGAGCGCCGGGAGATCGTTAATCAGAATATACCGGATATCCGGTTTGCCGGTTCGTCTCGGTACAGGGAAGGTCTTCACCCATTCCGGCGTGAATCGGGGCGCATTCTTTTCAAAGAAAAACTCGCCCTGCACACCATCCGGGTATCGTTTCATTGTGACCGGCCGCTGCTTCAGATGCGGCAAAAGATAGCGCGAGGCCCGGATGTAGTAGTCGATGACCTGAGCCTTCGTAAAATTGTCAGCGGGATAGAGAATCTTATCCAGGTTGGTCACCGGGACCTGCCGGTCTTTAACCTTCAAGACTTGTTTACGGGCCGGCATATGACCTGGAGTGCCGCCTGTGCTGGCAACGGCTCTTAGTTGTTCGTTACCATCGGAACAAAACGCACTGGAAACACCGTTCGGCGCTTCAGCTTCCCGTCCCGTCCCTTATCTACGACGACAAGCTCCTGATTCAAAGGAGAGCTGCCGACGGGAGCAACTAGCTTCCCACCGGGTACGAGCTGGTCGAACAGCGCCTGTGGAATCTCCGGCGGCGCGGCGGTCAGGATAATACGGTCGAACGGAGCCTTCTCCGGCCATCCCTTGTACCCGTCGCCATAGCGGACGGACACATTCGAACAGCCGGTCTGGCGCAGCGTGAGGGCAGCTGATTTCGCAAGGTCCTCGACGATCTCCATGCTAAAGACTTCCCTTACGAGGGGGGAAAGAACAGCCGCCTGGTAGCCGGACCCCGTCCCAATTTCAAGCACCCTGTGCCCAGGCTCGACGTCCAGCAACTCCGTCATTGCGGCAACGATATAAGGTTGCGAAATCGTCTGCCCGAAGCCGATCGGCAGCGGGGTATCTTCGTAAGCGTGCGAACGCAGTTTCTCCGGAACGAATAGATGCCGTGGCGTGTCCCGCATCGCCTTCAACACCTGCGCATCTCTGACGCCGCGAGCCTGTATCTGATGTTTGACCATACGCTCCCTGCTTTCGGTGAAGCCGTCCGGGCCGCTCACCAGGAGAACGATCGATACCGTTGCAACCACGAGGTTCCCCATACCTCAATGGTAGGCGGTTCGGGTGTCAAGAACCAGCGGTCGCTGCACAAACACCGGAAAGAAGCGCGTAGTTCTCACGGATTGTTCAACGGCTTCATCCCATGCGGGCGATCGGCCGGCGTACAATGTGCAAGGTGGGACCAGCAAAAACCGGCCGTATACGCTCTATGCCAGAGAAGCCCGCAGCGCTTGTCCGCCAGCTCGGAATCGTCAGCGCCGCCGCCCTGGTGATATCGAACATGGTCGGGACAGGCATCTTCACCGCCAGTGGTTTTCTAGCCGCAGATCTCGGTTCTCCATCGCTCATCCTGATCATCTGGACGGTGGGCGCCCTATTCGCTTTAGCCGGTGCGCTCTGTTATTCGGAATTGGGGATTAATTTTCCAAGCTCCGGCGGCGAATACGTATATCTTACCCGCGCTTACGGCCCGACATGGGGTTTCATGACCGGCTGGATCTCGTTCTTCGCCGGATTCTCGGCGCCGATTGCAGCCGCCTCGTTGGCCTTCTCCGACTACGTGGGCTATTTCATCCCGGGAGCGCAGCAGGCAAACGCGCAGTTCACGCTCGGCTCCGGCGCCTGGTCGCTGAAGGTTGGAGGAGCACAGTTCGTCGCCTCCGCGCTAATCGTCGTCTTCACCCTGCTGAATATCTTCGGGATTGGACGTGTCGCAAAAATTCAAAATGTCCTCACCGCGATAAAGGTGCTGGTCATCATCGGACTCGTGGGTCTCGGGTTCCTCATTGGCACCGGAAGCTGGTCACACTTCTCCATGGAGGCGGTGCGTACATCAACACGTTCCCTGCCAGCGCAATTCGCTGTCAGCCTGTTCTGGATTTACGTCTCCTACAGCGGGTGGAACGCAGCTACCTACATCGCGGAGGAACTGAAACGGCCCGAGCGGACTTTGCCGGTCGCGCTCACTGTAGGAACCCTGCTGGTCGCGGCCATGTTCATCGCGATGAACGTGGTATTTATCTATGCAACTCCTCTCGAAACGATGAAAGGTGTGGTGGCCGTCGGCTCCCTGGCAGCTTCCCATTTATTTGGGCCCGGCATCGCGGGCGCGTTTAGCGCACTGATGGCGCTGTCGCTGATGTCGACTGTAAACGCCATGGTCACGGTGGGTCCCCGCGTATACTACGCCATGGCGAAGAACGGAGCGTTTCTACCGGCCGCCGCGAAAGTGGACAGCAGGTGGCACACTCCCGTGGTCGCGATTCTATGCCAGGGCGCTTGTGCGGTGGTGATGACCCTGACGCCGTTCCGCGATCTTATGATTTACATCGGATTTCTCCTGAACTTCTTCGCGGTGATGTCTGTGGCCTCGCTGTTCATTTTCCGCAGAAAGCCGGGATGGCAGAAACTCCGCGTAGTGAGCTTCGCGTTTCCACTCATTCCGCTTTTGTTCGTCTTGGTGGGCGCGTGGATGACAATCTTCGGATTGACGCTCCAGCCGAAGATCGCCGTCGCGGCTATTGTCACGATTGCGACGGGCGCGCTGGTGTATCACTTCCGTCTTCGCTCGTCCACGCACGCGAGTTCACACGTCTAAATAGCTTCGCTGGCAAAATGGCAAGAATACTCGATGGAAAGTGGGTACGTGACCAAATATTGAAGGACTGTGTTTCTCGGATAGAGCGGCTATCCGCGGCCGGGAGACCTCCGGGATTGGCTGTCGTGCTCGTTGGAAACGACGCGGCATCCGAAATTTACGTCCGCAATAAAGTGAAAACCTCGGGGGATCTCGGCATTTATAGCGAGAAGCTGACGCCGTCCGCCTCGGTCACAACCGAAGAGCTGCTGGAGATCGTAGAAGGCCTCAATGCCCGGGCCGACATCGATGGGATTCTGGTACAGATGCCGCTACCCGCGCAAGTCGATTCCTCGCGGGTGCTGCTGGCTGTCGATCCGGAGAAGGACGTCGATGGCTTTCATCCACTGAACGTGGGCAATCTGGTCACAAACCGTCCGGGACCGCGCCCGTGTACTCCCTCCGGCATCATGGAAATGTTGCGCCGTTACGATATTCCCATCAAGGGGAAACGTGCGGTCGTCGTGGGCCGGAGCGATATCGTCGGCAAGCCGATGGCGATGATGCTTCTGCATGCGCATGCCACCGTGACGATCTGCCATTCTCGTACGTCTGATCTTCAGGGGGAGTGTCGCCGGGCCGACATCCTGGTGGGCGCCATCGGACGCCCGGCGCTGCTCACCGCCGATTTCATCAAGCCCGGAGCGACCGTGATCGATGTCGGGATGAACCGGATCACTGATGCCGCAACCGCGCGGTCGGTGCTGGCGGGGGCTACGGAGAAACTGGCGGAGTTCGATCGTAAAGGCGCGGTGCTGACCGGCGACGTTCATCCCGGCGATGTAGCGCGTACGGCAGGCGCCTACACGCCGGTGCCTGGCGGCGTGGGGCCCCTGACGATTGCAATGCTGATGGTGAACACGATCGATGCCGCGGAACGGCGCAGGGGGATCGGGTAATCGGATGCTGCGGGTCGGCTTGACCGGAGGTTTGGCGAGCGGGAAGACTAATGTCGGTCAGGCGCTCGAGTCGATGGGGTGCTACCTGATTCAGGCCGATCGACTGGGACGGAAGGTTCTGGAGCCCGGCGGACCGGCCTATGCATCCGTTCTGAAGGAATTTGGCGCCGGTATCCTGGAGGAAGACGGGAGCATTAACCGGAGAGAACTGGCGGCACAGGTTTTCGCCAACCCGGACCGGCTGGCGGTGCTCAACAGCCTGGTTCACCCTCACGTCATCGAACTCGAAGGCAAACTGTTGGCGGAGTACGAACGCCGGGAGCCGCACGGAATCGGGGTTGTCGAAGCGGCAATTCTGATTGAGACCGGCAGCTTTAGGCGGTTCGACAAACTGATCCTTGTCATGTGCAGCCAAGAGCAACAACTGGAGCGTGCAATGAAGCGCGATGGCCTTAGCTATGAGGAAGTGCAGGCGCGTCTCGAGCGGCAAATGCCGCTCGAAGAGAAACGGCAATACGCCGATTACGTGATCGATACCTCTGGCAGCAAAGAGGAGACGTTGGCGCAGACACGCGAGGTTTACAACTCGCTCCGGAGCCTGATTCAAAAATGAGGAAGTATCGTTTTCTGATTTTGACGGCCCTGATTGTAGGGGGCTTCGTATACCTGACCTCGGTTTCCCGGTGGCCTCGCCGCTGGGTGGCAAACGTGAGCGATGCGGGCGGAAACCTTTGGTCGGAGCCCGTGGTAGCCCGTACGGCGAGCCTCTCCACGGACGAAATCAACAACATCGAGATTTACAAAATGGCGCACGCCGCGACGGTGAACATTACGAGCACGGTTTACCGCCGCGGGTGGTTCATGCAGATCGTACCCGACCCGAGCACCGGTTCAGGGTTCGTTATCCGCGATGACGGTCTGATCCTCACCAATTACCATGTCGTATCGGGCCGCGCGCCGGAGATTCAGGTGACCATGCCGGACAAGAGCCGGTACAAGGCTTCCATTCTGGCGCGTGATTACCCGAACGACCTCGCTCTCATCCGGATCGCGCCACGGAAAAAAATCGATTTCCTTCGACTCGGTGACTCTGATCATCTCCAGGTGGGACAGAAAGTGCTCGCGATCGGCAACCCCTTCGGCCTGGAAGGCACACTCACAACGGGCATCGTCAGTTCCATCGGGCGCACCATCGCGGACCAGAACGGCCGTGAACTGGAAGGCATGATTCAAACCGACGCGGCCATCAATCCCGGCAATAGCGGCGGTCCACTGCTCGATTCTTTTGGTAATGTGGTTGGAATTAATACCGCTATATACGGACCCGGAGGAAATATCGGTATTGGCTTTGCAATGCCCATCAGCCGCGCCAAGTCAATGATTGAGCGCTACCAGGCCGGCGGCAGCTTTGCCCGCCCGCGGCTAGGCGTTAGTACGGTTTACGTCGCCGGTGACCTTGCTCAGATGCTGAACCTTCCTTCTGAGGGCGGCCTGCTGGTGCAGGAAGTGGGGCCAGGTTCGCCCGCCGCCTCAGCCGGCATACGCGATCCAAGGCAATGGGTCATCGTTGGGAACCTCGAGATCGGAGTGGGCGGCGACCTCATCACCGAGGTCGATGGCCGCCCCGTCGATACGGATGACGCCGTGCGCCGCGCGCTCGATAGAAAACACGCGGGCGACACCTTGGAACTGACGGTCTTTCGCGATGGCCGGAGCCGTAAGATCACGGTGACGCTCGGCGCGGCGTCAGAAGAGAATTTTTAGCGCCGGCGCACGGCGCCCACCCGGCAGCCGTACAGCCGGTGTTACAATCTCAGCTTCATGGGTCCCCGGGTATCGATCTTTGTCACTTGTGTCGTGGACCAGCTTTTCCCGCGCGTCGGCCGAGGATAACGCCGGTTGGCAGCCTTTTTCTCGCAAAGTTCACTTATACGCTCGGGCCTTTGACTCTACGTGATTGCGGACCTCCACGCAGATTTGGGAAAATTCTGCAATTTTCGCAATTAAGCATTGATATTACTCCATTTTAATCGGATAATAAGGCCGCTTTAATATTAATAGCCAAGAGCGCTTATTGCGGACGAAAGGAGTCAGTAATATTCCAGCGGCTATGGCGACCCACCCGGCCTCAAATCGTACAAGGAGATGTGATTTATGAGCATGTCTTTTCTGCATTTGACGTCCAAAACGAACCTTCGTTTCTGTTGGCTACTGTTTGCTATAGCAGGGGTTGGAGGTAGCTTGAGCCAGCCACTGCGCGCACAAAGCAGTTGCGATAGCCCGCCTTGCTACAACCCGATTCCGTGTGCGAATTGCAATGGCACCTGGGTCGATGATGCAAGGGCCACTTGGACCTTGGATACCGACTGGCAACAAGGTCCAAATTACATCACTGGTTTTCTTGACGTCCCTGCTCGGGTTGATTGTCCTCCCGGACGCTATTCGCAGGTAAGCGGAACGATGACCTCATACCCGGGAGGCGGCAGCTTGCCGGGCAAAACTACTTTTGTCATCACTGCACAATCGCCGCCACCAAATACATCAACGTGTACTTGGGCACAGTGGATCCGCTATTCCGGTGAGATCTTCAATAATGGATGTAATACAGGAAACGGAACGTTGACCAACAGTTTCGGTGATTCCTCCTATTTTTTCTGGTCTAAAGGTTGCGAACTTCCTTCTCGCGACGATACGTTCACGTCGGGCCTTTGGGCCGATGATACTGGTAGACCGACCATGTACTACTGGATTGGGCAAGTCGTTGCCGATCGCAATTTCGGTGGCCGCCAAGTTGTGGAGGCCCAGGGCGGCCCGGGAAGCGACGGGTGTCACTTCCAAGGCTCTTTCTATTCACCATTCGATAAAGTCACTGGCGGAGGATGGCCTGTTGGATCGCTTAATTACAACACATACGGATACGACCGCGTGGGATGGTCACCGCAGGCCGTTACCTATTACCGCTCGGAGCGAACGGCGAGAGGTTTACCTCTTCCGTGCTCGCAGACAATGATTCAGGCGATGAGGGTAATGTGTAATACAGGAACTCATCAGACTTACTGGGCGAATACGCTAACCAATGCAATCGATTCGAATACGGTGTCATCCAAGCGAGGTAACGCGCCACAGCAAACCAGACAATGGTGATCAAAGCAATCAGAGCAGAGAGGAGAATATCGACATGAAGAACTTAATTCGCGCGCTGTTGTGTTTTTGCGTCCACGGTATCTGCTTTGCGCAGCAGCCCTATACGGTTTCGGGCAACCTCGCCAAAATTCATGACCCCCGGCCCGTTGCCGCACTGGCCGACCTGATTCAGGAACGGTATGGAGTTCCGGTAAACTACGAAGACATCCGCACAGTCTTTGCAGGTGATATTGTGGACGAAACGGCGCCCCAGGCGCGGCTGCGGAACCCTCAGGCACTCGCCCTGGGAAGGAAGTGGGGAACCTTGGAGGTCACATTGGTATCTCCCGCCAGCACCGTCGAGGAGCGGCTTCCACAAGCCAAGGCGCTGATTGCGGATGCGCTCGCACAGCATGTCTCCCGCGGTCAGAATGGGATGTTTGATGTTACCGGGGGAGCCAGGGGACTTTACCTGATTCCGAAGCTCTCACGAGGCCGCGATGGAAAACTGGCCATGAGTACGAGCCCGCTGGATCTTTTCATTGTCATTCCGCCGGCCCGCATGACAGCAGAGCAATGCTTTGACACAATCGTTTCCAAGCTCAACGAAACCGGAGCGGTCAAAATCATCCCCGGAATTCAACCGTCCAACTTCCTCATACAAGCCACGGGGATCTGTGAGGCACAGAACGAGCCGGCGCGCGACGTGGTCGAAAGGGTTCTCCGTTTCACCCGGCCGGGAGAGGCCGTTGGGCCAACGACGACGACCAGAAGCGAACGGCCTGTATTCGTCTGGCGCCTTTTGTACGATATTAAACTGGAGACTTATGCCCTGAACATCGTTCCCGCCATGAAGCTGGTCCGATCGCGATTCGGCGGCCACGATTATACGGAAATCACTACGACGCCATAGCGCCAGCGCCCCACCTCACCGTTACCCGGACAGCCGGTGTTACAATCTCAGCTTCATGAATCCGCGGGTATCGATCTTTGTCACCTGCGTCGTGGATCAGCTTTTCCCGCGCGTCGGCCTGGCGATGGCGGACGTGTTGGAGCGCGCGGGATGTCTCGTCGATTTTCCGGAGCGGCAGACCTGCTGCGGTCAACCGGCGTTCAATAGCGGATATCACGACGACGCGCGCAGAGTTGCGCGGTACTTTCTGGATGTTTTCAAGGACAGTGAATACATCGTTGTTCCCTCCGGCTCCTGCACATCCATGATCACGCATCATTACGCGGATCTCTTCCGCGATAGCCCGGAATGGCTGGACCGTGCAAAACAAATCGCTCCACGAGTGTGGGAGTTTTCCACTTTCCTCGTGGAAGTCCTCCAAATCACCGACGTCGGTGCAAGCCTCGAAACTGTGGCGACGTATCATGACAGTTGTCATGCGCTTCGGGAGCTGCAAATCAAAGAAGCACCCCGGAAACTGTTGCGCCATGTGCGCGGCCTGGAATTGCGAGAGATGGATACGGCGGAGGAATGCTGCGGATTCGGTGGGACGTTCTCCGTGAAGTTTCCCGGCGTGTCCGGCGGCATGGCGCGGACGAAAATCGATTCCATTGTGCGTACGAACGCCGATGTGGTTGTGTCGGTCGATTCCAGTTGCCTGATGCAGATCCAAGGCGCTCTGTCCCGGGCGGGCCTGCCAACGAAGACCATGCATCTGGCCGAGGTGCTCGCTGCACGGTAGACCCATGACCTCCCTTCCCGAAGCTAACATCGAAAGAACCCTGGCTGATGCGAATCTCCAGCTTGCCATCTACGCTTCCACCGGCCGCCTGATGGACAAACGCAAGACTGCGGTATCGGCGGAACTGTTGCCCGATTACCAGGAACTCCGCACCCAGGCGAACGCTGTCAAGAAGCATGCGCTCGACAATCTGGATTTTTACCTCGAGCAATTTGAAACGAATGTTCAGAACGTGGGTGGCCATGTGGTCTACTGCCGTGACGGGACGGAAGTAGCCGATTTCGTATTGAAACTCGCCAAAGAGAGAGGAGCCGGGCTGCTCGTCAAGTCGAAGTCCATGACGACGGAGGAGATCGATCTGAACGAACGGTTGGAGCATCACGGGCTTCATGCAGTCGAAACCGATCTCGGCGAGTATATCCTTCAATTGGCGGAAGAGCGCCCTTATCATATCGTCGCTCCCGCCCTGCACAAAACCCGTTACGACGTGGCCGATATCTTTACGTCGAAGCTTGGCGTGGAACGGGAAATCGTACCCGAGAACCAGACGAGAATCGCCCGTGAGGTACTGAGGGAAAAATTTCTCGCGGCCGATATCGGACTCACGGGCGCCAATTTTCTGGTGGCGGATTCCGGCGCTGTCGTTCTGGTCGAAAACGAAGGGAACGCCCGGCTGACCAGTTCCGCGCCGAAGATCCATATTGCCGTAGCGGGAATTGAGAAGATCATTCCTCGCGCACAGGATCTCGCCGTCTTCCTCAAGTTGCTGGGCCGCAGCGCCACCGGACAGCACCTTACGGTCTATACTTCGTTTTTATCCGGGCCGCGGCGCAACGGCGAGATTGACGGTCCGGACGAATTCTACGTCGTGCTCCTGGACAACGGCCGCACGCGGTTGCTAGCCGACAATGAAAAGCGCCAATCGCTCTATTGCATCCGCTGTGGCGCGTGTCTGAATATCTGTCCGGTGTACCGCAAAATCGGCGGCCACAATTATCCATGGGTCTATTCGGGCCCGATCGGCGCTATCATTACACCGCAATACCAGGGGATCGGGAAGAATCCCTGGCTGCCCTACGCCTCGAGCCTTTGCGGCGCGTGCGCGGAGGTCTGTCCGGTTAAGATCGATATACCCAAGCTGCTGCTCGATCTCCGGTCGGAAGTCACCGCAACACACCCGAAAGATCAGAAGAGCAGAATTGAACGCATGTCTTTTCGAGTCTGGTCCTGGCTGATGACGAAGCCAAAGCTTTTCGAGATGGCCGGCATGGCCGCTTCCACCGCCCTGGCCAACGGATGCGGGTGGCTACGGAACGTACCCGCTCCGCTGAACATCGGACCTCTGCGGGCGTGGATCAGCCAGCGGGATCTTCCCGTTCCACCGCCGAAGAGCTTCCGGCAACTCTGGCGCACGAGGCCCAACAAGTAAGATGTCACGCGACGATATTCTTCAGCAGGTCCGGTCCGCTCTTGGTCGGAAGTCTGGCGAAGCTCCACCGGATGCGCCGCCCGCAAGAATTCGCATTCCTCAGCCGGACACAGACGAACGGATTCGTTCTTTCGTATGCGCGCTCGAGGGGCTGGCGGGAAAAGCCTTTGTAGCGGACTCGGTCGAAGAGGCCCGCCATTATGCCGCGGCTCTTCTCGAAAACGGGACGGCGGTAGCGTCGAATGCTCCATTCCTCGAGCAGTTGGGCATTCGAACCCTGCCCGGCGTGCAATCGGGCTTCTACGACCGGGATGAATTGCGAGCCGTCTGCGCCAGCGCCGGCCTTGGCATCACGGGCGCGGATTATGCCCTGTCCGACACCGGGACGCTGGTTTTGATCTCCTCACCGGAAGAAGCACGGCTCATTTCGCTGCTGCCACCGGTGCATCTTGCCTTTGTCGCACGGGAAAATATTCTTTCCGGATTGGATGAGTTATTCGCTGTTTTGCCCATGCCGGCGGCAAGAACCAGTTCCATGATCCTGATTACCGGACCGAGCCGTACGGCGGATATTGAACAGATTCTGATCCGGGGTGTCCACGGCCCCGGTCACGTTCATGTGGTAATAGTCTAGAATCTAGAAGAAACGGAACTTGCGATCGCCGCATCCAAGGTTAAAAGAATGAGACACTTAACTCCTATCCTGCTCGCTGCCGCTTTTTTGGCCGGTCAACCTCTGGCGCACGCTCAAGTCGCCGAATTTGCCGTCATCGGCGGCACCTCCCGCCTGAGTAACGCTGGTATCGGCTCTTTCAACTTTGAAAACCCGCGCGAGGACGATGTCGAATTGACGGACGGGTGGCGCCTTGGCTTTCGAATGACCCTTAACAACTGGCGGTTCCTGGGCCATGAGTTTGGCTACGCTTACAACCGGACCAGTCTGAAAGTTGGGTCGGATGAGGCAGGAATGGCCATCCATCAGGGTTTTTACAATTTCCTGGCCTATGCGACTCCCGAGGGAAGTATTGTACGCCCGTTCGCTACCGGAGGTGTCCACTTTGCCAATTTCACTCCCCCGGGCATATCAGTCACTCAAGGCGGCGGCGATACCAAGTTCGGGGTGAACTACGGCGGAGGTTTAAAGATCCGGGTGTCTCACAGCCTCATGCTGCGGTTCGATGTACGCGATTACCTTACTGGGAAACCGTTCGATCTGCCCGGACAGAGGGGCAAGCTGCATCAGCTCGAAATTGGGGTCGGCTTGGGGATCGCGCTGTAGACACGCACGCAGCATTTCTTTATGGTTTCCGCACAATCTGCCAACAGCGCTCGCAGAACCTGGCGGCCTTCAGGTCCAGGCGCTCGACGGAGTGCGTGGATGCCATCGCGCATCTCCAATCCGGGCAATGCCGCAAACCAAACGTGTGCCCGAGCTCGTGAACCGCTTCCTTTACCAGGCGATCATTAAACAACGGTTCGCGCGGCGGAAGCCCGTAGAACTCTTCCCGTAGCCGGTGCGTGGAGACCAGCGCGCAGGGTCCCGAAAGCTGTGCTTCGCCGAAGACAAACGTAAGGATCGGCACATACAGATCGACCGGAGTGACAGCGAGCAGGTGAGTCCCGGGTTTGCGGACCAGCGGCTGCATGGCCTGGAGAATCGCAGTCGAGTGATACTGGTTCCGCGCCGGGTCGAGCGCAAAGGCCGGGTCGATCACGGTGTCCAGGACCCGGCAGGAAATCCCGAATACACCCGCGAGTGAAGCTGAGAGCCGGTCGAGAACGGCCAGATCCGGCTCGGTTTCCACAGCCATCAGGTGGATGGCTTTCATGGATTACTTCACCTCATCCCGTAGCGTCTCAGCTTGTTGTAGAGTGTCGTACGATCAATAGCCAGTATCCTGGCGGTGCGGGACAGGTTCCAGTTTGTCTCTTCCAGAACACGCTGGATGTGTACCTTTTCGATGTCTTCGAGCGTCTTGCCCTCTGCCGGCTCGGGCGCGTTGAATTGAAACGGGAAATCGGATGCCCTGATCTCCTGGCCGCGATTGATCACCATCGCCCGCTCGATGGCGTTCTCGAGTTCCCGGATGTTGCCGGGCCAGTTGTAGTTGATCAACAGATCGAGCCCTTCACCGCTGATGGCAGGCACTGCCCGATTCATCGCGGCAGCATACTTCTCGAGGAAATGGCTCACCAGTATGGGGATGTCCTCTTTGCGATCGCGCAGCGGCGGAAGATGAATGGAGAAAACATTCAACCGGTAAAACAAGTCCGGCCGGAAGGTGCCCTCCTTCACCATCAGCTCCAGCGGTTTGTTCGTGGCGGCTACGCAACGGAAGTCCACTGCCAGCGTTTCGTTGCCGCCGACACGCACGATCTCCTTCTCCTGCAGAACACGGAGCAGGTCGGTTTGTGTCTTCAGGCTGATGTCGCCGATCTCATCAAGAAAAACGGTCCCGCCTTCGGCCACTTCGAACTTCCCCTTCTTTCTGTACTGCGCACCGGTGAAGGCGCCGCGCTCATGCCCGAACAACTCGCTTTCAAGCAATGTCTCGGTAAGAGCGCCGCAATGAATTACTACCATCGGCATATAGCGCCGCGGGCTGGCGGCGTGAATGGCGCGAGCCACAATTTCCTTCCCCGTGCCGCTCTCGCCGGTAATCAGCACGGTGGCATCCGTCGGCGCCACCGTTTCTATCGATTCAATCACGCGCTTCATCGACTCGCTCTGGCCGATAAGCCGGGTATTCGGAAACACCTCCTCCAGGTTCTCTCGAAGCCTGACCACCTCGCGTTTCGCCCAGCGGTGTTCCACCGCATTGCTCACCAGGTGCACAAGCTCGTCGGGATCAAACGGCTTGGTGATGTAGTCGTAGGCGCCGCGCTTCAGTGCCTTGACCGCCGTATCGATTGAGGCATAGCCGGTCATGATGATAACCGGCAGCTCGGGGTCGATTTCGCGCAATCTCTGCTGCAACTCCATACCGTCGATTCCGGGCATTTTGATGTCGATCAACGCGGCATCCCAGCGGCTATTTTGTATCTGCTCGAGCACCTCGCGCGCCCCCGGCAGCGTGGTGGCCTGGAAGCCCTCACTCTCAAACCATTTCCCGAGCGAATCCCGGACAACAGGGTCGTCATCGACGATCAGTATTCGCGCGCCGGATTTTGCCGCGGCGTTATTCACGCTTCCTCCTTTTCGGAATTGCCGCTTCCCCCCGCCGCGCTGAGCGCGGGGGTGCCGGGCTCCGGCTCATCGAGAGGCAACGTCAGGACGAACTCGGTCCCTTGGCCAGGTTGCGATTCCACCACCAGGTTGCCTGCATGCTGGTCCACAATATTTTTTGCGATGGCCAGTCCGAGTCCTGTACGGTGCTGGTCTTCTTTGGTGGTGAAAAACGGTTCGAAGATCTTGTTCAGGACTTCCGGTGGAATGCCGCTGCCTGTATCGCGGACTCTGACCTCCGCGGTACGTTTCGCAGTGTCGCACGCGGTCGCGATCGTCAGGCGGCCGCCCT
>CAADGY010000233.1 GCA_900696665.1 uncultured Acidobacteriota bacterium
CCCGCGACAGCACCGAGAAAGCTCCGGCGTCTCACTGCCTCATCAACCTTGCCGAAAGCAGAGTAAGGGTTCCGATGGCCAGCACAATCGCGGTCGAAACCGCATTCAGAACAGGTGTCGCTCCGCGGCGTGCCATCGCATAGATCACCATCGGCAGCGTCTCGGAATCCACACCCGACACCATACTGGTGATTACATAGTCGTCGAAAGACACGGCAAACGCCAGCAGTCCGGCGGCGGCAATGCCGGGAACGAGCAGCGGCAATGTAACAGTGCGAAACGCCTGCCATTCAGTGGCGCCCAGATCCTGAGCCGCCTCCTCGAGCGTGCCATCGAGTGTCCGCAAGCGCGCCAGCACCACTACAATCACGTAGGCGATGGTGAACGACACGTGCGCCAGAATCACCGTATGCATTCCCAACCGCAAGTCGAGGTGCCGGAAGATCCATTGAAAGAAGGCGAGCAGGGAAATGCCCATCACAATCTCCGGTGTGACCAGCGACAGATAAACCGCACCCGCGAGCAGGCGCGATGTTCGTTTCCACAGTGCATACGCTGCCAGCGTACCGGCGGAAACGGAAACGGCCGTCGCCGCCGCCGCGATGACGATGCTGTTCCACGCTGCTTCGGCGAGTTGCGGGTTGCCAAGCGCCTCGCGGTACCAGTCGAGCGAAAAACCGGTCCAGCCCGTGAACCGTGACGAATTCACGCTGAAGACGACCAGAACCGCCAGCGGCAGATAGAGGAACGCGAACACCGCGGCCGCATGAACCGGTAGCCAATGCTTCACAGCAACTCCTCCCCTTTGCGGCGCAACAGCAGGACGAGCAGTAGCGCAACCGGAATCATTAGCGCTAGCGACACCGCGGCGCCAAATGGCCAGTCGCGCGCCGTGGTGAACTGGTTTTGCACCAGGTTGCCAATCATCATCGCTTTGCCTCCGCCGAGCAGGTCCGGTGTGAGGTAGGCTCCGAGGCAGGGAATAAAGACCAGGATGATACCGGCGCGGATTCCCGGCCAGCTCAGCGGCAGCAATACGCGCAGCGTGCTAGCGCGGGGCGCCGCTCCCAGGTCGGCCGCGGCTTCAAGCAGTGTGGGATCCAGCCGTTCGAGTGCGGAGTAAACAGGCAGCACCATGAAGGGAAGATAGTCATAAACAAGCCCCAGCACTACCGCGGCCGGGTTGTACAACAATGGGAGCGGCTCCTGAATAAGGCCAGCGGCTTCGAGCACCGTATTGATAAGCCCCGTATCGCGCAGCAGGAACATCCAGGCATAGGTTCGCACCAGAAAGCTGATCCAGAACGGCGTGATGACCAGCAGAAGATAGAGATTTTTCCACCGTCCGGATCTCGAAATGAACAGAGCTAGCGGATAGCCGATCAGCAGGCACAGCAGCGTGGCGACGCCGGCCAGCAGAAACGACTGTGCCGCAATGCTGAGATAGAGGGGATCGGCCAGCCGCTGGTAGTTTTCGAAAGTCCAGGGCGGCGCCAAGCCGCCGTACGTCCCCCTGGTAAGCAGACTGTAGAGAAAAACAATCGCCAGCGGCACGAAGAGCAGAGAGCCGATAATCACCCAAACGGGCGCGAGAAACAGGGCGCGAAGGCGATTCATTCCCGGAACCGAAGTTCGTCTTCGGGGCGCCACCAGATATGCGTGGTCTCCCCCGGTGTGGGCCTCTCGTGCCCGAAGGGCAGCTCGACAACAACAGACGCTCCGGAAAGCAGGCGGGCCTCCACCTGAACGCAGTTGCCGAGAAAGACACAGTTCACCGCCGTCGCCGGCACGGTTCTCACTCCCGTTGCGGGCGTCTTGCGTCCCATCCGTGTGGCCTCGGGACGAATGCCGATTCCATCGATCCAGTTGACATGCCCGACGAAGGAAGCCACGAATCGCGTAGCAGGTTTCAGATAGATCTCTTCCGGCGTGCCGGTCTGTTCGATGCGTCCCGCATGCATGACGGAGATGCGGTCTGAAAGCGACAGGGCTTCTTCCTGGTCGTGCGTAATGAAAAGGAAAGTGATGCCGGCGCTACGCTGCAGAGATTTCAGTTCCGCGCGGAGTTGCTTCCGCAGCCGGGGATCGAGGGCAGACAAAGGTTCATCCAGCAGTAATACGTCCGGCTGCAACACAAGAGAACGCGCCAAGGCGACCCGCTGCTTCTCTCCACCGGATAGCTCGGCGGGTTTTCGCGTTTCCTTCCCGCCGAGCTGCATCATCTCGATCACTTCGCGGGCGCTCTGGCGGTTCGATCCGTTCCTGCACCGTTCCGGCTGGTAACGCAAGCCAAACTCGATGTTCTGGCGCACGGTGAGATGGGGAAACAGCGCGTAATTCTGAAACACCGTGCTCACGTTGCGGTGATAGGGCTTCAACCCCAACAGCGAGTTTCCGTTCAGGAGGACCTCTCCGCTCGTGGGCTCCTCAAAGCCCGCGATAATGCGCAGTGTCGTGGTTTTGCCGCACCCGGAAGGACCGAGGAGGGAACAAAACGCGCCGCGTGGCGCCTCCATCGAGACGCCATCCACCACACGATGAGAGGAATAGTGCTTCGAGACATTCCGAAGCTCCAGAACAGCATCCATTTGAAATGAATCGTAGCGCAAACAGCGCGAGACGGCGGAAGCGTCCTTCGATGGCTGGACTATAATAAGGCTCTGGGAGCGGTTTTCCTGCATGGAAGATCTCAAAAAAAAACTTCAGGACGAGATCACGTCGCTCGAATATGAGCTGCGCAACGAGTTGCCGAAAGAGATTCTCCGCGCCAGGGCTCACGGCGACTTGAGCGAAAACGCCGAGTACCACGCCGCCAAAGAACGGCAGCGCTTCGTTGACGCCCGCCTTGCACAGCTCAAAAAACGTCTGGCCGACTTCTCCATGGTGGATTTCAATAGAATTCCCCGGAACAAAGTGGGCTTGGGATCCACAGTGGTAGTGATGGATGTCGATAAAGAGGAAGAGTTTACGTACCGCTTGGTTACCAGTGAGGAGTCTGATGTGGCAAACGGCCTCATCTCGACCAGCTCACCCATAGGCCGGGGTCTGGTAGGCAAAGAGGTCGGGGATACGGTCAAGATCCAGATCCCAGGGGGTTGGCGGGAAATGGAAATTCTCCGGCTAACCACCATCCACGACGAAGAGAGCTAAGATAGACGAGTGGAAAGGCGAGGTCTATGACGTACACTCGTGCGATCGGGGTCGCGTGCAATAAGGTTATTCTCCTGATCGTACGCTGGTTGGCGCTGGCGAAGATCCACCCTAACGTTCTTACCTTCATCGGGCTGTTGATCAACGTCGCCGCCGCGGTACTACTGGCTTCCGGGCGCTTCATGGCGGCCGGATTCGTCATCACTGGAGCGGCCATTTTCGACATGGTCGACGGTCGTGTTGCGCGTGAGACGAACACCGTTACCCGCTTCGGCGGCTTTTTCGATTCCGTACTCGACCGCTACTCCGATCTTGCGCTGCTGATGGGTCTGCTGGTCTATTACGCCTCCATAGACCGCTTCTTCTACATCATCCTCACCGCGATCGTGATGACAGGCTCGGTCATGGTCAGCTACACGCGGGCACGCGCAGAAAACGTCATACCGCTGTGCAAGGTCGGATTCATGGAGCGCCCGGAGCGCATCGTCCTCCTGATCATCGGCGCCCTGTTTGACCGCATGGCCCCCGTGCTCTGGGTGATTGCCGTACTATCGAACCTGACAGTGATCCATCGCATGGGTCATACCTGGCAGGAGACGAAGCGGTTGGAAGAGGCGCAGTTGCGTCCCGCCGCCGGCATCTCCCACCGCAAGTAGGTCTCCACTCGGCGTCCGTCTTCTCCCGCCCAACCCGTCCGGCAGGCGCCAGAACTCCCTCCGCTTTGTCCGGCCCGCCGGGATGTGCTATAGATGTTGTTTCTGTTGGACTCGGAGGGAGAAGAGGGAATAACGTTATGGCCTATGTCATCGCAGAACCCTGCATTGGGACCAAGGATACCGCATGTGTAGACGCATGCCCGGTCGATTGCATCCATCCCAAGAAAGACGAAGGGGATTTCGAGACGGCCGAACTGCTGTACATCGATCCGGTGGAATGCATCGACTGCGGCGCCTGTGTACCGGTCTGCCCCGTATCGGCTATTTTTGCGCTGGACGATTTGCCCGAAAAGTGGTCACATTTCGCACAGATCAACGCCGATTACTACAAACGCTGAAGACGAGCGCCGGCTACGGCCTGTAAGTGGCCGTGCTGGTGTCCGTCTCCCAGATCTTGATTTCCGCCACGTCGACCTCGCTCTTGCGGCTTCCTGCTCTCAACCCCGAGCAGATCTCGTCGTGGAAATACTTCGCCACGTTTTCCGCGGAGGGATTCAGAATGTCGAACGGCGGCACCTCGTTCAGATACGTGTGATCCAGTTTGTCGATTACGGCGCGGAGGACGCGCTTCAACTCCACAAAATCTACAACCAGCCCAGTCTCGTCCAATTCCCGTCCACGAATCGTGACACGCACCTTGTAGTTGTGCCCGTGCAGATTCTCGCACTTGCCGTGGTAATTGCGGAGCTGATGCGCCGCCGCGAACGTTTCTTCTACTGAAACCTCAAACATTGAAAAACTTCTCCACGTCGGCGATGCGGGTCGTGAAGCCGTAGCCGGGAAGGCTGTCAAAAAACACCTGCCCGTATCGCTGTTTCGTAATCCGGTTATCCAGCAGCGCCAGCACGCCGCGGTCTGTCCGGCTGCGGATCAGACGGCCGAATCCCTGCTTCAGGGCGATAGCCGCCTGCGGGATCTGGTAATCGTAGAACGGATTTCCGCCGTCTGTGCGAATGCTTGCCACACGGGCTTCGACAACGGGATCGCTCGGAACCGCGAATGGCAGTTTATCTATGATAACGCAGCTCAACTGGTCACCCGGCACGTCCACGCCCTGCCAGAACGACGACGTGGCAAACAATATGCAATTAGGTGTTTGCCGGAACTCCTCGAGCAGCGCGCTGCGCGGCCCGGTGCCTTGCATCAGCGTTGGATATTCGATCGCCAGCGACACACGATCGTAGACGATCCGCATCTGCTGGTAGCTGGTAAACAGGACGAACGCACGCCCGCGGCTGAGCTTCAGCAAGTGCTTGATCTCTTCGGCGGCAGCCGCCGCAAAGGCAGGGCTGCGCGGGTCGGGCAGGTGTTGGGGAACATAAAAGAGCGCCTGCCGCTCGTAATCGAAATGGCCAGGTACAATCAGCGTTCCCGCATTACGCGCGCCCAGCCGCCGCGATACATAGTCGAAACCGCCACCCACGGCGAGTGTCGCCGAAGTCAGCACTACCGTATCCACCTCTTCAAAAAGCCGTTGTTCCAGGATCTCCGAAACGTCTATGGGTGTGGCTTGCAGGAAACAGCCGCGGCCGCGGCGCTCAATCCAATAGACGTATCGTGAGTCCGAACCTGCCATCCAGAACTCGAGCCGGTCGCCCAACTCCGTTGAGCGGCGGTGAAGCGGAATGATCTCTTCGGGCTGTTGCTTGATCAGCTGAAGCTGCATCGAGATCAGCTCCAGCGACCGCAGAACGTCCCGGTATTCCTCCTCGTGGTTTTCGAGGAACGCCTCCTGACCCCGGAAACCGGTCCTCCCCTCCACGTTGCCGAACAGGGAGAAGAAACGGTTGGCGCACTGTTCCGCCGTGACCAGGATACGATCCAACTCCGCCGAACCGAAATTTTTCCGCCGCGCGATGGCAAGGACATCGCGCCGCAGTTCCTCGAACTGGAAATTGCTGACGGATACGCCGAAATATTGTCCCGCCACATCTTCAATCTCATGCGCCTCGTCGAAAATGACGGCATGATATTCGGGAATAATGCCGCCGTAATCTTCGTCTTTCACCGCCAGGTCGGCGAAAAACAGGTGGTGATTGACGATGATGATATCGCTTTCGATGGCCCGCTGGTGCATCAGGGTGACGAAGCAGCGCTCAAACTGCTGGCACTTCTGCCCTGTGCAGAGGTCACGCCGCGCGTCGATCTTACCCCAGGCGGAGCTGTTTTCGGGAAGGGTTTTGATCTCGGCGCGATCGCCGGTTTCCGTGTGCTGTTCCCATTCGCGAATGATCTGGAAGTCGGCGACCTCTTCGAGTCCATTCAGGATCGGTTCGCGCTCCGCATCATAGATTTTCTGCCGGCAGGCATAGTTGCCGCGGCCTTTCATGTAACAGATGCGCAGAGGACGCTCGAAGTGCCGCTCCAAAAACGGGACGTCTTTGAAGAACAGTTGCTCCTGAAGGTTCTTGGTGCCGGTGGACACCACCACGCGCTTTCCGGAGAGAATCGCTGGCATCAGGTAGGCCAACGTTTTGCCCGTACCGGTGCCCGCTTCCACAATCAGGTGTTTCCGCGATGCGAGAGCGTGTTCCACCGCCTCGGCCATCTCCAACTGGCCCGGCCGGTACTCGAAATTCGGGTGCCACTGCGATAGCAATCCCGTTCGCGCGAAGAACCTGCGCACGGAGAGGGGTTTGGTTTCGGCGGCCATCCGGATGATTTCAGTATACGTGCCGGAGGCTGCCGGATTATCGCACTTCAGCCGCGCA
>CAADGY010000234.1 GCA_900696665.1 uncultured Acidobacteriota bacterium
ATGCTCGAAGAAGCCAGTCGTTTGCTGAACTCCTACGCCCGGGCCATCCTGGCTTCGGGCTCCTGACTTCTGGCTTCTATATCCCGCAGGGATATCAAGGGCGAACGCCCTTGGCTAGTTAGTTAGCTGCCGAGCCACATCCCCGATGATCAGAACTGGAGCCGGAGGCCCAGTTGCGTACGCCGCCCATAGGTCTGGGTCAACTGGTCGGTAGACTTCCCGAAGTTTGAGGAAGTCACGCTGGTGTTGGGGTTGCCCCACGTGATGTTGTTCAAAACGTTGAACACGTCCATGCGCAGCTCGAAACGGAAGCGCTCTACTAGCGGGAAACTCTTCACCAGCGAGGCGTCCATGTTGAACTGCTGTGGGCCGAGCAGATTGTCGTACTGCCAGGGGTTGGTGCGCGGTGTGTAGGCCGGCAGTAGCGAGAAGACCTTCTGATTGAACCACTGGTTCTGGTTCGGGTTGTCCACGTGCGGGTCTCCGTTCACCAGCAGACCGCCGAAGCGGATGAAGCGGCCCGAGCGCCAGAAGCCCGTGGGCGTAATGTTCCAGCCGCCCACCAGCGCATCCAGAAGGCGCGGGGCGTCGGCCATAAACTGACGCCCCCGGCCCAGCGGCACTTCCCACGTAGCCGCGAAGGTCAAGCGGTGGCGGGAGGCGTCGGAGGGGATCCAGGTGTATTCCTGCAGGTATGTCGCGATGTCGTCGTAGAAGCGCTGATCGCGCTGGCGGTGGTAGTTATACCCCACGAGCATCGAGTAGCCACGGCTGAAGTTCTTCTGCAACTTGAACTGCAGAGCCTGGTAGCGCATGTTTCCGCCCGGCTGCCCTTCGGTCACGTTGATGTTGCCGTACTGCGGATACGGCTTCATCAGGGAGGTAATGCCGACGGTTTTCTGCGCGCGCAGCGTGCCTGGGAACTTCTCCCTTGTCAGAATGTTGTAGAAGGGATTGGCCACCTGCACGTTGGTCGCGGCTTTATGTGTGTACGCGATACGGGGATCCACGAGGTTCAGATTCCGGCTGAGGTCCCAGGCGAAATCGGAGAGATTCAGGAAGTAGGTGATGTCCAGAATCATCCCGGTGGGCAACTGGCGCTGCAGCGAGATGTTGAAACGATCGCTGTGCTGCCGCTTCCGGTCATCCAGGATGTAGGTGACGCTGTCACCCAGCGAAGTGTAGCGCCCCAGCGATTTCTGGTACGTCTGCACTACCGGATAGTCCGCCGGGAAAGGATTCTTCAGCGTCATGGCCGGCACGCCCTGCTCCGGGGGATACGATTCGGCCCCCGTGTAGTAGCTGAACGAACCGGGGATGGCCCCTTCCAAGAGGTTCGCCCCTGTGCCTCCAGTACTCATGTTCGAGTTTGCATTCGTCCACGGTGTGACATAACGGCCGTAGGCCGCGCGGATAGAGGTCGAGTCGTTGATCCGGTACGCGATACCGATGCGCGGCGAGAGGATGCCCTTGCCCGCATTCCATTGCGAACGGTGATCCGGCTCGGTGAACTGGAACGCTCCGTTGAAGGTCCAACTCCCGCTGTAGAACTGCTTCACCTGGTCCGGCATCTGCGGCGCATTGACTCCCTGGAACTCAGGAATCGGACTGGTCAGGTCCAGCGGGCGCGTCAAGCGGTCCTCTTTCTCGGTATAGGGATTCTGGAATTCGTAGCGTAATCCCAGATTCAGGGTCAGATTCCGCGTGATCCTCCAGTCGTCGTTGATGAAACCACCGTAGGTACGGGTGCTCAGCTCGGGGAAAATCAGGACGGGCATTGACGTGGCGTTGGAGTTCCAACTGCCCGCCGTGCCACGCCCGGTCGGCATCACGGCACCAATCAGGAAAGTGGCGTAGGGGTCGCCCGAAGTCAGCGTGTTGGGACTCACATAAGTAGCGTTGGTCGGGCGGCTATCAAACCCGAAGCCGGGGTTGCTGTATGAGAGGAAGCTCGCCGCCCGGCTCCCGCGGGTGTCAAAGCCGGCCTTCAGATAATGGGCGCCACGCTGCTGCGAGATTTTGAAGGCGATCATATCCCCGTTAGGTCGCTGGTCCCAGTAGCCGCCGCCGGGTCCGATATCCACCCATCGCGCGTTGTCCGTTCCGGAAATCGACATGCGCGGCAACAGGATCGGAATGTTGCCTTCGGCGAAAGTCTTCTCGTAGAAGTTCGTATTCGGCCAGATCTCCGCCCACTTGCTCGTGTCGGAGAAATACTTGTCGTACTTCGACGCGTCCACGAAGCTGTGGTATTCCCCGCGGAAATTCAGTACCGTGTTGGCGGTTGCAGTCCAGGTCACGTCGCCGGTGATCGACTTGGCGTCACGCTGGCTGCCGCGGTCCGACTGGAAGTAATCCGATCCGGTCGGGTTGGTGGCGGAGACCGGCGTTACAAACATGCTGTAACGGCCGGAAATGCGCAGGCTATCCGTGGCCTGGAAGTCGGCGCGATCCGAGAAGTTCTTATAGGGGAAGCTGATGGGCAGAGACGCCGCGAAGTTATCCAGGTGGTAGTTGCCCCGGCCTTCCCGGTTGGGCTTCCACAGCTTGCTGAGGTAGTGCACCGCCACTGGATCCTGCTGCGAGGCTGGAATGATGTTTCCCGGGTATGGCGTGCGGGTGATCACGGAGCCGTCGGACGAAGTCTTCGTCGTCCAGGGATCGTAGATGGTCCGGAGACCGCCCGAGCCATTCAGAGACTGCGAGAAGTTCCCCTGCCGCTCCAGGTCGGTCGGCAGCGTGTTCAGCAGCGTGGAGGGGTCGGTCTTGTCCCATCCTTCGTAGGCCACGAAGTTGAACAACTTATTTTTGATGATGGGGTGGCTCACCGTGCCGCCATATATGTGCGTGCGGCCCAGGTTGATCGTCCGGTGCACCCGGTTCTCGTATGCGTTAGCCCAGGGATACTGGCCCTGGTAGAAAGCCGTGCCATGCCAGTCGTTGGTGCCCGACTTGAGGGTGAGACTGATGTTGGAACCCGAGCTGTTGCCGTACTCGGCGTCCACCGCGTTCTGTTGCACGTTGACTTCCTGCACCATGTCGGGGGAGGGAACGTACCCGGTCTTGTAGCCGATACCCACCGCGGCGCCGTCCACCTGCAGGTCGTTGCTGTACAGGGCTCCGCCGCCGACCCGCTGGTTATTGGGACCCCAACTGTGATAAGGCTGGAACTCCGTGCCGCCGTCGTTCTTCTCCACCGCCGGATCCAACTGCGCCAGCAGAAACGGCGTGCGGTAGATCTGCGGCAGGTTGTTGACCAACTTGCTGTCCACCGTAGTGTCCAGCTTAGCGGTGTTGAACTGCACCACGCTGGCTTCGGCCGAGACCGTGATCGTCTCCTTGATGTCACCCGCTTTCAATACGGCATTGACGCCGATGTCACCGCGCTGCTGCAGGACGATTTTCTCCTGCTGGAAGCGCGAGAACCCAGGGAACTCCACGGTAACGGTGTAGGTGCCGGGACTGATGAGGTCGAAAATGTAGCGTCCGGCCTCATTAGTTTGGCGGACGACCGACACTCCCGTTTGCGTGTTAAGCAAAGTGACGACGGCTCCCACCACTGCTCCGCCCGTGGAATCCACGACGTTGCCCTGAATCCTTCCGCGGAATTCCTGGGCATGCAGCGTGGCAGCGGTCACCACTGCCAGAAAAAAGCGAGCTAAGCGAGTGTGCTTGCTGACGATACTCACTTCATTCCTCCTAAACCTGTCGCTGTGCTGCAAGGCCAATCGCCCCCCTGTCCGCAGGGACGGGATTCGTGATACACTATCGAAACTGATCGCCCGAGGTCAAGGGGTGCGTGGCTGGAGGGTGCGCGACTTGACAGTGGACCCGCTTGCCTTGCTGATTGACGGCCGCTCCAACCTGCTCCGGCAGATTTCTGAACTCGGTGACTTCCAGCCCGGTTCCATTACAAGCGTCAACCGGCGCTGCGGGAAACCGGGGTGTCATTGCGCTCAACCCAACGTCCCGGACATGGTCCGCATTTTCAACTCACCCAGAAGATCGATGGCAAGACAGTAACGCAAAACCTGCCCTCCCCTGCTGCCGTCCGCAAGGCCGAAACGGAGATCGCCGAGTACCGCAAGTTCCGGGGCTGGGCAGATGAGTTGGTTGCTGTCAATCGAAAGATCTGCCGGTTGCGGCCCGTGGAAGAGACGGAACAGACAGCCCAGGAAAAAAAACGGCCGAGGCCATCCGTCAGGAAGTGGCGCGGGAAGTAGACCGACTACTGCGCGTCATCTTCAACGATCGCCATAGGAGGAGCAGCCGTCTGGATCTGGAGGCCCTGGAGATGGCGGTGCGCTCGGCCATGCATGAAGCTGGCGCGGCGGTCTTGACCCAACTGCTGCAATTTGAAGTCCCAGCAGCCAGCCGGCGAACCTTGCCTTGTCCTTGCGGCCAGCAAGCGCACTACCGCGAACTGCGCTCGAAGCCGGTTCTCACCGCCGTGGGGCAGGTGACCCTATCGCGTCCCTATTACCTGTGCTCGCAATGCGGCCGTGGGCAGTTTCCTGCTGATGCCGAACTCGATATCAGCGACACGGAATTCTCTCCGGGCGTGCGGCGGATGTTGGCGGCGGTGGGGCAGGAGGCTCTTTTCGATCACGGGCGCCGACAGTTGAAACTGCTGGCTGGTCTGGAGGTGACCACCAAAGCCGTCGAACGAACGGCCGAGGCGATGGGGGAAGACATCGCCGCGCGCGGGCAGGCCGAGATCCAGCGGGCGATGCAATTGGATCTGCCAATGATGGTGGGGGAAGCAGTCCCGGTTCTGTACGTGCAAATGGACGGGACCGGGATCCCGGTAGTGAAGAAGGAAACCGAGGGCCATCAGGGCAAGACCGAAGGGCAACCGGCCCATACCCGGGAGGTCAAACTGGGCTGCGTGTTCACCCAAACCACTTGGGACGAAGAAGGATATGCCATCCGCGACCCCGGCTCGACCACCTATGTGGGCGCCATTGAAACGTCCGAGGAGTTTGGCAAGCGCCTCTACCTGGAAGCTTGGAAACGGGGCTGGAGCCGCGCCGAAAAGAAGGTCGTGATGGGGCACGGATCGGAATGGATCTGGAATCAGGCGTGCGAGCACTTCCCCGGCGCCACGCAGATCGCCGATCTATACCACGCGCGCGAACATCTCTGGGAGTTGGCTCGCAAGCTTCAACCCAATGATGAGGCCTGTCGGAACCGCTGGATGATGGTCCAGCAAGATCTGCTGGATGGGGGGAAGATCGAAAGCTTGGTCTCCTCCCTCCGCTCCATCGAGACGTCCAATGCGGAACTGGCCGGGAAGATCCGCACGGAGGCCGAGTATTTCGAAAAGAATGCCGAACGTATGCGCTTCCCCGAGTTTCGCCGGCAGCACCTGTTTGTCGGCACCGGCGTCATCGAGGCGGACTGCAAAACCGTAATCGGTCGTCGCTGCAAACAATCCGGCATGTTCTGGACTGTGCGTGGTGCAAACGCCATCCTTGCTCTGCGCTGTTGTCAATTCAACGGCCGGTTTGAGGACTACTGGGAGGGCCGCCGGCTGGCCTGACTTCCACTTTTATGTCGCGCACCCGTAGCTCTCAGCTGGATTGACAGGCTTTCGGTACCATTCCTATACTGAATTATTGGGTCATTCCCAGATACTGCGCTAATCTTGCGCCTCGATCGGGTCGCTTGCCCCGGCGCTAGAACCTGAGATAACTAAAGATGCCGAAAAGAACTTTCCAGCCGAATAACCGCAAACGGGCCAAGACCCATGGTTTTCGAGCGCGCATGAAAAGTAAAGATGGCCGTGCCGTGCTCGCGCGGCGCCGGGCCAAGGGCCGTCACAAGCTGACCGTGAGTGACGAAAGAGCAGTCCGCCACGCCAACTAAGTCCGACACTGGATTTCCTTTTTCCAGGAGTTCCCGGCTAGTGCGGTCGGCCGAGTTTCGAGGTGTCTATTCCAAGGGGATGCGGTTCTCGGGCCGATTGTTCACTGCCTTCTGTTTGGCTACAGAAGGGCAGGAGGGACCGAAAGTGGGTTTCACCGTGCCCCGCGCGTTGGGAAACTCGGTGCAGAGAAACCGGATCAAGCGGAGGATGCGCGAGGCGGTCCGGCTGCACCTGCCGCTCATCGGGCGGGAGTGGGCAATCGTATTCAACCCGAGGCGTACGGCACTTACGGCGCCTTTTGACGAACTACAGCACGAGGTCCAGAGGATAGTCCAGCGATGCAACGCGCGCTGATTGGAATATTGCAGATCTACAAACAATGGATTTCGCCGCTGCTACCCTCCGCCTGCCGATTCTATCCGACGTGTTCCGTATACATGCGGGAAGCCGTGGAAAAACACGGTGTGCCGCGCGGCGTATGGATGGGTTTAAAGCGGTTGGGCCGCTGCCATCCGTTTCATGAGGGTGGCTTTGACCCCGTGCCGTGAGTGAATTGGAGATCGTAATTAAGTAGATGGCCGACACGCCAAATAGTCAATCCGGGTCGAAGCCTGGCAGAAAAGAATTATCCACGGAAGTGCGGCTCCTGATCGCTTTCCTGCTGATGGGCGCCGTTCTTTTTCTGACTCCTTATTTCTATAAGCCCGCCGCTCCGCCGCCGAAGGCACCTCCCGCTAGAGGAACTCCGGCGGAGCAGACAAAAGCGCCGGAAGCGGAGCCGTCCAAACCAGCCCAGCCGTCTCCGATGCCCGTTCCGGGGCAGATTTCAGCCCAGACCGAAGAACTCTTGCTGATCGAAACCGACCTGTACCGCATCGAGTTCTCTAACCGCGGTGCCGTGGTTCGCAGATGGACGCTGAAAGGACCGAAGTACGTGGACAGCAAGGGGCGCCCGCTTGAGCTGATCAATCAGGAGGCGGCGGCAAAGGTCGGTTACCCATTTTCCATTGATTTCAAGGGGGAAAGGCCTTCGGCGGATATAAACAATGCACTGTTTGCCGCCAAGCGCTCCGATGACGGGTTAAGCCTCGAATTTGAGTTTTCCGACGGTAAGACGGCGCTGCGCAAGTCGTTTCACTTCACGCGCGACAGCTACCTGTCGAAGGTGTCCTCGGAAGCCGTTCAGAATGGCGTTCCTATGCCACATTTCCTCACCTGGCGAGGAGGATTCGGCGATCCATCCCTGGAACACGCCGCTCCCTCCCAGCACACGGTTTACTACGACACCAGGGAGGCTGAGCTTGTATTGCAGGAGGCCAAGCATGGCAAAGATGGTCCCGTGACTTCGAGCGGCGACTACTCTTTTGCCGGGATCGAGGACCAGTATTTCGCGGCGGTCTCGCTGCCACCCGCGGGAGCGGTCGTGGAGATGAGAACTTATGGCGATTCGGTTCCAACAGCGGGCGGCGAAGAGATGCGCGTGGGGGCGGGTATCGGGGGCGGTGCGCAGAACCGCTTCACATTATTCGTCGGACCGAAGGACCTGGATCTGCTCCGCCGTATCGAGCCCAAGCTGACTCAGTTAATCGATTTTGGCTGGTTCGCTTTTCTGGCCAAGCCACTCTTTCTGGCGTTGAACTGGGTTAACGATAACCTGGCGCACAACTACGGCTGGGCGATCGTGATTGTGACCGTTGTCATCAACTTCCTGATGCTGCCACTGCGTTACACCAGCATGAAGTCGATGAAGAAAATGCAGTCGCTTCAGCCTCAGATCAAAGCGATCAATGAGAAGTACAAGGGAATTGGTCTGCGCGACCCACGGAAGGCCGAACAGAACCAGGAAGTCATGGCACTCTACAAGCAGCACGGCGTCAATCCGACCGGCGGCTGCTTTCCCATGCTGCTACAGATCCCGTTCTTTTTTGCTTTCTACAAGGTACTGACGGTTGCGATTGAGCTGAGGGGGGCGAGTTGGCTATGGGTCACCGATCTGTCGCAACCCGAACACCTGCCCATTCGAATTCTTCCCATCACCATGATCATCACGCAGTTCATTCAGCAGAAGATGACGCCGAGTACGATGGGCGATCCAACACAGCAGCGCATCATGATGATGATGCCTCTTATGCTGGGCTTTATGTTTTACGGGGTTTCGAGCGGCCTGGTGCTATACTGGTTGACCGGCAACGTGATCGGTATCGCGCAACAATGGTTTTTTAACAAGACCATGGCGACACCGGCTCCTGTTGCCGCCGAGTCAAAGGTTGTCTCAAAGAGGAGGTCGAAAAAGTAGCCGGTGGGTCAGAAGAAATACCGGGTTGAAACGGTCGGCCCTCGAATTGAAGCGTTCCTGAATTCCACTCGCGAGCGGATTGGCTTGCGGGTGAAGTTCGAGGTCACTGACGGCGAGACACCCCATCCTGACTTCGAAAACCCTGAGATCATGGTGCGGTTTTCCGGACCGGATGTGGAACTTCTGCTCGCGAATAAAGCTGAATTGCTGCTGGCACTGGAGCAACTGACGATGGAGATGCTTCGCATGCCTGCGGAAGAGCACTCGCTTCTCTGTTTCGACGCGAACGACTATCGAGTTTTGCGCGTGGAAGAATTGCGGCTGAGCGCCCTTGCGGCGGCGGACAAAGTGAAGCGCACGCGCGTTCCGTTTGAGTTTAGCCCGATGAACAGCCGGGAACGGCGGATCATCCATCTGGCTTTGCGTAACGAGTTGACGCTCCGAAGCGAGAGCGTAGGAATGGCGCCGCACCGGCACGTCGTTATCTACCCCTCCGATATGCCTTCCAAGCCGGACACCGCTAGCGTCCCGGCCTTTGCCCGGCGCGGGCGCCGCCGTTAAGCTTTGGATCTTAGCGACACCATTGTCGCCATTTCCAGTCCTCCCGGCCGGGGTGGATTAGGGATAATCCGCATATCCGGTCCGGCAACCAGAAGGGTGGCGGAACAGTTCCTCGAATTCAATCCGCAGTTTTCATGGCAGCCTTGGAGGGCGACACTCGCCGGTCTCTGTGACTCCAACGGCCGAATCATCGACCGGGTGATAGTGACTTATTTCGAAAAGCCACACTCCTACACAGCCGAAGACGTTATTGAGCTTTCGTGTCATGGATCTCCCGTCGTATTGCGCCACGCGGTAGATTGCGCCTGCCTTGCCGGCGCAAGGCTGGCCGAACCCGGCGAATTCACGTTGCGGGCTTATGTGAATGGGAGAATCGACCTGCCGCAAGCGGAAGCGATTCGGGACTTGATTGACGCGACCACACTTTTTCAGGCACGCATCGCCGCACAGCAGATCGATGGATCGGTTTCAAGGCGCATCGCACCTCTCAAGGAGCAATTGGTCGAGCTCGTTTCCATCCTCGAAGCTGGAATCGACTTTGCCGAGGACGACATCAGTGTCGCTTCGCCTGAGGAGATCACACGAAGGATCGACTCGATTCTGGGTGGCCTCGAATCGCTCGCAGGCAGTTTTGCTTATGGAAAGCTGGTTCACTCGGGGCTTACACTCGCTATCGTAGGACGGCCCAATGTCGGTAAAAGCAGCTTGTTCAACCGGTTGCTGGACCAGGATCGAGCGATTGTCACGGATATTCCGGGCACGACACGGGACCTGGTGTCCGAGACCGCTTCGATTTCCGGGATTCCGGTTCGTTTTGTGGATACGGCCGGCATTCGCGAGGGAAAGGACCCGGTGGAACGGCTCGGGATTGAACGCAGCTACCAGGCCATGGCTGATGCCGATCTGACCATTGTTGTTCTGGACGCATCGGCGAAAGTGGAGCTCGAAGATCTGGAACTAATAGAACATGCACGCCGGGGCGGCCGTTTCCTGCTGGTGGCGAACAAAACGGATCTAGGCGTCATGCTCGAGTTCCCGAGCGAGGCGATTCCGGTATCTGCGCTGACCGGCGATGGAATTGACCGGCTTAAGGGATCTATAAACGAAAGCATCACCCCTCCCGGGGGCCTCGAATCCGAAGCGGGTTTCATCACGAGCTTACGGCATGAGCAGTTGCTGCGCGAAAGCATGGAAGCTATCAAAGCAGCGCGTGTTGCGACAGAAGCTGGTATCCCTCACGAGATGCTCCTGCTCGATCTGTACGCGGGGCTTCGTCCACTGGACGCAATCACCGGGGCAACCACGGCGGACGATATTCTGAACCGCATTTTCTCCACGTTCTGCATAGGTAAGTAGGTAAGTAAGTTGGCAGGGGCCCTTACGTCGGGCGCTTCATGAGTTTCCGAAAGAGGTGCGGTAGCGAGTGGCTTCTCGCCAGAACAGGATTGCCGTCCAGATGCCGGCGGATGTCCTGAGCAAGCTCGCTGGCGGAGCTATAGCGCCGCGCCGGATCGCGCTCAAGCGCCTTCAGCGTGATGGAATCTACGTCTCCGGCAAGATCGTCCGGCGTCAGAGGGCTTTGTTCCGGTGTTTCACCGGGCTGCCGTGAATTGCCAGCGGCAACAACGCTAGGCTTCTCCGGCGCCCTTTCGGCAAGCGCCCGCATCGCTTCCACTGCCGAATTCCCGGACGTTCGAAATGGCCGGTGTCCGGTGAGCAACTCGTACAACACAATCCCAAGCAGATATATGTCGCTTACGATCGTAACGGGCTCGCCCCGAAGTTGCTCCGGACTTGCATACTCGGGGGTCATGAGCCTTATACCACTTGCCGTCTTATCGGCGGCGCCGCCACCGATACTTGGGTTCAGGAGCTTTGCGATCCCGAAGTCAAGCAACTTCACAGTGCTGTCGTCTCGCACCAGGATGTTGGCCGGTTTCAGATCGCGATGAATTACCAGGTTCTGGTGCGCATATTCAACCGCCGAACAAACCGAAAGAAACAGTTCGAGGCGAGTGCGAAGATCCAGTTGCTGTTCCCGTGCGTAAACGTCGATCGGTTTGCCTTCGACATACTCCATCACGAAGAAGGGACGGCCATCCTCCAGCGTGCCGCCGTCGAGAAGTTGCGCGATATTAGGGTGTTCGAGAGCAGCGAGGATCTGCCGCTCCTGGCGGAACCGGCGTGCAATGAGATCGGAACCAGCCGGCGATTTGATGAATTTGATCGCAACGGTGCTGGTGGACGGAAGATCGTCACGGATAGCCTGGTAAACAACAGCCATGCCGCCTTTGCCAAGCTCGCGCAATATCTTGTAAGGGCCGATCCGCTGGCCCACAAGGGACTCCGGCTCGCGGTCCAGCAGACGGGAAAAGGATACAACTGCGGGGGCCTCCAGGAAATCTGCGCCTTCCTGATCGGATTCCAGCATACTCTCGATCTGGCTGCGCAGTTGAGGATCGTCGCCGCACTCGCGGTCAAGGAAAGACCCGCGGCTGCCGTCGGGTTGGGCGACCACGGCCTCAAAGAGCTGTTTAATCCGTTGGTAACGCTCGGGCGTCATGCGGGCGCACTACTAGTATCGCCCATCCGCAGACGGCCGGAAACGTCATCCGGCCGTCCTCCGAGCTGCGGGTGCCATGGCGCCCCCTTGCAATCACGGGGCGAACGTTGAGACGGTGGATCCCATCTTCAATGGCTAACGCGCAGGATCGGGTTCAAAACCGTCACGGATTTTCAGGCTTGGCGGTTGAGGGTGGTTCCGTTCTCTTTAGCTGGTCGTAGAGCCAGGCTTTCGCGCTGCGCCACTCCCGCTCAATAGTAGTGGCTGACACGCCGATCACCTCTGCCGTCTCTTCGGTGGTGAGCCCGCCGAAGAACCGCAACTCGACGATTCGGCCTTGGCGTGGATCAATCTCCTCCAGCACCCGGAGGGCGTCATCGAGCTCGTCGAGGGCGACGTCGCGCTTATGAAACAACGGACCGACCTGATCGAGGGAGATCCGCTTGGCGCCTGCACCGCGCTTCCATGCTTTTTCGCTGCGCGCGTGATCCACCAGAATGCGGCGCATCATCTGGGCGGCTACACCGAAAAAGTGAGCCCGATTCTTCCACGTGGTTTCACTTTGATCTACGAGGTGGAGATAAGCTTCGTGCACAAGCGCGGTCGCTTGCAATAAATGATCCGGCTTTTCGCGGCGCATGTAGTTTGCGGCCATGCGCCGGAGCTCATCATAAATCAGAGGCAGCAACGCTTCTTCAGCGGTATGGCTGCCGTGCTGCATTTCGACGAGGAGCCGGGTTACGCTCTCGGGTTCCTCGTTGCCAGGGGACGTCTTCGGAGATTGCGGCACTGCCCTCCTCGATACACTGATATGGTAGGGACGGGCAGATTCGAACTGCCGGCCTGTCGCTTAGGAGGCGACCGCTCTATCCAACTGAGCTACGTCCCCGCGTCTACACATTCTACCAGCGCTTCAGACCTTTGACACCGATATCGGTACGATACTGGGCACCTTCGAAGCGGATCCGGCTCACAGCATCGTAGGTTCGCGCGATGGCTGCCGGGAGATCGGCACCCGAGGCGGTGACGCCCAGCACCCGTCCACCTGCGGTCCGCACTTCACCGTTTACACGTGCCGTTCCCGCGTGAAACACCAGCGCACCGTCCCGTTCGGCCTCCGCAATTCCGGTAATAGAATCGCCCGTCCGGACCTGGCCCGGATACCCGGCGGCGGCCATGACAACGCACATGGACGGATCCGTACTCCAGCGCGGACGGGTTTCACTCAAGGCGCCCCGGGCACACTCCGTGAGAAGGCCCGCCAGATCGCTGTTCAGCCGCAACATCAGTGCCTGCGTTTCCGGATCCCCCAGGCGCACATTGAACTCCAGAACCTTTGGACCATCCCCGGTCAGCATCAATCCCGCGTAAAGAAACCCGGTGAAAGGCTGCCCTATGCCCCTCATATACTCGACAACCGGAAGAATGACGGTTGACAGGACATCATCCGTCGCAGACGGAGACAAAATCCGGCCATCGCAGTATGCGCCCATGCCCCCTGTGTTGGGTCCCCGATCTCCATCAAAAATGGCTTTATGATCCTGGGTCGCCTCGAGCGGTACCACGGTGCGCCCGTCTGTGATCGCAATGAAGCTGACCTCCTCGCCTTTCAGGAATTCCTCTACTATGAGACGGTGGCCCGCGTCGCCTACCAGTTTGCCAGCCAGCATGGCAGCAGCCGTCCGTTCGGCCTCCTCCCGGGTGTTTGCGATTACGACCCCCTTTCCCGCCGCGAGACCATCGGCCTTCAGGACCACCGGGAGTTCGAAACGCCGGATGGCAGTGTGCGCTTGCGCGGCGGATTCGACGGTCACGGACCGGGCGGTAGGAACGCCCGCCTGTGTCATTACTTCTTTCGCGAATCCTTTGCTGCTTTCCAGTCGTGCTGCCGATTGTAGGGGACCTACAATGGGCAGGCCTCGCGAACGAAACATGTCGACCACGCCCGCCGCGAGCGGCGCTTCAGGACCTACGACCGTGAGATCGATGCCGGCAGACTCGGCAATTGCGAGGAGGCGATCCGGATCTGTGACGTTGGCCGGAACACATTCGGCAAGGGTGGCAATTCCGGGATTGCCCGGGGCAGCGTACAGCCTGCTCGTAGCGGGGCTTTGTGCCAATTTCCAGGCCAGGGCATGCTCCCGGCCACCGCCTCCGATAACCAATATCTTCATAGCGATACAATGATACCAATGGGTAAGTATGACGTCGTCGTTGTCGGTGCTGGGCACGCCGGCTGCGAGGCATCGCGCGCATGCGCCCGCATCGGGCTGAAAACCGCAATGGTCACGATGAACATCGACTTGATTGCGCAGATGTCGTGCAATCCGGCCATTGGAGGCATTGCAAAAGGGCACCTTGTGCGGGAGGTGGACGCCTTGGGCGGCGTCATGGGCGAAATTACCGACCGGGCCGGGATTCAGTTTCGCCTGCTGAACACCAGTCGCGGACCGGCAGTGTGGTCACCGCGGGCGCAGTGCGACAAGAAGCTATATCGCTTGTACATGCGAGATGCGTTGGAAAGAGAAGCAAACCTGCGCATTCTGCAAGCCGAAGTCGCAGAACTGCTAATTGAAGCGAAGCGGGACGTACGGCGCGTATCCGGTATCCGTCTTCGAGACGGCCGGGAGGTGCGCGCAGGCGCCGTTATCGTCACTACCGGTACGTTTCTGAATGGGCTCGCCCATGTCGGTGAGATGAAATATACCTGCGGGCGGAATGGGGAGGGGGCCTCTATTCTTCTTGGGGATCAGTTGCGTACGCTGGGGCTTCAATGGACGCGTCTGAAAACAGGAACTCCGCCTCGCCTGGATGGCCGAACCATTGACTGGAGCCGGTTTGATCCGCAAGACGGTGACGCCGATCCGACGCCCTTTTCCTTTCTTACAGACAGAATCGAACAAAAGCAGATTCAATGTCATCTCGGATATACCACCGAGGAGACGCGGTGGATCCTGAGCCAGAATATCCACCGGTCGCCACTATATAGTGGCCAAATTGAGGGAATCGGTGCAAGATATTGCCCATCGATTGAAGACAAGATAGTAAAATTTCCAGATAAACCGAGGCACCAGATTTTCCTGGAGCCCGAAGGGCTCGATACTCACGAAGTTTATGTCAACGGTATGTCCACCAGCATGCCGGTCGATGTGCAAGCCGCGATGGTTGCGTCCATTCCGGGACTGGAAGGCGCGGAGATGATGCGGCCCGGCTACGCGATCGAATACGATGCCATTGATGCCCGGGAACTGGCTCATTCTTTGGAACTAAAGGAAATAAAGGGGTTATTTCTTGCCGGGCAGATCAACGGCACTTCGGGATACGAGGAGGCTGCGTGCCAGGGGTTGCTCGCCGGGTTGAATGCTGCGGCGCAGTTGAGCGGTAAAGACCCTGTTCTGATGAGCCGGACGGACGCTTACACAGGCATTCTGATCGATGATCTGATCAGCAAAGGTACAGATGAACCCTATCGGATGTTCACATCCCGGGCTGAGTTCCGGCTTCACCTGCGAATCGACAATGCGGATGAGCGGCTGACAGAGATCGGATACCGGGCCGGATTAGTCACGAATGAAAGATGGCAGCGATTCCAGCGGAAAAAAATGCAGAAAGGCGCCATTGTGGACTGGCTCAACACAATACGTCCGGATTCGCAGCTTTGTGAAAAACTGGGATTGAGCTTGGACGATCGCCCTACTCTGGCGCAATGGCTGCGGCGACCAGAGGCTTCGATCGCAATGTTACGTCCGGAGATCGAAGCCAAGCTGGAAGAGGCCCCTTCAACCGGAATACTCGCAACCGTTGAAACCGAAATGAAATACGCCGGATACATCGCGCAACAGGGCCGTCAAATTCAGAAGCTGAAGGATGCCGAGCGAAAGCCGATTCCCCACGCATTCGCTTACCAGGAGGTTCCCGGGCTTTCTCGGGAGATTCAGGAAAAGCTATTGAGAGTGCGTCCGGAGACACTCGGACAAGCTAGGCGTATTCCTGGTGTGACTCCCGCAGCGATTGCAGTTCTCGATGTTTATCTGACTGTAACAAAGGGTGGCGCCGCACCCCAACTAACGTAAATGGCATCTCCATTCCGTTTGCTGCTCGCCGGGCGGATGGCCCCTTATCGGAACCTGAGTAGCCACGAGTTGGATCTTCTAGAATTCCATTACGAATTGATGAGTCACTGGAACCGGCGGATGGGCTTGACGTCCATCCGCAAGCTCGAGGAGATTATAGAGAGGCATTTTTGCGAATCGCTATTCACGGCGGCAGAGCTTCCAGAGCAGAATGCTCGCGTGGCTGATGTTGGGTCGGGCCCCGGATTTCCAGGCATTCCTATAGCCATCCTCAGATCGGATCTCGAGGTAGTGCTGATTGAGGCGAACCAGAAGAAGGCGGTGTTTTTGCGGGAGGCGACGCGGGCTCTCGGAAACGTACGGGTATTGCCGGTACGTGCTGAATCCATTCACGGAGAGACCTTTGACAGGATTGTTGCTCGCGCGGTCCGGCCGGAGGAAGTGCTTCATTTGCTACCGCTGATCAGCTCCAAAGTGGCTTTGCTGATTGGGGATGAGGATGTGAGGAAACTCACGGGAAGGCAGACAATGCAATGGGATGTGCCGGTTCGGTTGCCTTGGGGCGATCGCCGCACCTTGCTGATGGGGCGGTGGTGCTCGAAGTCCGACTAAAAGTTGTTCCACGTGAAACAGGCGTATCCACGCACATTCTATGTGTGTGAACCCGTGCTAACATAGTTCTCTCTCAGGAGCATCCTCAGTTTGGCAAAAACCATCGCCATCGCTAACCAAAAGGGAGGCGTCGGCAAGACAACCACCGCTATCAACCTGTCTGCCTCTCTCGCAGCCACCGATCTTCGCGTACTGCTAATTGATGCCGATCCTCAGGGAAATTCGACCACCGGTCTTGGCATGCTCAAAACGCCAGAGACTCCCACCCTGTATGAGAGTCTGCTTGGTGACAGGTCCGCCACCGAACTGGTACAACATACGGAACTGGACGGATTGCACATCATAACGGCTGATCGCAATCTGGTGGGTGCCAATATCGAATTGGTGGATCATGCGGAACGCGAGTTACGGTTACGACGCCGTGTGGTGGAGCCGCTTCTGCCATATTACGACTTTATTCTCATAGATTGCCCGCCGGCACTCGATCTGCTCACGCTCAACGCCTTGGTAGCGGCGGATTCTGTCCTGATACCCATTCAATGTGAGTTTTTTGCGCTAGAAGGCATATCTCAACTTATCGATACTATCGAGAGAATTCGGGATTCTCTTCAGCACAATCTGAAAATCGAGGGCGTGCTGCTCACGATGTTTGATGATAGAACCAATCTGACCAAGCAGGTAGCTCAGGACCTCAAAGAGTTTTTTGAGGAACAGGTCTTCAAGACAGTGATCCCCCGCAGCATCCGTCTTGCGGAGGCGCCCAGTCACGGAAAGCCGATTCTGCTGTATGATGTCCGGTCGAAAGGCGCGGAAAGCTACATCCGGTTGGCGAAGGAAATACTCTCCCATGAAGCAAACTGATCAGCCGAGGAGAGCCCTTGGGAAAGGGCTGTCGGCTTTGTTGCCTTCCAAAACTGCGAGGTCCGTACCTACTTCTGCCGAAGTACAGGGAAAGCCTCAACATGGTGTACTTGCCATCTCCATTGAGGAGATAGAGCCGAATCCACTGCAACCTCGCAGCGCTTTCGAACCGGAGCGTCTCGCCGAGTTGGCCCAGTCCATTCGCTCCAATGGAATCATTCAGCCACTTGTCGTCGTTCGCAAAGACAATCGTTATCAACTCGTCGCAGGGGAGCGAAGATGGCGGGCGGCCAAGCTCGCCGGTCTTTCTAAGGTACCGGTGGTCATTCAGGATATTGCAGACGATCGTCTGCTAGAGATCACCCTCATCGAGAATATTCAGAGGGAAGATCTGAATGCGATGGAGATTGCTCATGCGTTTGATCGGCTGGCCCGTGAGCTTAAGCTCAGCCATGAAGAAATTGGCCGCCGGACCGGCAAAGATCGCACGACTATTACAAACATGCTACGTTTGTTGCGGCTCCCCGAGGATGTACAGCGCCTAGTGGCGGAACATCGGCTCTCGATGGGGCACGCGCGAGCGATCCTGGCGCTTCCCACACCCAATTTGCAGACTGCTTTCGCGGAGAAGGCATCCGCACAGGGCTTGTCTGTAAGGCAGGTAGAGCGCATGGTTCAGCGAGCGACGGAAACTCGGGAGCCTAGAGAACCCGACGAAGAGCGCCCCGATCCGAATGTCAAGGCGGCCATTGCAGAACTGGAACAGAAACTTGGAACCAGGGTGCGGATAGTAGAGAAGACATCAAATCGCGGCCGAATTGAGATCGATTATTTTTCGCAGGAAGATCTGCAACGGATTTATTCCCTAATCGCTGGTGAAGAAAATTGACTTGGTGCCGGCGGCAGGACTCGAACCTGCGACCTGCGGATTATGAGACCGCCGCTCTAACCACCTGAGCTACACCGGCTGGGCTACTTCCAGCGTATTCAGGCCTACCGTAGGTTGTCAAATTTCCGACAGAAAGGTCTTGACATTCTTTGTGGCCTGGGGGCATATTAGAGTTAGAGGCGAGGACATAGGTTCTCTCCTAACCCTTTGGATTTCAGAGGGTTATAGTGCCTTCTCGCGTGGGAGGGCAAACTTTAACTAGGAGGAAATCCATAGAGAACGTCCACAGTTGGGGGCGGCTACCGGCTTCCGAAGCTGCCCGGGTCGAGGCCTGAAACGCAGGAAGGGTTTTACCTTTAGGCGCGCGGAATCTTGCACCGCACATAGAAGGCACTTCCACCGGGTCGGCCCAAGCGACAGCTTGGAGCCAAACAGCAGGAGTCGGCGGTCGCCCCGTTAAAAATTTTCACGCTCCCCTCGGTTTGACACACCTGCTTACTCTCCAGTAGATTCATTTTAGTGTACGCCCCGTTTTGGATGTTCGCCGTGCGAGGATGCTCCAGGTGAACGTGATTGAGTTTGACCGGGTATCAAAAAGCTATCCAATCTATGACGCACCGGGCGACAGGCTCCGCGAACTGCTGACGTTTAACCGGCGTCGTTTTCACAGGGACTTCTGGGCACTCAACAATCTCAGTTTTGATGTCCGCCGTGGCGAAACGTTTTGCATTATCGGCGAAAACGGCTCCGGAAAAAGCACGCTGCTTCAACTTGTCGCGGGAATTCTTCAGCCCAGCGGTGGCCGTGCCAGCGTAAATGGGCGCGTGTCGGCGCTTCTTGAGCTTGGTTCCGGCTTCAATCCGGAATTTTCCGGTCGTGAAAACGTGTATTTGAATGGCGCGATTCTGGGTTTCTCCTCTAAGGAGATTGATAAGCGCTATCAACAAATTCAAGAGTTCGCCGAGATTGGCGAGTTTATCAACCAACCGGTGAAAACCTACTCAAGCGGAATGGTGGTGAGGCTGGCTTTTGCCATCGCCATCCATGTGGACCCGGAAATTCTCCTGGTGGATGAGGCACTGGCTGTCGGCGATATCTACTTCCGCCAGCGCTGTATGAGGAAAGTTCACGAGTTGAGATCCAGCGGCGTTACGATCCTGTTTGTTTCGCACGCGATCGGCGATGTCAAAGCTCTCGGGGACCGGACGCTCTGGCTTGAGAATGGAAAACTGCGAGAAATAGGGGATACAGATCTTGTAGTCTCCAAATACCTTGCGGCCATGGTGCAAAAGGACTCCGCTTATCTTGAACTCGGTAAGCGCCCCGGTATGAAGGAAAAACTCACCACGCCGCAAGCGCCAGAAGTGGTAGAGCATATCCCGAATATCGACCACCGGTACGGTGATGGACGGGCTGAAATTCTCGGTATTGCAATATTCGACTCCTATGGCCATCCCATTCACCTGCTGCCTCCCTCCTCTCGCGTAATAGTTCGCATCAGTGTGCGGGCAAAGGAGGAGATTCCTCTGCCGATGGTGGGTTTTATGTTGCGCAATCATTTGGGTATCGATTTCGCCGGGACGAATACCGCGCGCGAAAGCTTCCAAGTGCCTGCCATGTCACCGGGCGATGTCTATACGGTCGACTTCCATATCGATATTCCAGAGCTTTACCCGGCATCCTTTTCGTTCTCTCCCGCTATTGCTGACGGAACATTGGCCGCCTACACAATGTGTGATTGGATAGATAACGCCGTCACCCTTCAGATGGGGCATGGTGATGGACAGATCTACGGCTATATTCACTTGCCCTGCCGCGTAGAATTGAACGCACGCATGCAACGGCCAACCGCGGGAGGAGTCCTACAGCATGGCTGAGTTCACCGGAGAACGGGTCATTCCCGGTGAAGTAAATCGCGACCTCTGGAATGAGCACGTCGCCCGTTATGCCTTCGCTGCTCCTATGTGTGCCGGCAAGAAGGTGCTGGATTTAGGAACCGGCACGGGGTATGGCGCCGCAAAGTTGGCCGAGTTTGCCGAAGCGGTTACCGCACTGGACTTTTCCACCAGCGCTGTGACCTTCGCGAAGTCTGAGTTTTCTAAGCAGCGCCTCGAACTGGTGCGGGCTGACGCGACGCAAATTCCCTTCCGCGATCACACATTCGATGTCATCGTTGCCTTTGAACTGATCGAGCATTTGTCCGACTGGGCTTCCATGCTGCGGGAAGCTTATCGCGTTCTGAAGCCCGAAGGCCGGTTGCTCGTATCCACCCCCAACAAGCTCTACTATGCGGAATCACGAGGAGTTTCCGGCGCCAATCCGTACCATGAGCACGAATTTGAGTTTCTGGAATTTCGCGACGAGTTGGCCAAGGTGTTCCCCTCCGTTTCGATATTTGCACAAAACCATTCCGCAGGATTTCTGTTTCAGCCGCTGGAGCCGGGCGGCGGCAGCAGAATTGAGATCGAGGATGCCTCCTCTGCGCCCGAGAGTTCCAACTTTTTCGTAGCCATCTGTGCCATACTGGCACAACCACAGGAGCCCACATTCGTTTATTTGCCTACGGCAGCCAACCTCCTCCGTGAGCGGGAGCTGCATATCCGGAAACTTGAAGGCGAGATCCAAACCAAGAGCACCTGGCTCGAAAAACTCGCGTCGGAGCACCAGAAGATCGTCGAACTCTTTCGATCCCAGACTGTCGAGCTGGAAGAGCGTAACCGCTGGGCAGCCGAACTGGACGAGAAGCTGAAACAAGCCGGCGCGCGCATCGTCACGTTGCAGGACGAACTCGCCGGCATCACCAGCCGCTACGAGGCGGTGCTTGCGCAAATTAATACTACCTTGGAACAGAAATGCCAAGAGTTGGCCCAGTGTGTCGATTTCCTTCACGAAACCGAGAAGACGGTTGAGGAACGCACGGTCTGGGCCAGGAAGCTCGATTCTCAACTTTCGGCGGTTGAGCGTCAGTTGAACTTTGTACGTGCTTCCCGGTGGTTCCGCCTTGGGCGAAAACTCGGGCTGGGTCCCGTGCTGGAAGCGTGAAATGCAGCGTCTCCTCCGGTTTCTTTACGCGATCGCTTTTGTAGTGCTCGCACCCCTGCTGCTTCTGATCGCGGCAGCCGGCCTTGCATTTTGCGATCTATTCGCGCGGGCACGCCGAAGACGCTCCGTTCCCCCATCAGAAAAGGTATCAGCACACTCCGCTTCCGTCGTGATTCCCAATTGGAACGGCCGTGACCTTCTTGAAAAATACCTTCCGTCCGTTATTGCTGCGCTGGATGGAAATGCGGGTAACGAACTGATTGTGGTCGATAACGGATCCACCGATGGCAGTGTGGAGTTTGTGAGGCAGCATTTCCCATCCGTAAACCTGATCGCACTCCCCAAAAATCTAGGATTCGGCGGCGGCTCGAATGTGGGTTTTCGAGCCGCGCGCAATGACATCGTCGTCCTGCTCAACAGCGACATGCGAGTGCACCGGGAATTCCTGGCGCCACTGCTCGAAGGATTCTTCGACGAGCGAGTCTTTGCCGTATCCTGCCAGATTTTTTTCGGCGATCCAAACAAGCGCCGCGAGGAAACGGGGTTGACGCAGGGCACGTGGCAGCATGGCTCGCTGCGGGTCAGGCACCGGATCGACGAAGCCATCACGGACCTCTACCCATGCTTCTATGGCGGTGGCGGCTCCTGCGCGTTTGACCGCCGGAAATTTCTCGAACTCGGTGGATTTGATGCATTGCTGGCTCCGTTCTACCTCGAGGACACGGATCTCAGCTACCTCGCGTGGAAGCGCGGCTGGAAGGTGCTGTATCAGCCGAAAAGCGTCGTCTTTCACGAGCACCGCGGCACTATCGGCAAGCGCTTCAATGATGCACAGATCCGGGCGGTTCTCAAGAAGAACTTTCTCCTGTTCACCTGGAAAAACATCCATGAATGGCGCCGGCTGTCATCGCATTTTTTCTGGACTTATGCGGGAGCGGTCCTTAGCGGCTTCTTCGGCGATTCGCCGGAGCGTGCCAGCATGGCCGGTATCGGCCGCGCATTTCTGCAATTGCCGCAGGCGATCCGCTCCCGGTGGAGGGCTCTGTCGCTGGCTCAGGTGAACGATACCGAAGCGTTTCGCAGACCGCTGGGAGGATATTTCCGTGACCGGTTCCACGTTGGCGAAGCGACCCCGGCTCGTCCCCGGGTCTTATTTGTTTCACCCTATCCGATCTACCCGCCCGTGCACGGCGGCGCGGTGTTCATGTATCAGACTCTACGCGCGCTTGTGGACTTGTGTGATGTTCATCTGATCGCGCTGCTCGACTACCCTCACGAGCGTCGTGAACAGGAAGTGCTCGAGCGAGCGTGCATGTCCGCGGAGTTTCTGGTCCGGATGGAAGGGGCACCACGCCAGTTTGGTTCGCTGCTGCCCCACGCGATACGGGAGTTCTCGAATCCTGACCTCGAATGGCTCATACACCGGCAGATCTACCTTCACAAGATCGATGTCATCCAGCTTGAATACCTGGTTCTGGGGCAGTACGCGGGCAACTTCGGGCGCCTCGCTTGCTTTCTTTTTGACCATGACGTGTATTTCCAGTCGATCGCAAGACAGTTGAAGGGCATGCCGCTGCCGCAGCGAATGGCGGCTACATTCGAGTACCTGCGGGCTCTTCGTTACGAGTTGGGGATTCTCCCGGCGCTTGATCGTGTGCAGGTGTGCAGCCGCGATAACGCTTCCTACCTTTTGTCATTTCTACCGGAGCTTAGCAGCAGAATCGACGATGATCTGCGAGCTGCGGTTGACATTTCGCGCTACACGTTCCGGCCTGACGGACGCGAACCTCGCACCATGCTCTTCACGGGGAACTTCCGTCATTTGCCGAATGTCGAGGCACTACGCTGGTTCGTTCTCGAGGTTCTTCCGAAAGTCATCGCCCGGGAACCTGGGGCGCGCCTGGTGGTTGTCGGTCCAGAGGCGCCACCGCCGCACGGACTGCCGGGGTTCAGCGACGCTATTGAGATCCGTGGATTTGTGGATGATATTCGTGAGCCCCTGTCGCGTTACGCCGTTTTTGTTTGCCCGGTACTGAGCGGGAGCGGCGTGAGAGTAAAGCTCCTGGAGGCATTTGCATGCGGTATACCCGTGGTGTCAACGCCACTGGGCGCGGAGGGCTTGGCGAAAAACGACGGCGAAGTGTGCCGCCTGGCAGCAGCCGCCAGTGAGTTTGCCGACTCCATCCTGGACCTGTTCACCCACCCTGAGAACGCCTTTCAAATGACATACCGCGCCAGAAGGGAAGTGGAGTGCCGCGACACCCAAGCCACCACCGCGCGGCTGGTGGAGACTTATCGCAAGGTTCTGGCTGAAAAACGCGGCGAGCCTGTCGAAGCCCAGGTTAGTGTTTCACCGTCTTCGTCAGCCGGCTGATAACGGTTTTGGCAGCCTTGTCCAGGTTATCCGGGGTTGAGTTGCGGGGGCGTTCGTAGGTCGACCAGAGTACCGATCGTGTTTTCAGATCGACCAGAAAGATGTTTCCACGCCCACGCGAAAACGAAGATGGCCGCACCTGATATGTGTCGCCTTTCATCCCGCCGCTGCTCTCGCTTTGCCCGGCTTCTTCTGCTTCTTTCACTTCCTGGCTCTCGGTGGGCGCCAGCAGGGTTGCGAGTTCGTCCTGGAGCGCCATTCCCACACGATCTGTAAGCACCGCTTCCGCCCGTGCAGGATCTGTCACAACCTCGTAGACCTTTGACTTCGCAAGGTGGTTTGCCAGGTACTGCTCAAAACCGTTAGCCATACGCATCAGGTAGACAGTTCGAATCCCGGCTGCTTCGGGGGCCTCTCCCTTTCCGGCAGGCAAAATGCCCAAACATAACAGAGCACAAACAGCGCGCATTGCTACTATCATAAGCTTCCTCGAGTGGCGAATTCCCGCTGTGGAAAAAATTGCGCTCCCGAGGTTCCCGGGCCATTACGAACTTGCGGTAAGTGGTCTCCGCGCGTTGTCAATAAGTTCGCGCAGAAATGCGAGGGTTTGACAGATCCCGTTCGTTGTGGTGCTATAGTTGCTCTGCAACAAACGGCGATAGGAGGTTACGCTGATGCCGCTGGCATTGGAGCTTTATGAACAGTATCTGAAAGGAAAGACCCCCCGGCGATTGGCGTTGCAGACCGGGATACCGCTCGATCGGTTGGAGCAGAGGCTCAGAGCAGCGGCGGCCTACTGGAAGGATCATCAAGGGGCCGCATAGAACCCGTTCAGGTGACCATTGCGGAACAACTCAGTGCCGATTCGGCATCCAAAACAGTCGCCACGGCGTGCATGACGGAGGCGATTCTTACAGCCGCAGCAATGGCGTCCTCCGATACACCTTTTCCCCGGATCACCTGTTCATGAGAAGCGACGCAAGCACCACACCCGTTAACGGCTGATACAGCCGTACACCACAGCTCAAAATCGATTGGATCGCTTCCATGCGACCGGATAATCTGCATCCGCAGTCTCGCCGGGATACTGGCGTATTTTTCGTTACTGGCCAAGTGAAGAAAGCGGTAATAGATGTTGTTCATACCCATTACGGCGGCTGCCGCTTTTGCCGCATTCAACGCAACTGGTGAGAGATGCGCCGAAGCCTCCATCACAACGGCTTGAATCAAATCCGGGTTTCGTGCAGCAATGGCGCCGGCAACGGCTGTACCCCAGAGTTGTTGCTCGGTCAATTCAGTCTGCCGCAATACACTGGATATGTTCAGCCGCAGATCCTTTGCATAATCGGGAAGCTTGGCACTAATATCTTCTAAAGTCATCTTTTCTATATTTCTATATACCAGGAGATAAAAGCGGGGCAGGCTGCGCCCGCCCCCATCGGGGAAATGGCTGGAATTAAACGACCAGCGTAGCTTCGCCCTTCTTCCAATTGCAGGGGCAAAGCTCGTCAGTTTGCAATGCGTCCACGATGCGAAGCACTTCTTCGGGATTTCTACCGACGGAAAGATCGGTCACGTACACGAAGCGAATCACGTTGTCCGGATCAACAATAAAGGTCGCACGCTGCGCTACGCCTTCGTTGGGGTCCAGAATCCCCAACTCTTCGGCGAGTTCCCGCTTGACGTCAGCGAGCATCGGAAAGGGCAGCGTTTTCAAATCCGGGTGGTTGTTGCGCCACGCCAGGTGAACGAACTCGGAGTCGACGCTGCCGCCAAGAATCACGGTGTCACGATCCTCGAACTCCTTGTTCAACTTGCCGAAACCTGCGATCTCGGTCGGGCAGACGAACGTGAAGTCCTTCGGCCAAAAAAAGAAGACCTTCCACTTGCCGGGATAATCTTCGCTGGTAATCGTCTTAAAGGCTTTCTCTTTATCTGTGCTGACTGTGGCTTTCAAGGAAAACTCTGGAAACTTTTCTCCTACACCCAACATGCTGATTTTCTCCTTTAAAATCTGAATAGCTGTTTTCAATTAGGACGCGGCACAAGCCGCGCACAAACCGTGTACTTCCAGGCTGTAATTCTGCACTCGAAATCCCCGTGGAGGAGTTCTCCGGAATTGGATGGGTTCAAGATCGTCCGCGGGAAGGTCCGTGATGGATTTACATCGAGTACATACCAAGTGATAGTGATGCTCGACGTTGGCATCCAGTCGCAAAGACTCGTGATGCAACGTCACTGCCCGTAATAGACCCGCATTTAAAAATGTCTTGATGTTCTTGTATACGGTCCCCAGCGAGATCGTTGGTATTTCGCTCCGCACCACCTCGTAAACCGATTCGGGTGCCGGATGCTCCGGCATCGAAATCAGCGCGCGGTAAATGGCCTGCCGTTGATGAGTGACGGCAAGTCCCTTCTCTACGCACGTGCGCCGGAAAGCTTCCATAAGTTGCTCGTCTCGGCTTGACGGTATCCGCATGAACAGTAATTTCTATTATAGGATAATTATTATCGACTGTCCAACAAACGAGAAAGCCCACCCGCACGAATGATCCTGGTACCGCGCCTGGTAGAATCTTCCACTCGAAGGGCCACGATCTTTGTAGTATCCCTTACAACCGATTGATTCTGTGTGACTTCCGGTGTTACACCAGATGGAATCTAATTTGCGGTCAAATCAGACGGGAGGAGACCTAACAATGAGAGAGCACGGTTATTCAATGTTCTTGCTGGGCCTCGGCGTCGGCATCGGAGTTGGGATGTTGTGTGCGCCGAAAACCGGCACGGAAACGCGTGACATGATTAAGGCTAAGGCGGATGAAGGCAAGGAATACCTGAGGCACCAGAGAGAACGTCTGCGCCAACAAGGAGAGCGGCTGCGCAGTTCTGCCTCCGAATGGTATGAGAAAGGTCGCGACATCATTGACCGGCAACGGTCTAACCTCAATGAGGCCGTTGAAGCCGGGAAGCAGGCGTATGAAGAGAAAGTGCACGCGTCACCCGGTGCTCCTTCCTGGCAGGGTTGAAGACGATTAAGAGGCCCGAAAGGGCCTCATTTCAGGAGGATGGTTTATGTCGCAAGAAGTCTTTCGATGGGTGATTACTCTCGGTGTCGGATTGGGTGTGATCGCCTTTGTGGTGCAGTGTGCGGTCGTTGTAATGCTCTATCGGCTCGCCCGGAGAACGCAGGGGCAGGTTATGGATCTCGCGCCCGCTGTGGCTGAAAAGGCCAGATTAGTTATGGCCAAAACCGAGCCTCTCCTCGACAAGAGCCGGGAGATTGCTGCCGTGGGTCATCAAATCATGGCGGATAACCGGGCGCAGATCC
>CAADGY010000235.1 GCA_900696665.1 uncultured Acidobacteriota bacterium
GGATCAGCGTGACGCTTATGCTGCGGAGGTCATCAAGACTGCGGTTAAGACCAAACCGGCTTTGACGCTGGCCGTGGTCGGCGCGGTTTGTCAGAAGTCGCCCGAGACAGCACCGACCGTGGCCGCGACTGCGGCGCAAGTCCAACCCAAGCAGGCCAGGCAAATTGCACAGGCCGCCGCCGCGGCTGCCCCGGAGAAAGCGACCGAAATTGTGAGAGCAATCGCCAAGGCTGTTCCCAAATCACATAAGGAAGTGGCTGTGGCCGTGGCTCAGGCGGCGCCCGCCTACGCCAACGAAGTGCTTGGAACGCTACCGCCGTCCGAGCAACCTTCCACCGCAACGGAAACCCCTGCCTTTGCCAACAATTATCGCCCTCCGACGATTGGCGGGCCTTTTGTTCCCATCTCCACAACCCCAACCAACGTGCCTTCGGGCGGGGGGCCGGTGCCCGATGGCGGGCGCGATTACGCGCGGCCTTGAGCCAGAAATTTGATTTCGCAGCCGGCTTTCATAAGAAGCCGGCTTTTTTGTGCCTTCCGCCTGAGGTTAATTGGACATGAACACTCTCTGGTTCAAGGTTTCCGCCCGGCCAATCGAGCGAGACGGGAGAACCTGATTGTCCTGGCGTGCAAGGTGGGATCTCGATCCAATTCTTTGACGGTTTGCGGCAGGCGATAAGACCAGTTGGCGGAGGAAGTCGAGCCTGGCGTATTGAAACGTGCCGTCATGCCGAACACGTCCGTGATTTGGAAGATTACAAGCCAGGAATTGGACTCCATCACGCGGCGGGTGAATGCTTCAAGCAATTCGTCGGTAAACTCTCGCGGCGGATCCGCGGCAGGCAGCCCGGCAAACTCCAAAAACCTCAGCAATTCACGCCGGTTATCTTCCACGTTCCTGCCAGCGTCAATGTGATTCCACCATTCCTGCCACATTGCGGCCAGCGGTGCGTGGTCGTGCGTGGCTGGTTGCGCGAGGGACAGCCGAGGATATTGCTTCGGGTCCGAATAACTTCCATCCGGTTCACGAAACAGTGGCGGAATGCGGAAACCGGGAATGCCGAGCCGCTGCAAGGTGGGCGGCACGTAGTCCGGGACAACCCCCAAATCCTCCGCGATGATGGTGGTGTCGCCTGAAGCCTCTTGCAGCACCCGCAGCACGGTCTCACCCTGGTTTTGGTTGAAAGCCTTGTGCTCAGGCGTGTCATCCGGGAACTCTTTGAAACCGGGCAGTCGCCCGCCGGTTTTTGCGGCGGCTTCCTCCTCGCTCAACGGCAGGAACTCGGCGTTGCGTTCCGGTGGCCAGGGGAATGAATAAATCCGGAAAAGCCCCAGCACATGATCAATCCGGTAGAGGTGGAAGACCTTGCGAAGATTGGTCACGCGCGTTCGCCACCACTCAAAGTCGTGGCGGCGCAGTTCGTCCCAGCGGTAATTCGGAACACCCCAGTTCTGCCCCCACTTCTTGGTGAAAACATCCCAATCAAAGACCTTCTCGGGTGGCGCACCCCCACTCCAATCCAGATCAAAGATCGAACGATTCGCCCACGTATCCGCGCTGTAGCGACCGACGCCGAATGGGATGTCGCCCATCAAGTAAACCTTCCGCTCCTCGGCGTAAGCTTTCACGGCTTGCCACTGACTGAACGCCAGCCACTGGACGTACATGAAGTGGAGTTGTCGGCGCATCAGTTCCTCCCGGCGATCTTGCGGCAACGTCAAGAGCCAGGTACGGGCCCGCCGGGGACCCTGATGCTCCGGTGGCCAGCGATCCCACGCCGGTTGACTGCCGTTCAACTCCATCAGAACACGAAAGAGTGAATAATCGGAAAGCCACTCGGCGTTCTCCATTTGAAAGGAGCGAAACTCCGACGCACGCGGAGTGGCGGGCTTGAACTGGCGTTCGATGAAATTCTCAAAAGCACTGTTCAGCAACGCGCGCTTCAAGGCCTTTACTCGGGGATAATCCACCGGCCCGTGACGAAGCTCGGACAGCAAATCCGGCGAGGCGATCTCTCGAAAATCCGCGGGTGAAAGGTCGGCCACGTGCTTTGGCGAAACAGCGATTGTGATGGGTTCGATGGCAAGCGAACTGATGGCGTTGTAGGGCGAATTGTCATCGCCGGTTTCATTGATGGGCAAGGTTTGAAAAACGCTCAAGTGATGCCGGTGACACCAGTCAATCATTTGCCGGACACCTTGCGTGTCACCCACACCCAGGTCGTCTTCCGTGCGAATGGCAAAAACCGGCTCAAGCACGCCGGCAAGTGATTGATCAAAGCTAAGTTTCATGAATCGGGCGGGCGTATGTTGGCAAAGAAAGCCAGGGAGTCAAAGTGCCGGTAGAATGGAAACATCGGCGACGCTTGCCAGTCCTCGTGCCGACCGGCGAGTCCCGCGTGAAGCTGGCGGAGAGAGGGGGATTCGAACCCCCGATACGGCTTTTGACCGTATAACGGTTTAGCAAACCGCCGCCTTCAGCCACTCGGCCATCTCTCCCAGCCGCAATCAATGGAACCTCACTCCAGTCTTTGCTCAAGCAAAATCTCCCCCGGCGACAAAATCTCGCCCGGCGCGCAACCGGAAGCTGAAAACATGAGGATCAAGCACGCTTCGAATCGGCAGCTCCAAAATCAAAGTCAATCCAGGGTAGTCTCGCGCCAGATGTTTGCCGGTCGTTACGAAACCACCCGGTCGTGTTCCCGTCGCCTCGGCCGAATCGCCCGGCCCGATGGACTCGAACTACCCGGTTCATGACAAGCCTCGTCCAACGACGCGGCTCGCATTTCGGGCGCAGGCCCTTCGAAGGCTTACACGAAGATTTGGCGTTTTGTTTGGGCCGGTTGTGTCGCCGGACGGTCCAGTACAAACCTGCCAGTAATTCACGCACAACAGCGTCTGCCAATTCGCCAATTACCTTTGGACGAAAGCACTGTCGCCCGATGATTCGTGCCAGTTGCTCAATGCGCAGGCTGCGGACAGCCTTGCCTGTTCTGTCATCATAACTGCGAATACCCCGTTGGCCGCAGAAAAACGCTCGTGATGTTCGTCAAGATTTCTGGATTCGTGTAACCCGGTGTCGTGCTGAGTTTCTTCCAATCCGGGTGGGAAACGAACGTTCCCCAGTTCTTGTCGCGCGTGGCCATGTCGTCGAACACCAGCATGTAGGTCAGGTTCGGCAGCTTCGTGCCGACGAGCGTTTCGCCGAAGAAAACGGGGGTCAACCCCGTGCGGCGGAAGATGTCAATTTCGCCCACGTCGAACATCTCCACCTTCTTCTTGTTCGCTTTGCGGCTGTGCGCCTCATAGATGCGCAGCTCGAAGATGCGCGACTTCTTTTCCGCGACCTGCGGCGGCACTTCCAGCCTGGGCATGCCCTGGAACGCACGCATGAGCGTGCTTTCCTTCCGGATGTAAGCCGGGTCGGTTGGCGGCACGTTGGTGAAATCCGCCTTCAACACCTCGGGGTCGGCCTCGAACTTTTCCTGCGCCGCCGCCATGGCCTCCAGAGATTTGTAAGCCAACAGTACATATTTGGTCGGCGCGTCCGGACCGATCATGACATCAAAAACTCCGACCGGCTTTATGCCGGCCCGATTCCAAGCCGGCAGGGCGACCTCACGATAAAAGTCGTCAAAGCGCCGCATTGTCGGCCCTTGGCGGAGATGGTAGAGCCTTAACTCGTAATACTCGCGGGCATTGGACGCTGCCTGTTCTGCGCCCGTGGCGACGAGGGCGGGCGCGACGGCGGCAACCGTGGAAACGGCGACGGAGGATTTGAGGAATTCGCGACGTTTCATAGTGCGGTTATCTTGGGGTCGAGACCGTGGCTTGGCAATCGTGGAAGTGCATCGAAAGCAGTTTGAGCCAGTTGGCGGATGGATCTTCACGCTTTCCGGTGGAGCAAGCCAGATTGGTTAGACGGGTCGAGTGATAGCTGCTCCGTCACCCATGACCTCTCCCTCACCCGGGCCCTCGCCCGCTGGGAGAGGGTGAATCGTCCGCCGACTTGGCGGAAGTCGGAGGACGGAGATGGCTCGTGCGACCCGCGAGCGAATCCCAGCGTTCGCGGGCCGTCGCCATTCTTCCTGGCAGATGGTCAGGATAAGATTTCACCCTAAATCCGGCAGTTGAAAAGGCGCTTCAGCTGGAAGTGGTTGTCACACTTGTGAATCCAACTGCTCCGCAGTTCACTTTCTGAGTGATAAGTGCCTTTTGCAAAAAGTGTTGCAATCGAATTGATCCCTCGAATTTTAGAGGGTCCAACTGCCGGATTTAGGTTCACCGGAACCAGAGTTCGCGGGTTCCACCTATGAACCGGCCCCTGAAACCTCCTGCTTCACCTGTAACAATAGATTGCTTGGCGTAACAATGGCGGTTCGTGGCGAGTCTCCAGCTACTTCGACCGTGCATCGAGAACGCGAGCCGAAGACGGTCGCGGAGTCATTGACACTGGCGTAACAGCGGTTTTCCAACCGGCGCCCGCGCCGACTGGAAAGTCGCCGTTACCAATGAGCGGTCCGTGGAACGCGAGTTGCGAGACGCGCCGCACAAGCCGCACGCGGAAATGAACAAACAAGGCCCGACTTACGCCGGGCCTTGAGCTTGCGAGATTGTGAACTTAGCGCCGCGACAGGAACAGTCGCAGGACGTACCAGAACATCAGTGCCACGGACGCGAACAGTTGCAATGCTGCCGCCACGTAGCGGTCCTCCGGATAGTGATGCAGGATGTTCGACGTGTCGTAAAGGATCGCCCCGCCTGCCAGCGCAATCATGGCCACCGAGAAATAGGTGCCCAGTTGAAA
>CAADGY010000236.1 GCA_900696665.1 uncultured Acidobacteriota bacterium
CACGCCAGGCAGTCCAGTGACGGCATCCGCCATTACTTTGATCCGCCGCTCCCACTCCCGCCAGTCGGCTTCATGGTCGTGCTTCAGATACATTTCAACGGCGACCATCATGCCCACCAGTTCTTCTTTGTTGACCTTGCAGCTTCGTCCGATGGTGTCGCTATGTGGCGCAGTATTCAGCCGGGCGGCGCGAATCAGATCATCTCTTCCGAGCAGCAGGCCCGCGCTCTGCGGACCACGAATTCCCTTGCCGCCTGAAAAAGCCACCAGATCAAAACCCATTTTCGTGTATTTGAACAGGTTTCCGGCTGGGGGAACATCCGCCGCGGCATCGTTCATCGTGGGAATTCCGCGTGCTTTGCCGATAGCGACGAACTCTTCCGCTTTCACTTGCCCCTTTGGATCGGCTTTATTCAGGAAGAGCAGCATGGCAGTGCGCGCATTGATCGCGCGCTCGAGCTCCGCTCGTGTTTCCACTTCCACCAGGCGCACACCGCAGTTCCGTACCATGTGATCGTAGGGGAACCGGTGTGACTTTTGTACGATCACTTCGTTTTTCATGCCTGTGGTGTCGGGAATGCGGAGGATCTTCGCGGCGTCTGTCCCGGTAATGCAGGCGGCGGTGCCTACTGTCAGGCCCGCGGCCGCGCCTGAAGGCACCATGGCCGCTTCGCATTGAAGCAGCTCTGCGAGGCGCTTGCCAACCGCGTCGTGCAGGTCGTCCAATCGCACAAACGTCTTCGACAGCGACCTCATCGCCTCCACGGTTTCCGGCCACATAAGCGAACCCGTGGCCATCGTGTAGACCCCCATGCCGTTGATGATGCGTTTAACGCCGAGTTCTTTCAGAAAATCACGGTTCCCGCCAGTGGAGGCGAACAGTCCGCCCACCAGCGGGAGTGTGGAAACCATTTCGAAGAACGTTCTTCTGCTCTGCATGTTTGCGCCCCCTTCCGCATCCTCACCGCTTTGGCCGCCGGTTATACTTCGGCGGATCTTCGGCGGTCGCATCCCATCTCTGGTCGCCCTGCGAGCCGTAGTGGCCCAGTGTATCCCACGGATCGCGCGAGATTCCGTTCAGCTCCCACGACACCAGGCCATTGCGCAGCGTCATTTCGCAAACCAGCCTCTGGCTGCCGGTCATCCGCGCTTTATAGGCGTCCACGAATCCAAAGTTCCCCTGTTCAACGCGCAGCACCGCGATATCGGCGGGGGCTCCGGGCGACAGATGGCCTAACTCCTCGTGTCCGATGGCGCGCGCTGGATTCCATGTCGACCGCAGGATCACGTCTGCCAGCGGCACGCCGATATTGAGAAACTTCGACATGACCATGGCCATGTCTTTCATGCCGGCGTTCATGCTTCCGGTGTGGAGATCGGTGGAGATGGTATCGGCCACAAAGCCCTGCTTTACGGCAGGCACCGCGAGCCGGAACAAGAAGCTCCCTTGTCCGTGGCCGGCATCAAACAATACGCCACGGCTGCGTGCTTCGAACAGGAACTTGCGGACATGCCCGTCGCTGTCGAGCATCGGCACGCTGTTGAGGTAGGTATGCGTATAGAAGTCGCCTGGCCGGAGTTTCTTCGTTACCAATTCCTCAAAGGGACGTTCGGAGCGAAACGTTCCGAAATCCACCATGATGGGGACTTTGGCGAGATTACCCGCTTCGAGCGAACGGTCTACGGCCACCCATTCGGGACCGTCGTAGTGTGCGGTTTTTACACCGACAATCAGCCCGGGATGGGCGCGAATCGTTTTGGCCGCAGCCGCCGGGTCCATATCGGCGGTGTTGTTTTCGGCGACGCGTCCGTCCATTCCGCGCCCCACGATGTTGAGCCAAGCCAAAACGCGCGTAGAGGCGCGATCGACGATGTCCTTCTTGAAAGCGGCGAAGTTACGCCAGCCGGCGCCTCCGGCGTCTACTACAGTAGTGACGCCGCTGCGGAGGGTGTGACTGTCCGGATGTATCCCTTGCCCGTATACACCCCAGAAGTGCGCGTGAATGTCCACCAGGCCCGGAGTCACGTGCAATCCGGATACGTCGATAGTCTTGTAAGCCTTGGCAACGGGGATTCCGGCGGCCACCGCCGCTATCTTGCCGGACGATATGGCGACATCCCGAATCGCATCGATCTTGTTTTTCGGATCGATGACGTGCCCGCCTTTCAGCAGTAAATCGAATTCCTGTCCGTTCATGAAATTGGCAGCCATCATCAGTATGAATGCGTACCGCAAAGATCCCATCTTCATCATCATCATCCACCCCTTGCCGGAGAGGCACCCGCCCGGTCGCCCTCTCCGATGATAAAATAAGATGTATCCTAACACCGCGGAAGAGCGGGCTACCTTCCGTACGGAACCATCGCCAACAATGCTGAAGACCAACGTAGAAAGCGCCGAAGATATCAATCCGCAAGAGACCTTGGAGTGGGTTGAAGCGCTTGATCAGGTGATCGATGAATCCGGCCCCGATCGGGCTTCGTTCCTTCTGAAACGTCTCTTGAGCCGGGCATCAACCCTCGGGGTTGCTTCTCAGACGAGTCTGAACACTCCTTACGTCAATACGATTCCGCTCGAGGATGAGCTGCCGTATCCCGGTGACAGGGCTGTTGAGCGGAAAATCAAGAGCTACACGCGCTGGAACGCGATGGCCATGGTGGTCCGGGCTAATAAGTACGATCCGGGCATTGGCGGACATATTTCCACGTACGCCTCGCTGGCCACCCTGGTCGAAGTGGGATTCAACCATTTCTTCCACGCCCGCTATGGAGACGAGCCTGGCGATCTGGTGTATTTCCAGGGCCATGCCTCTCCAGGCATTTACGCCCGCGCCTTCCTGGAAGGCAGACTTTCCGAGAAGCACCTGGAGAATTTCCGTCACGAGTTGCGCGACGAACCGGGTCTGTCCTCCTATCCGCATCCTTGGCTGATGCCTGGCTTTTGGCAATTTCCAACTGTCTCGATGGGGCTCGGCCCAATAAACTCCATTTACCAGGCACGTTTCATGCGGTACCTGGAGAATCGGGGGATTCTCGCGCCCAGTCCGCGAAAGGTTTGGGCGTTTCTCGGTGACGGCGAGACGGACGAACCGGAATCCCTCGGCGCCATTACGCTGCCGGCGCGCGAAAAGCTGGACAACCTGATCTTTGTGATCAATTGCAATCTCCAGCGTCTGGATGGGCCGGTTCGGGGTAACAGCAGTATCATTCAGGAACTCGAATCCGCTTTCCGGGGTGCGGGATGGAACGTCATCAAGGTGATCTGGGGCGATCAGTGGGACGATCTGCTGGCGCGCGACACATCCGGTCTGCTGGTGAAGCGCATGGGCGAGGTCGTGGACGGCGAATATCAGAACTACGCCGTCCGGGGTGGTGCTTACGTCCGTAAGGAGTTTTTCGGGAAGTACCCGGAGTTGCTCGATCTCGTGCGGGATTACTCCGACGACGAACTGGGAAGACTGAGACGCGGAGGGCACGATCCGAAAAAGGTCTACAACGCCTATCTGCGCGCTATCGAGCATAAAGGGCAGCCGACGGTGATCCTTGCCAAGACCATCAAAGGGTATGGGATGGGCGAGGCGGGTGAAGGGCGAAATGTCACCCATCAACAGAAAAAATTGAACGAGCAGGAGATGGAGAACTTCCGCCGCCGGTTCGAAGTTCCCATCCCCGACAAGGCCGTGCACACGACATCGTTTTACCGGCCGCCGGAAGACTCGCAGGAGATGAAGTATCTGCGGCGCCGGCGTGAGGAACTCGGCGGATATCTGCCGGCGCGGGAGCCTCAGCCAATTGAAATAAAGGCGCCCGGGTTGGAAGTGTTTTCGGATACCATCGCCGGCTCCAGCGGCCGCGAAGCTTCCACCACCTCGGCTTGTGTGGCCATCCTGAAGTCCCTGCTGAAGACGGATCTCGGCAAGTATGTGGTTCCCGTTGTGCCGGACGAGGCGCGCACGTTCGGCATGGAGTCGCTCTTCCGGCAGATCGGAATCTACGCCAGCCAGGGACAACTCTATAAGCCTGTGGATCGCGAGATGATCCTGTATTACAAGGAGGCCAAGGACGGCCAGATTTTGCAGGAAGGCATCACGGAAGCCGGGTCCATGGCGTCGTTCACCGCCGCGGGTACGGCGTATTCGAACTACGGCGTAACGATGATTCCGTTCTTCATCTACTACTCCATGTTCGGATTCCAGCGCATCGGCGACCTGATCTGGGCGTTTGGCGATGCTCGTGGAAAGGGATTTCTGGTTGGGGGAACCGCCGGGCGGACTACCCTGGCGGGCGAAGGGTTACAGCACCAGGACGGGCATAGCCACATTCTTTCGAGTACCGTGCCGACATGCAGGAGTTATGATCCCGCGTACGCCTACGAGTTGGCCGTCATCGTTCAAGACGGTATCCGCCGGATGTACCAGGAGAAC
>CAADGY010000237.1 GCA_900696665.1 uncultured Acidobacteriota bacterium
CCGCACAACGGCGAAGGATCCACGGGAAGTGGCAAGGGAAAACTCCACTTCTACAGCGGAGGAACCGTTTCGTAGAATGCGACAGTCCCACGCCCGCACGGAAGCCTCCCCATGAAAACCAAGCCGGGCTCCGGCATACGTACAGGCGTCGCCTCCGTTGGGAAAGATGAACTGCCAGCCTCCCAGATACTGGTCGAGCCACGCCGCCTCCGAACCAGGTTCGGCGAGGGGCAATACAGAGGGAGCCTGCCGCGGAGCCCACGGAGACTTCCACAGCAGGTCTACGCCCTTCTCCCTGGCAACCAGCGCGTAAAGGTCACTGCCTTTCTCAGGAAGAAAAGTAGCTGCGAGGTCGTCGTTCTCCAGAGTTACCGCCCGGTAGCCCCGGACAAGATGCTCGACGATGCGGCAGCCTTCGTGCATTCTCGAGATCCTATTCGATGACGGCTGGTGTTGCAGCAAGACATTCCGCTACTACCTCTTCATCAAGCTCAATCCCCATCCCGGGCATCTCGGGCAGGCACCATCGTCCATTTGCGAAGTCCGGTTCAGGAGTCGCCAACCGGGAACGGAGGTACGACGGAAACAAGTCACGATGGAAGAATTCCGTATAGGGGCAGGCTGGCGCCGCGGCCGCGAAGTGCCTAGTAGCAGCAACGGTGATTCCTGTTTTCCATGCGTGCGGCACACAAACCACGCCGCGTTCGTGGGCCATGCGGGCACAACGCATCGCCTCGGTAAGGCCGCCGACCCGGCCGAGGTCCGGCTGAATCACGTCGCAGTGGCCGCGTTCAATCAATTCACGGAATTCATGCCGCGTTTGCAGAAACTCGCCGGCCGCGACAGGTGTATCGGTGGCATCGGCCAACCGGGCGAGACCATCGAGATCGTCGGTGTGCACGGGCGTTTCGACAAAGAAGAGTTTTGCATCCTCCATGCGGCGCAGTGCCCAGAGCGCGTCGTTCCAGCACTTCCAGCGATAGCCCACATCGATCATCAGCTCGCGATCGTCGCCCACGATCTGGCGGCACTCGTGCACGAACGACACCAGCCCCCGGTCATCGATCAAATCATCGAAGAGCATCTCCATCTTCATGGCGCGGAACCCGAGATCGCAGGCATGGTTGAGGAGAGCCACGCAGGTCTCTCGCATCTCTTGCCAGCCACGGCCCTGCGGCATACTCGGGAACAGCGTCGCGTAGGGAATAATGGATCTCCGAGCGTCTCCACCGAGCAAACGATACACGGGCAACCCGAGAAGCTTGCCGCGAAGGTCGTGCAGCGCATTGTCGATGGCGGACATCAGCATGACGCCAAGTCCTCGTCTGCCATGATAAATCGTCCCCTCGTAAACCTTGTCCCAAAGGCGCTCTACTTCCAACGGATTTTCGCCGAGGAGCAATTCGGCAATCGAGAGACTCCAGATATGGGCGCTAGGCGTCTCGAGCAGGGCGGCGATGGCATTCGGGGGAGCATCCGTTTCGCCAATGCCAGACAGACCGTTGCCGGCAGTCACGCGAATGACGGCGGTATCGACGGCGCCGTCACAGTCTGCGGCATTCGCCGCGGGGGCGCGCAACTGTAGACACTCAATCCTAGTGATTCTCATCGTTCGCTCCGTTAGCGGCCGTAGATCGTAAGCCCCCCGTCTACAACCAGCGTGGCTCCGGTAATGAAGGATGCCCGGCTGCTTGCGAGGAACAAGGCCGCCTCCGCGATGTCGCGCGGTGTCGCCATGCGCCGGAGGGGATGCACCGCCCGGACCTGCTCGAGAGTCGCGGCCCTGTCCGGTACCGAATCGAGCCATTTTTGAGTCATTGGCGTGTCCACATACCCTGGGCAGATCGCGTTCACGCGCACCCCTTGCGGTCCGTGATCGAGGGCCAGCGTCCTGGTCAGCGCCAGCATTCCGGCCTTTGCGGCATCATACGCCGGACAGCTTTCATACGACACGATAGCGTGAACCGAGGAGATGTTAACGATAGCGCCCGCGCGGGCAGCAAGATGGGGAATCGAATATCGGCTGAAGAGATAGGCGCCCTTGAGATTCACGTCCATCAGGCGATCCCAGTCGGAGGAACTGAAGTCAGGCGCTTTGCCGGCCAGGTCGATCCCGGCATTATTGACAAGCAGATCCAGAGAGCCGAAAGTCTCCAGCGTACGAGCCACAGCCGACTCCACGTCAGCTTCGGAGGCGACGTCACCGGCGATGGCAAGCAACTCTCCACGGTCCTGGAGAGCTGATTCGCGCAGCGAAAGAGCTTGCGCATCGATGTCAAACAGTACGACCCGGGCGCCTGCCTCTAGGAAGCACTCCGCAACCGCGGCCCCTATCCCCATCGCCGCGCCGGTCACGAGCGCCACCCGATTATCCAATCGCACGTATTTCCTCCTTCGCCCGGAGGCGGGCAGCCGCAAACTTCTTCGTCGATCCAGAATACGACAGCAACGCGGTAAGCAATGGCCCCTGTCCCCACGGGGACATTGAGCCTCGCGGCATGTCCCGGTAGTGCTGGGCGCGCGTGCTGGGGAATGTCTCAAAGGAGACCCCATCCAACACGCCATCGGAGCGGACGTGGCGCAACAGATAGCCGACAGCGCGGTCTACCGTGTCACGATAATCGTCGAGCGGGATGACTGCCAATCGTGCCGCTCTGCAGAGAACGTCCACATAGAATGCCGCCGTTGAGGATTCCACATACGATTCCGGATCGTCCAGGATCGTATGCCAGGCGCCGCTTTCGTCCTGTAAGTCCCGCAGCCTGGGAAGGGATTGCCTCAGGACTTCCCGAAGCGGCTCCGCGTCGATGGTATCCGCGCCGATCCATTCGAGCGTGTGCACCACTCCCAGCAGCCCCCAGCCATTGCCGCGCGCCCACAGAACGCCATTCGGTTGTCCGGATGTCTCAATCCAGAAGTGGTGGAAGAGCCTCTCGTTCCTGTCATAGAGAAGCTCGATCTGCGGGAGGATATTGTCCAAAGCGAGTTCCCGAAATTGTCTCTCTCCGGTCAGGTGGTAGAGCTTGGCGAAGAACGGCCCATCGAAGTGAACGGAATCCACAAACACGCACGGGCCTCCGTTGCGGACGGCCACGCGGGCACGCCGGACTGATTCCGAATCCGGGTGCTCCAAAGGCAGCTCCGGCGGCAACTCGATCGCGGCGTCCTCGTATCGCATGTAGGCCCCATGCTTCGTCTTTCGAAAGCCGGCCATGTAGCGAGCGTGGCGATAAGCGCCCTCGAGCAGATCGCGGTTTCCGGTCTGCTCATAGACGCGGAGTAACGCCACACCCGCGGCGGTGTAATCGAAGGCGCTGCGCGTTTCGATACGTGGCAACCAGCCCTTCAGCAGCCCATGGACATAGGCGAAATAGGCAGCGTCGCCGGTAAGCGCTGAAGCGTCAAGAAGCCCTTCCAGCCCGATGGAGTCTCCCCAGAACCAGAGCTTCCATTGATAGTGGAACAGGCAGTGTGCAGCCCGCCGTGCCACGTCCTGGAAAGTGGCTTCAGACGTCACGGGAGGCTCCCTTCCTGGGAATGGCTGCCGTGCGCTGCGGAAGCCCGCGGACCTGTGTCCGAATAACGAAGAGTGACCCTCCGAACGGCCCGACAGTTGGGTCATACCCGGGAGGCATTACCGGCATCTCCTCCGATTGCGCCGCAGTGGTAACGTAGAGATCCGACAATTCGGGTCCGCCAAAGCAGACAGACGACACTTGCTTTGCGTCCACGGCGACTTTGCCACGCAAGCTGCCATCGGGCCGATAGCAGTGTACGCACCCCCCGTACCATATGGCCGACCAGAGATTCCCGGCGGCATCTACTGCCAGGCCATCGGGAATCCCGTCGTCCGAACCCAGCTCCACAAACACCCGTTTTCCGCTTGTTGTACCGGATGTCTCGTCGTAGTCGTAGGCATAAATCCGTCTCACCACCGTGTCCGTTGCATACAGTGTCTTTCCATCAGGAGAGAATCCAATGCCGTTCGAGAGGTGAAAGCCATCGTCCAACATGCGGGCGCTGCCGTCCAGATCGAGCATAGCGAGGCCGCCGAGACGGTAGTCGGTACCTGGCGCATAGTAGAAGGTCCCGGCAATCAGCCGCCCGCGGCCATCCGCGCAGCAATCGTTGAAGCACGCCGGCTGGCCATCCACTTCACCGCAAAGCAGCACAGTGTGGCACTTGCCGTCCCACTGCCACACTCCCGAGGGATTGGTGTATACCCAGCCGCCTCCGATGTGCTTGCGAAATCCGTAGATTTCTATTTCTCTGCACAGGACCTCCGCCATTCCGGATGCAGGGTGGTAGCGGCAGAATTTGAGCCCGACACAGTCGGTCCAGAAGAGGGTTAGCAAGTCCGGGTCCCACACCGGACACTCGCCACATCGATCTCCGAAACTGGCGACCGGGTGAGCAACCAGGTTTTCGAGAACACCCGAATTTTCCATGAATTGTTTCACCTAAGCGAGGATCATATCAGCGATGGATCGATTGAGTCAAGATGACTGTTTAGAAAGGGAGTTCCCGATTGACAGAGTGGGAACTACGAGCGTAGGCTGGAAATGTAATGTTTCATTGCAAAAATGAGGCAACCTCCCATGCCGTCGACGATTAAGGACGTCGCACGTGCCGCTTCGGTCTCGATCGGCACGGTCTCTCGGGTAATCAACAACTACCCGGACGTGGACCCGGAACTCCGTGAGCGTGTACAGGAAGCGATTCGGTCGTTGAACTACCGGCCGAACGCCCGCGCACGAACATTTGTTCAGAATGCGACGCCGGTCCTGTCGTTCGTCCTCAGCAACCGGAGCCTATTGAATCCGTTTCACTCGGGAATCCTGCAAGGCGTGGAGGAATACTGCGCGAGCTCTGGCTACTTCGTGCTGTTTACGAAATATGACTACGCGAAAGACGTCAAGGCGGATGACCTGAGCCTGCCGGGCGTTCTGCGCAGCCACGGCGTAGCGGATTGCCTTATCCTGGCAGGAACCAACTACGACAACTTCATCGAAGCCGTGGAAAAACTCGGGGTGCCCTACGTCACCCTGTCGAATCATCACGTCACGGAGAAGGACCAAGCGCCATTCGACCGAGTCGGGTGGGACGATCAGTCCGGCCCTTATGAGGCGACTCGTTACTTGATCACGCTGGGACATCGCGACATCTGGTACATCGGGGATACGGCTCTGCCGTGGTATCGATCTCGCTATGCCGCCTATGAGCGCGCAATGCTTGAAGCCGACCTGGAACCTAAAGGGCAGACGGTGGGCCTTTCCGACAACTACTATGCGAACGGCTACGCGAGCGCGGAGTTCATCCTCGATCGAGGCTATTCCGTGACTGCCGTGTTCGCCGCTTACGACGAAATTGCGTACGGCGCCTGCGACTCCTTTCGAAAGCACGGCCTGGATGTACCGCGCGATATCAGCATCGTCGGCTACGGCGATAACGACGAATCTCAGTTCAAAGCGCCTCCAATGACCACGGTTCGGATCGACAAGACGTTGGTCGGACGGCACCTGGCGCAAATGGCCATAGACAAGTTGCAGCATCCATCAGACCGCTTCCCGGAGGTAGTGCTCCCGGTGCAGCTCGTGAAACGGGGTACCACACGACCGCTCCTGCCGCTGACAGCACAGGGCGCCTGATCCCCTATTTCTCGCCCTCTTTCAAGAACACGATTTCCTTGCGCGATACCCCGGCGACGAAGAATCGTGCTCGCTTTCCGGCCAGCCGGTCGGATTCTCCTGGCGCGGTTCCGATAACCTGTGGATACCAGCCGAAGTTTCGCGCATTCCCTTTGTTCGCGCCCTTCGCCGCAGCCTTTGCCTGGTTGGCAGTGAGCACCTGCTTCGGCTCGCTCCATCCTTTCGGGTTCGCAAGATCTCTGTTGAAGCTCACCCATGTGCCATCGCCTTTCATTCCGGTCGTGACGGCGCGGCTCATGAGGATGACATAGGACTGGAGATGGCTGTTCCAATGGACCGAAGGGCCCCAGAAGATATCGGCATTCGGTTGATGCCAGTCGATCTTCGGCGACCAGATCGCCGTGTGAAGGCCGCCGATGCCAGGCTGCTCCCACTGATCCTGGTGCCAGCGGAAGACCTTGCCGACGGGGACGTCGCGATCCGTCACCCGCATCCGTGCGACGGCGACGCCCTGCTGGCCGATGTCTTTCACATAGCTGCTGTAGAGGAAGTAAAGGTATTCCTGATTGTGATCCGCGATCACCGAGAAGTCTCCGTGGCCACCGGCGTCCCAGGGGCTCGGCGTATCGCAGCGGAAGGAATCCTTGGGGGGATCGATCACAACGCCCAGGTGTTCCCACGTCGCTCCGTTGTCCTTAGAGCGCAAGGCGCCGATCCGCGGCGCGGTGGGGAGATGGGCGCCCGGTTTGCAGACATCATCGGGTTCGTAGTGGTACCAGCCATAAAGGATTCCGCGCTGATCCATCCAGACACTCTCGAGCCAGATGAAGAGCTTGTCCAGGCGTATCCCGTCGATTTCTCCTTCCATCGGAGTGATCGTCATCGACCTTACCGCCAGGAGATTATCCCCCGAGCCACGGGCCGGCTGTGCGTATGAGTTGAAGAGGTAAAAAGTCGAGCCCACCCACACGGCGGGACTGTTGCAGTCGATGGCATTCTTCTTGTCGAGGCGCGTGATACCGGGAAATCGGTAGAACGAAGCGTCGCGGAACTCAACATGAGGTTGGGCAAAGATCTGGGCCGGATAGAAAACCAACAGGGCTGTGGCCGCGATGAAGTGTTTCATTTAGTCTTGGAACAGTCTATGTGAAGTCGGTATAGGTTGTCAATCCCGGCAGTAGAGCATTGCAGGTGGGCACCCGCGAAAGCGCAGAATCAGAGGCATACAGTATAAAATCACTAGTTTCATATTGTTACGTATGATATACGAGAAGCACTTGGCCGTTCCATGCCCGGCGAGACACAAAATCTGTGCTTGACAAGGTGCCGGGGCTGACATAGACTAACCGCAATGAAATATTTCATGGAATCTTTGGTGGGCCGGGAGGATATCGATCATGTGGTTCAAGTTTGAGTTGCGACGGCGACGCCAGTCTTTCATTACGCTCGCGGCATCTGCTCTTCTGCTGGTGCCCGGGTTTGCGCAACAGTATTACGGCTCCCTCACGGGCATGATCACGGACGCCTCCGGATCGCCTGTCGTCGGCGCCAAAGTTCAGATCACGAGCCTGAACAAGGGGACCTCCGTCTCCTTCGAAACAAACGAACAGGGAATCTATCGAGCCGCGAATCTCACTCCAGATACCTACCGTCTCGAAGTCACGATGAGCGGTTTCAAGCGCGTTACAAGGGAACCGGTACTCGTGGAAAGCAACCGGGTCCTGACGGTCAGCATGGAACTGGAGGTCGGCGATCTCAATCAATCGATCGAGGTCACAAGCGATCCCCCCATCATCGAAACGGAGCGCTCCCAGACCTCGCAGACCTTCGAAGGAAAGATGGTCATGCAGGTTCCCCTGGACGTGAATGCGCGTTCCGACATGAGAACGATTGTGAGCGGCCTGCCCGGCGCGAATTACGGCTTTAGCGGCCGAATGCTGATCAACGGCGCCAGAACCGCGCAGGTCGCATTCGACAACGACGGCTTGGCAAACCGGAGCCCCTATGCCGGCAACATGCAACAGGAGTCGTCGCTGAACGTCGATTCACTCGCATCCATCAAGTTCACCCTGGTGAACGCCGGCGCGGAATCGCGCGCGCCCGCCCAGGTTTCCGCCATCACGAAGAGTGGAACCAACCAATTCCACGGCAACATCTTCCTGGACACCATGCACTCCCTCTTCAACGCCAACGACCACAATGCACCGGCCGCAGCCGACAAACCCTTTGCCCGTACCAACTATATGGGCTATAGCATCGATGGCCCGATGTTCATCCCGAAGTTGTACGACGGGCGAAACAGGACCTTCTTCCTGAACTCGCTCACCATCATGCAAGCTCCCTGGCGGACGGATGGCTTCATCACAAGCCCGGACGCGAAGATGCGCGCTGGCGATTTTTCGGATTTCCGGGATCCCGAAGGGAACCTCATCCCCATCATCGATCCGGCGACGGGGCTACAGTTCCCGGGTAATCGCATCCCTACAGGCCGGATCTACAGCGGATCGAAAGCCTATCTGGAGACCATTTATCCGTTGCCCACCCGCGTCGGCTACCAGGATAATCTCTTCCTGCCGGTGCTCTCGGAGACCGACGGGAAATCGGTCCGCATGGATCTTCGTGTTGACCAGGTGGTCAACGACAAGAACAACTTCTTTGTGCGCTACAGCCGCCTTTGGAATCCGGAAGGCGCCGCTTATCGCGACTTCGGGGTGGGCATGAATGCGTCTCTGTTTACGATCGATTCTTTCGTTGTAACGGACGCGCATGTCTTTCGACCGAATCTCATCAACGAGTTTCGCTTCGGCCGTTCGAGGGTCTTCAACAAGCAGTATATCGGGCTCAACTCGAGTGAGATCGTCGGTTTACTTGGAATCACCGGCATTCCGGACATTCTGACGGGTCCGGACCGCCACAATGTGCCGGACCTCAACATCACCGGTGCCCAGTACATTACGTCGTGGGTGGGAGACGGAACCGGCTCCAACCATCTCTGGGAAATCTTCGACAACGCTACGTGGGTACATAATCGCCACACAGTGAAGATGGGGACGAACTTTCGTAAGGATGTGAATGACAATCGAAGCTACGATCGCCCCGGCTCCTTCACGTTCGATGGGACCTTCAGCGGCTACGGTCTTGCGGACTTCCTGCTCGGTCTTCCAAGCCGCGCTGTTCGCCCCTATCCCCGGGCGGCTTTCGGACCAGACATCAAGTCTGCCTGGTACATGGGCTGGTGGATCCAGGACGACTTCAAGGTAAGTCCCCGGCTGACACTGAATCTTGGCGCACGCTGGGACGTGAATTTCCCCGGCACGGCGAACGAGGACCTCTACTACAACTTCGACCCGCGGACAGGAAACCTGGTCCTGCCCAACCAGCAGGCGATCGATTCCATCGTGCCGGTGTTCCCGAAAACCATCGGTACCGTCACGGCGGCTTCCGCGGGCTTTCCAACACGGCTGCGCAAAGCAGACTGGAACAACATCTCGCCGCGCATTGGACTTGCCTGGAGACCCTTCGGCGAGAAAACGGTGATTCGCGCGGCCTACGGCATCTACACTAATGAGATCAGCCTGAGCTACCTCACTGGTCTTGTCTCGAGCAGCCCATGGGGAGGTACCGAGACATTTACAAACCGGTTGGCGAACGGCCAAGCCGTCTGGCAGTGGCCCAATGGGTTCCCGACAAACGAGATTGGCGACTCGTCATTTGGCGGCACTTACTCCGCCGGCGGATTCATTGCCAACCTGAAGAACCCATACACTCAGCAATGGAACTTCACGCTGGAACGGCAGGTCGGCCAGACTGCCCTGCGCGCCCAATATGTTGGAGTGAAATCGACCGACCTGCTCTGGCTGCGCGGCGGCTGGGGAGACTACAACACGCCTCCGCCGAGCACGATTCCATTCACGGAGGACCGCCGTCCCTATCCGCAGTACGGCCAGATCAGTTATCTGGAGAACGGCGGCAACCAGATCTATCATGGCCTCAATCTCTCGGCGGAACGTAGGCTTATGAGCGGGCTTACGTTCAACTCGGGCTTCACCTGGTCGCGGAACTTCACCGACACCTACGACGGTCCTGGCGACCTTCCGGACCTGCGCTACGATTTCGGTCTCGGTAACCCGACCTGGAACCGCGAAGGGATGCGCGGCAACCAGCCGGAGAATCCGAAGTTCAAATGGACCACTCTCTTCTTTGCGGACATGCCTTTTGGCCGCGGCAGAAAGTTCGGCACCAACTGGAATCCGGCAGTGAACCAGGTTCTCGGAGGCTGGGCCGTCAGCGGTAACTTTAACGTGGAAACCGGCTGGTGGATCTCACCGCTTTATTGGGGCGGTACGGACCCATCCGGAACCAACTTCCGGCTTGGCTCGCCCGATGTCGTCGGCGATCCGAAGTTCCGAAATACGGACCTCAAACCGGGAGACATGTTTCTGGATCCGAGCGCGTTCAAGATGCCGGAAGAAAATATCGGGCGGTTTGGCAACGCCGGCCTTACCTTCCTGCAGGAGCCAACCTGGTGGACCTTCGATATGGGTCTCCACAAGGCCTTTCCCATCACGGAGCGCGTCCGCTTCGAGTTCAATGCCCGTATGCAGAACGCGTTCAACCATGGCTACTACTGGCACCGTTCCATGGCCTATAACATGGATGTGAACGACCCCGCCAATTTCGGACGCTTCCAGGGCACCGTCAACGGAAGCCGCGTGATCTCCTTCGTGGGCCGTCTGGCGTGGTAGCCACTCTCGATGAACTGGTCACGCCGCACACTTCTCAAGCAATCTCTCGCCGGAACGGCCCTGCCTCTGTTCGGTTCCGCGGACCTGTCAGACGGCGTCTCCATCCGAGTTCCTGCTATGGCCCCGGAAGTAACGACACCGGTGGAAGTCGCCATTCCGCTTTCGCGCTCGGCCCGTCAGAGTGCGGACGACCTCGCCGTATTCTCCATGGGCGGTGTCGCGCTCCCTTCGCAAATGCAGCCGGTGCTACGCTGGCCGGACGGAAGCATTCGCTGGCTATCGGTGGTGTTCGAATCGCAGCCGGGCGTTAGTGACTACGTAGTGCGTCGCGGGAAAGTCGCGCCGCTGCGGCTTCAATCCAAGGCAGCACGGATCCGTATCCGTGAGGGCGTCGCCACCATTGACGGCGTCGGCCCCCTGGACCTCATCATCACCCGCCATGATGGAACGGTATTCAGGTCTTCGCTCGGGTCCGCCGGTGCCCGCGTCGTTGCGGAGGAACGGGGTCCCGTAAGAACCCGCGTTCGGCTTGAGGGCCCATGCCGGGCGGACAACGTCGAGTCCTTGTTCGATTTCATTTTTCGATTTACGACCTACCGGAGCCGCCCGCAGATCTCGGTTGCGGTGACCTGGATAAATCGCTGTCCCGGAGATTCCCAGAAGATCCGCGATATTCGCCTGCATGTAGGCACTGGATTTGAGGCTGATCGTCTGGTTTTTGGTTGCCAGACGGGGATCTACGATGGTCCGTTCCTCAAAGACTGGCCGGTGTTCATTCTGCAGGAAGACCACGATCAATACTGGGCCAAGACCCTAAACCCCGATGGTCGCGAGCAGCACCTCTCAAGCGGAGGCTGCAGCGGGGATCACTTCCCCGGTTGGCTTTCCCTTTCGGGAAGCAAAAGCGGTGTCGGAGTCTTTGTGCCTCGGTTCTGGGAAGAGTATCCCAACGAGATCGCTATTCGAAACGGAGACCTGAGCATCGGTCTCTGGCCCGAGCGCGCCAATCGCCACCTGGCGGGCAAACCGATCCTGCCTTCCAATCCTGACGGGGAGAAGCCATATGTAAAGACGAAATACTGGCCTGTTCTTCCGCATCCGTATCAGGCGTTCTTCGATTCCGAGCTCAAATGCCTGGACGTCAAACAGGGCACCGCCAAAACCCAGGAGATTGTGCTCTGCCCGCTGGCTGGAGCAACAGAAAGGGCGGCCTTCGAACGTCACATCCACCGGGGCACGCTACTGCCTCGCCGCGGTGTCCTCGATCCCGCGCAGGCTTGCGCCACAGGGGCATTGGGAATCCTGTCCCAGAGTCCTCGCTATGCACGCCTTTTCGACGAGTGCTTCGGCTGGTTCGACCGGCACATCGATCTCTTCAAGTGTTACGGCAAGTTCGACTACGGCGATTTCCGGTACATGACCGCCGCTCCGGACTACATGGCGCACCCCGGCACCAAGTGGGGCCACATGGGGGAGATGGCGCGCGAAGGATACTGGCACAACAATGAGGGCGATCCGTTTCTCGGCCTGCTCCTCTACCACTTCCGCACGGGTAGCCCGGCCGCGTGGGAACGGTGCCGCATCGTTGCCCGGCACCTGCTGGACATCGATATCCGGCACTATCCGCAGTGGGGCATGTATACGCACGGCTACGGCCACGGTTACGTGGAAACCGACCGCGCCGGTGCGCCGGACCATGCCTGGCTGCTGGGCCTCCTGCTATGGGCGGGAGCAAGCGGCGATCCCGTTGCATGGGAGTGGATCCAGCGTTGCGGTGAAGAACTCCTTCGGTTCCGCACGGATTTCACACGCGTCGATGCGCGCACTGTCTCCGTCCTGCTCCACATGCTCTGCCGGTTCCACGACTATACCGGGAAACAGGAGTACCTGAACGCCGCGCAGGCGCCGGCCGAAGCGTTCCTGAAAGTGCAGAATGCCGACGGCAGTTGGCCCGCCTACATGCTCGCGAAGGACCGCCCCCGCGCGGCGGGTTTCGTTGACCATGTTATTGCGGCTCTTTCCGATTTCTATATCTCGGGCGGCAAGCCGGCCCGCGTCCGCAAAGCCCTCGACGCAGCGCTGGCGTGGCAGTTCGCTTCGGGTGATCTCGCCGTGCCGCTCGTCGCATACGGACTCGCAAATCTGGCCGCCGCGACGGGCGAGGATGCCTATCGCGATCAGGCCGCACGAATTCTCGATTATCTCGACGCAAACCAAAACCGCGATCCCGAAGAACCCTTCGGCCGCGGACAAGTGGGATGGTCCGCCTTCGCGGTGAACAATCCGGAAGAGGCCCACCTGTCCGGGCGGCCTCGGCAGTTCACCGGCCAGACGCGGCCGCTCATGCCCGGATTCATCCTTGCTTATGCCCAGCCCGCGGCCGCCGTAGTCAAGAATCGCGTGCAGCAATGAAGGCGCGGTTTCCGATCCTTTTCCTGGTGTTGGTGACGGCACTCCTGGGATTGAACGATGCGTTCCGCGATCCGCCGCGGGCTTACGCACCTTCGGCGTTCTGGTGGTGGTTTACCGGAGCAGCCTACGAAAAGGGCGACGTCGAAGCGGCCATCGACGCGATGCACCAGGCCGGCTTGGGCGGCTTTCGGATCACGCCGGTCTACACTTTTCCGGGCGCTCCTTCCGGGGGGCCTGGCTATCTCTCAGAGGACTATCGAGAACTGGTTGCCCACGCGATTCGCCACGGACTCGCCCGCGGAATGGCGCCGGAATCTCTGCTGGGATCGGGTTGGCCATTTGGTGGGCCTTACATCCCGCAGGACAAGGGCGCGATGCAAATCCGGCACGTGCTCAGAACCGCCGATGGTCCCGGCATTCTTGACGGCACGCTACCGTTCCATCTGGCTCCGGGCGAAAACCTGCTTGCTCTCCAACTGGCCCGCCCCGATGGGGATGGCGGCGTGGATCTCTCCACCGTGATCGACTGGGACTCCCTCACCAACCGCGAGATTCCTCCGGGCCGATGGCTGCTGATTGCGTATGTCACAGGTCCGACCGGAATGAAGGTGAAGCGCGCGGCGCCGGGGGCCGAGGGCTTGGTGCTCGATCACTTCCGCCGCGATGCTTTGGACCTCCACCTCCGCCACAATGGCGATGTGCAGGCGCCTTCGCTAGATGGCCTCCGCGCTGTCTCGATGGATAGCTGGGAAGTATTCGGCGCCAATTGGACACCCGCTCTCCCCGCAGAGTTTGAACGCCGCCGCGGCTATGCACTGCGGCCATACTTAGCTGCGCTCTTTCTCCCCTCGGGGGAGGACGGCGCCCGCATCCGTTATGACTTTCGCCGCACCATCTCCGAACTCGCACTCGAAAACTTCTTCACACCGCTCCGCGACTGGGCACATAGACGCGGCTTTCAGACACGGGTGGAAGCGCATGGCACTCCGGCGGACATCATCGAGGCCTATGGTCTCAACGATGCCCCTGAAGCAGAAGCCTACGGTCCTCAGGACCACTTCGCCATCTGCGTCCGCGACCGGCGGTTGGCGTCCTCCGCGGCCCATCTGTTTGATCGCAACATGGTCTCCAGCGAGACCTTTACATGGCTGCGATACCCCATGTTCCGGGAAACCCTGGCGCAGATGAAGGCGGCCGCCGATGCCTCCTACCTCGACGGCGTAAACCAGATCAATTTCCATGGCGTTCCCTTTTCTCCGCGTTCGACGGCGGCGCCTGGCTACTACTTCTCCGCCTCCTCGTTCGTCTCGCCGGGAAACGCCTGGTGGCCGTATCTTCCACAGCTCACCAGCTACCTGAGGCGGTGCAATTTCATGCTGCAACAAGGACAGCCCTCCACTGATGTCGCGGTATACCTCCCGATCGAAGACATCTGGAGAGAAGCTTACGGCTCCTGGTACGACCTTGCGGGCGCCATCGAGGAACATTTCCGGCGGAACGTCACTCTGGATCTGCTCGAATCTCTCGCCGCCTATGGTTACACGTTCGATCTCATCAACGGCACGCGGCTGAACAGTGGAGCCGCTTCGCGGTACCGCGCGATCGTTCCGGATGTGGAGAGCATCGAGCCCAAGCACTTGTCATCGCTGCTCGCCTTTCGCAACGCCGGCGGCTTGGTGCTTGCCGTCGGGCAACCACATGTGAAGGCTCCGGGCTTTGAGAACTTCAAGAATCGCGACGGCGAGGTCAGAGCTATGGCCGCTGAGTTGTTCCGGCCGGCAGATAAGAATGTTCTCCCACGTCATAGCACGTCGAGGCTCGACCCGCGAAACCATCCCGCAGCGATGCGGCTCCGCGAAGTGTTGCAGCCTGACATGCCGGCTCCCGGATTGGGAACCGGCCTCGGTTTCGCGCATCGAAGAACCGCGGACGAGGAGATCTACTTCGTCGCAAATCTTCAGGACAGGCCGTTGTCGTTCACGGCCAGTTTTCGCGTTTCCGGAAGATTCCCCAGACTCTTCCGCCCAGAGACCGGCAACGTCGAACCGTTGTTCGCATATAACGAATGTGAAGGACGAATCGATCTAGCGCTTGTCCTTAAGGCGCGGGAATCGGCATTTGTCGTCTTCGGCCCGCAGACGACATCGCGCTGTGAAAGTCATAACGTCGATCGCATTCTGTCGATCGCCGGAGACCACGCCACCGCGGAAGTGTCGGCGAACGGTTGCTACTTCCTGCACTCGGAAGGAAAGCGGTTCTCCGCCCAAGTCGACGACTTCCCTGGCTCGCTCGTTCTCGGAGGGGCCTGGCAACTCCTGGTTCCCGGTCACGGAGCGCGAGAACTGGACATGCCGGTGCTCTGGACGGACCTCCCCGCGTTCACCTCGTTCTCAGGCACCGCGAGCTACACCACCGGGTTCGCGCTCCCAACCTGCTGGCTGCGCCCAGACCAGCGTGTCCTGCTCGAATGTGCGAATGTGCGGGAAATCGTTGAAGTGGTGGTGAACGGGAAATCCGCAGGCATTGCGTGGAAACCACCTTTCACCGTGGACATTACCGCTTTCGTGCATGCTCAGAACACTGTCGAGCTGCGAGTGACAAATCTCCTGTTCAACCGGATGCTTCATGCCGGCCCGCTTCCGGCTCCCTATGTACCGTTATCGATCGGCAATCCGAAACCGATTCCTTCCGGCTTGAGCGGTGCTGTTCGCTTGAGACCGGTACGAACGATAAGGCTGGTGCAATGAATCTCACTCGACGCCGCTTCGGACAAACAATCGCACTTTCGATGTCTGTGCCCGCTACCGCCGTTGCTGCCACGACCGGCACCTGGGAATTGAAGAACTCTCTGATTCATCAGAAGCTAGCGCTGCAAGATCGCTCCCTTGTGTCGAGGGCACTCATCAATGTGCGTACTGGAAAAGAGTGGATCCACCCGGCAATCCCATCAGAGGAATTCTTCGTTTCATTCAGTTCCGAGGGAGGACCGCCCGCCGTCTTCACAGGAAAGGGCCCACTCCGTTTGCACAAGGAAACCACGGCGAGCACCGGGGATTGGACCGAGTTGCGGCTCAAGTTCGAATTGGGCGACACGCCGCTCCGGATTACCCGGCGATACCTCTGCCACCGCGTCTTGCCTGTGATCCGACAGGAGACAACCTTGCACAATACCGGAGGCGTTCCGCTTCGCATACACGCCTGCGATGCCTTTCGCCTTCGCGTGGCGCCCACCACCGCGCCCTTGGAGTTGCATTGGATCAACAATTTTGGCCGCGCGATGCACCCTGAGCCGGGAAATCCGATCCACCACGCATCGGTAGACGACAATTCTCAACACGCGGTTAGCACGGGCCCATACTCTCCGGATATCGCGTGGTTCGCTCTGGCCGCACCCGAGTTGCGCGGAGGGCTGGTGGGAGGCTGGGAGTGGTCTGGTCCTATGACGATCACTTTTGGAGACCGCCGGGATCCCTGCCTGATCCACGGCGGATTGGATCCTCTCGCCTTTGCGGAACCGCTTGCTCCTGGCTCCGAATTCGCCGGTCCGATGGGATGGTATGGCTTCTATGAGGGCGGTCTCGATGAAGCTGCGTACTTGAGCCATCAGCTCGTGGAAACCCTGGCTCCACCGCTGACGATGGCCTCGGCACCCTGGGTGGGCTACTGCACGTGGGCTGCGTCCATGGACGAGAAAAGTCCCCACAACGAAGGCTCCCACCCCTGGTTTCCTACTGAGCGGAACATCCTCTCCCAGGTAGACGCAGCGGCGGAGCTCGGCTGCGATTTGTTTCTCTGGGACTACGGCTGGTTTCCAAGGGTCGGAGACTGGCACTGCGATCCGCAGCGGTACCCGCAGGGTCCCGCTCCTGTTGTGAGAGCGGTGAAGCGAGCCGGAATGAAGATGGGCTTGTGGGTTGGGTTTGGCAACGCCGACGATCTGTCTGAAGTGGTGAGGCAGCATCCCGACTGGCTTGCAACCTATGGCGGAAAACCAATCCCCGACGGCTTCTTTACGCGAACGGCTGCCTCTACCTGGAAAGTACGAACGCTCTGCCTGGCGCACCGCCCTGCCCGGGAATGGGTGAAGCAGCAACTCGCTCGCATCATTGACAGCTTTGAGCTTGACTGGCTCAAACACGACTTTGACCTCATCACGATCTGCCAGGATCGAAATCACACCCATCCTCCTGGAGACAGCCGCGTTGCCTCTGTCGAGGGATTCTACGAGATCATGGACTATGTCCGCTCCGGCTGGCCCAATCTCCTCTGCGAGAACTGGATGAACAACAGCGCGGTCCCGGACTATGGAGTGCTGCAGCGCCACCACGTGCAGTTGATTGGGGATGCCTACCAACCTTTTCAGCTCCGGCGGATGTTCTACGGCCACGCTCAGGTCTTCCCGCCGCATCGCCAGCACCGCTATATCCGCTTCGAGGATGGGACCGGCGATTTCCGGAACATGGTCCGCAGCGGATCGGTAGGGGGGCCGTGGACCCTCCTGTCGGACCCGCGGCGGCTTTCCGCGGAACAGCACGGCATTCTCAAGGCGGAGATTGCCGCCTACCGCGCCCATCGCCATCTGCTGGTGAATGCGCGGGTGAGCCGCCTGTTGGGCCGGCCGCACCCGCGCGCGTGGGACGCCGTCCAATTCTGGCGGCCCGATCTCCGCGAGGGTTTGGTGTACGTGTTTCGCGGGCACGACGCCGAAGAAGGGCGCACGATCCTCTTGCATCACATCCCGCCCGATGCGCGCGCGCGGGTGACGAGCCTCGGCGTGGACGTGAAGCACAGCCAGAGCGGAGCCCGGCTCAGCGTTACGCTGCCGCAAGGCACCAGCGCCTTATTTCATATCCGCGTGTAGTTTTGCCTGCAACACGGCGTCGGGCGCGGTGTGGAGATTGGTAATCTCGGCTTCAATCTCTACGGGGTGTGCGCCTTCGGGCGCCGCATCCGTCGTCTGTAGCGCCAGGAATCCGGTGCTGAGCGGAGCAATTTCGACGTCACTGCAATAGAGCCACGCCGGGCATTTCTTCACATGGAGGCGGAAGGGAATTGCCGAGCGATTGCGGAGCCGCAGCCCACTGCGGCGCTGTGGCCCGCCCAGGCGCACGTGTTCGTTCTCCACTTTCACCGCACCTTTCCAGAGGCCCTCAATTCTAGCCATCTGCCGCGCGATCGTGATCGCTCATGGTGGTCGGATAGAAGCGGAGAACCGGCCCCAAGGAGGAGCAGTGATCAGGATCTGGTTGCCCAACACGGGCAGTCCGCCGGAGGCGCCCTATGCATAGCTCGCCTGAGATCCTCATCATTGAGGACGATCCGCAGATCCGGCGGTTCCTCCGCGCCACGCTGTCAGCAGAGCAGTACCGCTACCACGAGGCGCTCACCGCCGCCGATGGCATTGCCCAGGCTCATGCACGCCAGCCGGACTTGATCTTGCTGGATCTTGGGCTGCCCGACCGGGATGGCCTTGAAGTAATTCGCTCCGTACGCCAAGTTGACCAGACGCCGATCGTCGTTCTCTCGGCCCGCGGACAGGAAAAGGACAAGGTCGAAGCATTGGATCTGGGTGCAGACGACTACGTCAGCAAGCCATTCTCGGTTGGGGAACTCTTGGCTCGCATCCGCGCGGCACTGCGGCGAGCCGCCACCATCAGTGACGGTGCGGAGGGAACCACTTTTCGCGTCG
>CAADGY010000238.1 GCA_900696665.1 uncultured Acidobacteriota bacterium
CCAACAGATTTTGCAAAAGAGCCGCCGTACACCGTGCTTCGCTGGTACGACAACACGTGGGTGGACCTCCGGGCATGGCAGTGAGCACGAAAATCCGGCGCTGGCTGGCTTTTGGAACGGGCGTCGCCATCGAGATTTCGGGAGACGACCTGCACGTGCTGGTGACGCGCGTGCGGCCCACGGGCTCCCAAATCCTAGGATCCGCCACGATCGAGAAATACGCCGCACGTCCCGCATCGGAGTGGGGTGCTGAATATGCGGCGTTCACAAAAAGGCTTGGAGCCGGACATATAGCGGCGGCGGTCCTGCTGCCGCGCTCGGAGATCATTGTCCGGCTACTGAACCTTCCGGGAGTGCTGGACAAAGACCTCGAACCGGCCATCGCGCTGCAAGTGGACTCTCTGCACCCCTACCCCGAAGACGAAGTTGTCTATGCCTGGGGGCGATTGGGTTCGAGCTCCTCGATTCTCATCGGAATTGCGCGGCGTGAGACAGTGGACCGCTATGCATCGCTGTTTGCCGAGGCGGGCATCAAGACGGCTTCGTTTACCTTCTCGGCAGCGGCGATCTACTCCGCCATCCGCTTGCTTTCCAGTCCACCGGCACATGGCTTCGCGGCAATGCGGCCTTTCAACGGTTCGGTGGAGATTTACGGGGAAAGCGAGGCGCGGCCCGTTTTTTCCGCGGAGGTCCATTCCAGTGAAGAGAGGGCGCGGACACTGGCCCTCGCAGAACTGCGTCTGGAGCCGGACAGCGAGACCGGACACCTGCGGGACCTGCTGCCGTTACCGAAAGATGCTCCCCCGGATGATGAAGAGTACCGCCGCGCGTTGGGGGAAAGGGCGCTTCCGTATGCGGTGGCATTGGCGGGCGCTTGTCCGCGCCTGGCGCTCACGGCGAATCTGCTGCCCGCCGGCAGGCGAAGCACAAGCTCGCGATTGATGTATGTTCCTACGATCTTTCTTGGGGCTTGCCTTCTGCTGCTGCTAGGCGCTCTGGCAGTGCATGGAAAGTATCAGGAACGGCGCTATCTTTCGGTGCTGGAAGCTGAAATCGCCAAGTTCGAGCCGCACGCGCGGCAGGTTGCGGCGTTGGACCGCGACACGCAACTCGCGCGTCAACGCACGGTATTGCTCGATAATTTCCGCCGCCGGTCGAAGCGCGACATGGACGTGGTGAACGAATTGACCAAGCTGCTGGCGCCGCCCATCTGGTTGAGTCAACTCGAGGTCACGCGAACGTTCGTGCACATCGCGGGCGAAGCGGAGCAGGCAGCGCCGTTGTTGAAGGTGCTCGACGAATCGCCTCTGTTTCAGGACTCGCAATTCACCATGCCACTGGGGCGCACCGGAACGGGGGAAGTGTTTCGCATTCGTACGACGCGGGAGGGTTTGCCTGAATGACAATCGGACAGCGGGACAAGCGCGCCTTAGCCGTTCTGGCTATCGCCGTCGCCGTGATCATCCTGTTCCAGATTTCATCCCGCGATTCGTCCCCGGCGGCTGTTGTCGTGGCGGCCGATTCTGTTCCGGCAGCCGAAAAGCGTCTGGCACGCATGCGGCAGATGGCGGCCTTGACGCCCGGAAAGCAGGCGGCGCTAAAGCAGGTGGCCGCGGGACTTGAACAGCGTGAAAAAGGATTGATTCAGGCCGATACGGCAGCCCAGGCGCAGGCGCAGTTGCTGCAAATTCTGCGCCGCATCGGGCGCGCCCAAACGCCGGTGGTGGACATTAGGGGCAACGAATTCGGGCAGCCAAAGCCATTCGGTGACGATTATGGCGAAGTATCGGTTTCGGTGTCGATGGAGTGCGGCATCGAGCAGGTGGTGAACGTGCTGGCCGATCTGACTGCTCAGCCGGAATTGATTGCCACGACGGACTTGCGTATCGGCGCCACGAGCAACAAAGAAAAGCTCGTGCCGGTGAGGGTGACTGTATCGGGCCTGGTGCCGAAGCGCCTCCTGCCGGAGAAGAAAGGACCCGGTCAGTTTTGAAAGGCAAGTTGTGGCTGTTGAATATCGTTCTGCTGGCTCTGGTGTTATGGCTGGGCTCGCGTTTGCGGCAGGACTGGTTGGCGGCGCGAGCGAGGGAGGCGAAACTGCTGGAACAAACCGTGAAGGCCTTGCCGGCGCCGCCGGTCGCTCCCGCCGCGCCGGTGAACCCGGTAACCGCCGCGTCGTACGCGGAAGTAGCGCAAATGATGCTGTTTTCAAAAGACAGGAATCCAAACGTTGTCATCGAAGCGGCCGAACCGGCACCGATGCCGGCGTTGCCGGTGGCGCACGGCGTCATGGATTTTGGCAGTGGTCCCACAGTGTTTCTGAGCGAGAAACCCGGAGGTCCGCAACGAGGCTACCAGGTGGGCGAGGCGATCGGCCAATTTAAATTGCTGGCCGCGAACAATCGCGAGATCGCATTCGAGTGGAATGGGGAAACGGTTACCCGGACGCTCGATGAACTAATGGATAAGAGTAAGCCGGCGGAGACCGCGGAGGCCGCGCCGTCCCCGGCTGCCTCGGCGCCGAAGATTACATCAGCGGCAACAACGGTGTCCGCTGGGCCGGCGGCATCCGGTCCGGGAGCGGATATCGGCGCCGAGTTGAAAGCATGCCAGCCAGGCGATACATCGCCCTCCGGCACCGTTCAGGGAGGCATGCGAAAAGTCGTGACGAAGACCCCCTTCGGTGAGTCGTGCCGATGGGAACCGGTCAAGTAGCAGGAAAACAAACTATGAGACTCTTGATTTTACTCGCGATCAGTGTGCCGTTTATTTGCGCCGCACGCGACGGATCCGGGCAGCGTGAGACGGAATCGCGCAAAGCAGCACCACGGGCTTCAGTAACCGTTCACAAGGCCGAACCGCTCACTATCCCTCCCGATGCGAAGCAGGTTGGCGACAATACCTACCTCCACACGGATTCCAACGGCAAGGCCTGGACTTACACCAGAACTCCGTTCGGCCTGCGCAAGGCAGAAGGCACTCCGGAATCCACGGCCAAGACGCAGGATGCGTTACCCGAGATGACCGCCACTGAAGAGGGCGACAGTGTTCGCTTTACCCGCAAGACACCCTTCGGAAAATCGCAGTGGACAAGAAAGAAATCCGAACTGACCGGAGTGGAACGGGCGGTTTGGGAACGGGACTGCCCACCGAAGCCCGCAGCGGACCAGCCGGATAAAGCGGCGCCTGGAAGCGTGAAGGAGTAGCGCGTGAAGGTTCTCTCCAGTCGAATCGCGGCCCTGATGACCCTGCCGCTGCTTTTTGCGCAAGAGGTTCCACCGCCGCCGCGGGGATTGCCGCCCGGGTTTGGTCCCATCTATCGCCCACAAACCGAAAAGCAGGAGGAACCAAAACAACAACCCCAGCCCCAGGCACAGCCTCAAACCGGAACACAGCCGAGCCCGCAGACGCCGGCCGCCGCGAAGCCGCAAGGCCCGGCGGCTACTACGCCGCAGCCCAGTCCACCGGGTGCGGTCAGCTTTGGCGGGCTTTCTTTGCAGAATGCTTCACTGCCGCAGGTGATTGACCAGCTCGCGCGCATCCTGAAGATCAACTACATTCTCGATCCCCGCCTGAAGGGATCGGTGGTTCTGAATACCTACGGCGATACGAGAGATCTCGATCCGCGAAACCTGCTTGAGTTGATTCTTCGTATCAACAACGCCGGTATGGTGCAGGTGGGTGATATCTATCGCATCGTTCCGCTCGACCAGATTTCGCGGCTCCCTCTTGATCCCGCGACGGACATCAAGCAAATTCCGGAGAACGACCGGACGTACCTGAACCTGGTTTTTCTGAAGTACGCGACGGTGGACGAACTGGTGAAAGTACTACAGCCGTTCATGGGCGAAAACTCCACGACGGTGACGTATCCGCCGGCAAATCTCTTGTTGATTCTCGACAGCGGGCGCAACCTCAACCGGCTGATGGAACTCATCGCACTCTTTGATAGCGAGCGGTTCGCAAGCCAGCGTGTCCGGTTGTTCGAGGTAAAGAATGGAAGGCCGAGCGACATTGCGGACGAGCTCGAAAGCATTTTCAAGGGTATTTCACTCAGCGAGAAGAACACCCCCATCAAATTCGTTCCGCTTGACCGCATTAACACCCTAATCGCCATCGCGCCGAATCCAGGTGTCTTCGAAGAAGTTGAGAAATGGCTCAAGCGCGTGGATGTCGCGGTGAAGGTGACCGCGGGCGCCGTGGACAACTATGTGTACCGGGTGAAGTACGGCCGTGCGGAGAGCCTAGCGGGGTCCATCATGATGCTGTACGGCGGATATGGCTACGGGATGGGCGGCTACGGGATGGGTGGCTACGGCATGGGCGGCTACGGTATGGGCGGCTACGGTATGGGCGGCTACGGGATGGGTGGCTACGGGATGGGCGGCTACGGGATGGGTGGCTACGGCATGGGTGGCTACGGGATGGGCGGTTACGGGATGGGTGGCTACGGGATGGGCGGCTACGGCATGGGTGGCTACGGCGGCATGGGTGGCTATGGGATGCCGGCTCCGATTCCGACAACTTTGGCCACGCCGGCGACGCCGCTGGCGGGGACAGTGACTGGTCAGAGTACTCAAGCTGGTGCCGCGGCCGCCGGTTCGGCCGACCAGACCGGAACGTATCTTGGCGCATCTTCCTATGGAGTGCCCGGCGGGCGGATTCCACGCGTTGTTCCGAATCCGATGGACAACACCCTGCTCATACAGGGGACGCAGCAGGAGTATGAAAGTATTCTGAAGATCCTCCGCGAGTTGGACGTTCCGCCGCGCCAGGTTCTGGTGGATGCGAAAATCTACGAAGTGTCGTTGACAGGCGCGCTGGCCAGCGGCGTTTCGGCGTTTCTACAGAGGCGGGGTGAATCGGGTGGAGCCTCGGTGCCCACGAACCGGCTTCGTGGAAGTCTGGACGGCGGCGTCTTGAACTTCACGATCGGGACTCTCGTCGGCCAGAGCCGTGAACTTTTGGCGTTCCTGGAGGCGCGCGAGAGTGCGACGTTCACGAGGATTCTGTCGGCGCCGAGCGTGATCGCCACCGACAGCATTCCGGCCACGATCAATGTCGGATCGGAAGTGCCCACCTTAACCGCTCAAGCGGCGACCGGCGTGCAGACCGGCGGCAGTTCGCTGTTCGCACAAACCATCTCGAACCGGAACACCGGTGTGACCTTGGCCACTCTGGTCCGGGTAAACCCGTCCGGTATCGTGACGCTGGTCATCAACCAGGAAGTGAGCGCGCCTGAGCCGCCGCCGACTGAGGGCATCAATTCTCCCGCCTTTTCCAAAAGGGCCGTTCAGACCCAGGTGACTGTGCAGGATGGGGACACGATCGCCATCGGCGGAATCATCCAGGAAAACGCTGGGGCCAGCAGCAGCGGATTCCCTCTTCTTCACCGTATCCCGGGTATTGGAGCGGCCTTCGGCAGTAAATCGTACAGCAAAGGGCGCACCGAGCTGATTATATTTATGACACCGAGAGTAATTTACGATACCAACCAGATGAGGGATGCGTCCGAAGAACTGAAATCGCGTCTTAAAAAATTGCAACGTTATGTAGAAGAATGAGCGGCTTCGCTATCGCGCTGGCACGCTGCCCGACCAGCGGCTGGCGCTCCGTTCGGCCTTCAGAACACCGCGATCGATGCGAAGATTTCGCCGTTCGATGGAACATTGCCACATTCAGGTGTCCTGCCTGTTGACTAGCGTAGCCTTTCCATGATGTAATTGCAGACTGGCTTGGCTCGTGGTCGATTAGTAATTTCAGATGCTGGATTCCACTTTGTGCTTGACTTGTTCTCGCATGGAGTGATATGAATGTTTTGACTGCGTCCAAGTATCAGCGGCATTCATTATGCGTGAATCCCGCGAGCACAGACTTAAAAAAGCTGTATAAAACAAAAACGATCGGGCTTGTACGGATATGAGTGGACGTCGTTCGAATACAGGCGGTAGAGAGCCGGCTGTGCGGCGGCGATACTCCCATTGAGGCTCAGGTTGAAGCACTTCCATCAATTCGACTCGATTTCAGATTTCCACAAGGAGAAGGAAATGGCAGATTTTCGCAAGTGGTTACCGGTGCTGGCGCTCGTAGCTCTAATGTTGGGCTCGATGAGTACCGCCAGCGCCCAAACGGCCTTCAGTTGCAGCGCTACGACAGGCGCCGTGACCCCCATCATCCGGGGGGAGGGCATTACCGAGCTGGTCGGTGACATTGTTCTGCAGTGCACCGGCGGCACGCCGGCCGCTGACCCGGCGGCTGTCCCGCAGGTGAACATTCAGATCTTCCTCAACACGCAGATCACCAGCAGGCTGTTGGACAGCAATGGCACGACCGAAGCAACGCTGATGATCGACGATCCGGCCGTGGGCGCGCGGCAACTTGGCCCTATCCCGGGCGTGGTTCCGGCTGGCGGAAATAACGTGTATCTCTCGCGCCGCGTGGCGGAGAACGCCATTGCATTCCTCGGTATCCCGGTGGATGCCCCCGGCACGACGGGCACCCGCATCCTCCGCATTACAAACCTGCGCGCGAACGCCAGCGGCATCGGCGTTTCCACCACGTTTATTCAGAATCAGGCTATCGCGTTCATCTCCATCAGCGGCGCGACAACCATTCCGGTGAACCCGGCACAGTTACCGGTTGCCTTCGTATCCAGAGGGCTGGACTTCAGTCTGTCCGGAAGTGCTTTGGGTTTCCGGCAGTGCGTCGGGGTAAACAAGAATCTGACAAGTCCCAATCCGGACCAAAACGGCACCATCAATGCCTGGCTTGAATTTGAAGAGGGTTTCCCCACCGCCTTTAAGGTTCGCGGTGCTATGACTGGCAGCGCCATCGTCCAGGATGTGATTGGCACCAACTACAACACCGAGTCTGGCTTCACGCTGGGCGGGCTGAATGCGTCAGCCGGTATCGCGAACACCGGCACCAGGCTGATGGCACGCTTTAACGGTCTGCCGGCGGGTGTGACAGCTTATGTCACAACCACCAACACCAATACGTACCCCACCTTGGTTGCTTCCTACGTCTCCGGTACCGACCTCAATGGCGCCGGCGGATTCCCGGATCCCAGCGGCATCATCAAAGCCGGCACTGCCGGTGGGTTTGACCTGGTTCAGGTGAACACGGTTAATGGCGCTGGCATGGCTGTTTGGGAAGTCACCGGAGTGGGTCTGCAGTCGAATTCCACGCTGGAAAGCCTGACTTTCGGCGTTGTGTTCGCATACACTCCGAACTACGCCAACAACATGCCCGCTCTTGGCACCGGCTCGGTGACGGGCAGTTTCGCTCCGCTGAGCGTCGTCACCAGCGCCAGCCAGAACCAGCCGATTCCGCGCTTTGTCGGACCGGGAACCTCGCGTGACATCATCAAAATCTCTGCTTGCGTAACGAACCTGCTCTTCCCGTTCGTTACCAACCAGGCCGGCTTTGACACGGGTATTGCGATCAGCAACACGTCGCAGGATCCGTTCAGCAGCGCCAATGCACAGGGCGGCACCTGCGTCCTGAATTTCTACGGCGGCACCACTGCTGCTCCGGGCACGAATCCCCCGGCTCAGACGTCGCAGACAATCAATGCTGGACAGCAACTCGTAATGTCGCTGTCGGCCGGTGGCAATCTCGGCACCGGACCGGTAGCTGGCTTCCAGGGCTACATCATCGCGCAGTGCAACTTCCTCTATGCGCATGGTTATGCCTTCATCAGCGATGTCGGCGCTCAGAGACTGGCACAGGGCTACCTCGCTCTGGTCATGGGTCCTGGCGGCGAATATCGTGGGCTCGCCGCTGCCGAAGCGTTGAACCAGTAGTCGTATTTGCAGTCAAAAAGGGAGGGGCAGAAATGCTCCTCCTTTTTTTTTGTGCCTCAAGTGTGATAAGTGTAAGAAGGTTTTCTCCGCGTCCTCATCAGCACAGAACTTCTCTTTCAGGAGCAAAGAATGGGTTTCTCTAAACTGCTCGCAGCTTATTTGATATTGGCAATCTTTGTTGCACCCGGGCTGCAGGCGGGAAATGTCTTCGTTCTGCCGGGGCCATCTAATTTGAACCAGACGGCTACCATGCTGACGCCTGAGTCTTTGTTGCAGGTTGGAAGCACGATCTCGGCGCCCAGCGCTTTCAAGGTATTCTCGAAGCCCGACGGATCCCGTGTGTATATCGTCGCCAGTTCGGCGGTCGATAGTCTGGTCGTCGCCGATGCCGCGGGGAATGTGATTGCAAGGCACTCGCTCGGAGCGGTTTCCGCAGCCGAGTTGTCGCCTGATGGCCGGAAACTGGCAATCGCCGCGGCTACGGCGTATCTCCTCGATACAACGATCGATACCGCACCCGTAGCGGTCAACCTCGGCTTCGTCCCGTCGGATGTAGCGGTCAGTGTCGATTCAAGCCGGGCTTTTTTTGTCGGCTCCGGCACCACCCAGGTTAGTGCGGTGGACCTGACCACGAACGCCACCGCCGCTTTTGTCACCCTTCCCCAAAGTGGAACCAATGTAGCAACAGCGCCCGGGGGATGGGTGTATGTGTCCTCTTCGAACGCGATCTATGAGATCGATGGGCGAGGCACAATGGGCATCCGGGCGGAGATCCCAACGGGCGGGCAGCCTGGGAAGCTGCAATTCACACCGGATGGCCTTCGCGGCGTCGCGCTGAACCGTACTGGTTTCGGGGCAGGGCCGGTCTCGATTCTGGATGTAAGCTCGCGCATGGTGACTCCTATTGCCTCGGCGGTTCAGCTTTTCGACGCCAACGCTCCCGGCAAGCTAGCAGTGACTTCCAACAATCGCGCATTCGCAGCGGGTTCGGACGGGCGGCTTTATTCGATTACACTCAATCCTCCCGCTATCACGCAGGCTGTGGCGAGTGTTTCCGGCATTACTTCGGTTGTGGCTTCGGAAGAGAAGCCCAACGCCAGATATCTCTTTTTCCTCAGCCCCACTACGCTATACCGCTCGGCGACCTCTCTGTTTACGTCCGATGGTCTCGAAACGCCAGCCAGCGCGGGAATCTCGGGGCTGCCGTCCGTGTTAGCCTATGCGGGCGCGGCTACCGGAGTTTTTCCCGCGGGTCTGACAGCCGTTGGTCCGTCGCCGATTGTCCCGCCTGGAATGACGACGATGTTGACGGTCCGGGTAATCGATGTTAGCGGAAAGCCGGTCTATAACACCCCGGTGGCGTTCTCTACCGACAGCGTTGGCCCGACGATATTGAATCCGACAGTAAACACCGGTACGGACGGCTTGGCGCGGACCAATGTGACTGCTCCCCCATTCGCCGGCGCATTTACGGTGCGAGCGGCGGCTGGGGTTGGGCTGAGTGTGTCGATTGGTGTTTCCGTGGGCGAAGGCATCGAAACCGGTACCGGGGTGACGGCGATTTCCGGGCAGGGCCAGCTAGTGAATGCCGCGACGGCCGGCCGGCAGCTTGTCGTGCAGGTTCGTGATTCGGAGGGTAATCCTGTCGGCGGCACCGAGGTGACGTGGTTCTCCTCTGGGGTTGGAATCGGCGGGGTGCCCGTTACGGTGACCTCACAGCAAAATATCACGGACGCGCTTGGAAGAGCAGTTGCCACCTTTAGCACGTCGCCCTTGCTGAGCGCAGAACTGGCGGCGGCTTCGGTCACGGCGAACACGCTGTATGGGAGTGCCACCTTCTACATCACGATATTTCCGATTATCGATCCGTTCACCAGCCAGCCGATACCGCCTCCTGCCGTGACGTTCTCTTTTGGAAGCCAAACTGGGGTGATTGAAGGCCAGGCTGGCCAGACGATAACAAATGCCGTCGCCGTCCAGGTGTTACGCCAGGCAGGCGTGTCGTTTGGAAGCGGAGTCCCCAACGTGGGACTGACTGTCATGACAAACGCAGATCCAGCCCTGGGACCGACCGCGGCCTGCGCGGGCGGCACCGTCCTGACAGATGCGCAGGGCGTCGCCGTCTGTAATCTGGTTTTAGGACCGAGACCGGGCGACACGCAGTTGACCGTCGACGTTGGCGGTTACGTGCAGCGGACCTTTGCTCTGAGGGTTCAAGCCGGCGTGGCGGGCGAGCTCACTCTACTCCAGGGCAATAATCAGAGCGGCAGCGCCGGTGAGCAACTTCCCCAAGCGCTTGTTGCCGAGGTCCGCGATAGCTTGGGCAACCTGCTTCCCTTCGCCACCGGCATTCAGTGGGAAGCGGTGAACCAGTGCGCAACGCTTAGCGGCTCCTCGAGCACTGCCAACAACCAGGGCCGTGTGCAAACGTTGGTGCGGCTCGGTAACGTGGCGGGATCGTGCCAGATTCGAGTAACCGCTGGCGACGCCTCCGCGACATTCACCGTGCAAGTCGCCTCGGCGGCCGGGCAGGTGACGGCGATTTCCGGCGGCGGGCAAGCGGCCATCCTCAATCAAAACTTTGCGCAACCGCTGGTAGTGGAGGTACGGGACGCTCAAGGAGCGCTTTTGCCGAATACTCCTGTTAGCTTTGCCGTAACGAGCGGGAGCGCGACGGTATCCAGCCCCAGTGCTACTACCAATGCACAAGGCAGGGCTCAGGTGGCGGTGACGGCCGGCGCAAGCACGGGTCCTGTGGTGATAACCGCGACGAGCGGAACCGGATCGGCAACATTCTCGCTGACGGTGGTTCCGGTCGGGCCCAGTGTGGAACGCGCGGGCATCGTCAACGGCGCCAGCTTACAGCCGGGTGTTGTTCCCGGCGGCATCGTCACAATTTTCGGGACCAACCTCGTCCCAGGCATCCAGGGAACCAAGAATGCGGTCCCCTTCCTTGGCGCCCTACCCACGGAACTGGAAGGAGTGGAGGTGTGGTTCGGAAACACGCGAGCCCCCATCTTTTTAGTGGCTAACCAGGGTGGCCGCGAGTTGGTTTCCGTGCAAGCTCCGTTCGAGCTTCCGGCCGGCGGCGTTACCACGATCACCGTGAAAGTGGGCGCCGGTTCCAGCACGATTTCCGATGTGCCGGTGCTCGGAGTGCAGCCGGGCCTCTTTGAGACCGTTCCGCCGGGGGCCTCCCGCGCGTATCCCGTTATAACCCATGCGGACGGAAGCTTTGTGACACCTCAGAGTCCGGCGCGGCGTGGCGAAATCCTGCAGGTATTTGCCACCGGTCTCGGTGCGGTCACTCCGGCGGGAGGAACCGGGTGGCTCGGCGTAGCGGGCCAGGAAGTCGTCGCGCCGGTTATCGTTGGCGTGAACAACGAGGGTGTCCGTGTCATCTCTGCTGAGTACGCGCCGAACATGATCGGAATCTACGTCGTCACTTTTGAAGTCCAGGCTAACGCGGCGGGAGGGCCTGAGCGTCCATTCGCTTTGGCCGCGGTCGGCTCAGACGGCAATCTCGTGTTCGGTAACGGGACGGCTATCCCGATTGAGCCGTAAGGTGTGGTGCGTAAGGCGGTACTGGTAGCCCCGTACCGCCTTACGCCCGTATTCCCAGGCGGTTCATGATTTCGATCACCGCGACGTCTGGAGTTCGTAGCACGGCATCTCCGTCGTAGACGTCTCCACCGCGGTCGCCAAGCGAGATCTGCCGGCTGCGATACGCGCCACCAGGATAGTGAATCAGTTCGTCGGACATCGTCAGGTTAAGCGGTTCCGGGTCTACTCCAGCCCCTTTCAGAGCATTTTTCAACACCGCGACGGGGTCGGTGAGATCCAGCGGTTCTGGCGCGTTTCCGGCGGGTTCCACAGCGGTTTTCACGGTGACCAAAAATTGCCGTGCGCCAGAAATCCGACTGTCCTCCACCTCCCTTATCTCGATCCCGGCAGGGTTAACGCCCGCCTGTTTCAACCCGTCCGCCAGCACGTTCGCGAACTCTTCCTCGCTTGAACCCGATGTGATTCCTTGAGTTGCGGCACGCATCACCTCGGCCAGCGCCGGCGTCCGGTTTGCCCACATTGCATTTACGCTCGACAAAGACTACCTCCACCGATTTCCTTGCACGTGCGATACCGCCTGAGAGTTCCAGTCCGGGACACGCACTACTCCTCTCTGTACCATGGCACTATTCCGCACTCGAAGCGCGGCAGTGTACGGCATCGATGCGCACCTGATCGACGTGGAAGTCGATATGTATCCCTCCGGAACGGCACGCGACTTCGTTACGGTGGGAATGCCGGACACGGCGGTCCGGGAGAGCCGGGAACGTATCAAATCGGCACTGATCAATTCGGGATTTGGGTACCCGAGCAAATCCGTAACAATCAACCTGGCGCCGGCAAATGTGCGGAAGGAGGGGGCAGGATTTGATCTGCCGATGGCCGCAGGAATTCTCGGCGCGATGGGAGTCATTGGCGCCGCCGGTGGCTATCTTCTGGTGGGAGAACTGTCACTGGACGGCTCCGTGCGGGCGGTCAGGGGAGCGCTGTCAATCGCTATCTGCGCCCGCAAGGCGGATATCCCGAACGTCATCGTCCCATCCGAAAATGGCGCCGAGGCAGCGGTGGTGGAGGGAGTCAATGTCTACGGCGTCCGGCACCTCGCCGAAGTCGTATCGCTGTTGAACCAGCCGGAACAGTTTACCGCGCGCCGGCGGGAAACTACAGCGGCGCCGTCACAGGATGTGCTCACGCCGGACTTTTCCGAGGTCCGTGGCCAGACCACGTCAAAGCGCGCCCTGGAGGTGGCCGCTTCCGGCGCACACAATGTGCTGATGATTGGTCCGCCAGGCTCGGGGAAGACGATGCTCGCCAAGCGTATCGCCGGCATCCTGCCGCCCCTCACCTTCGAGGAAGCGCTGGAGAGCACGAAGGTTCACAGCGTCGCAGGCGTTTTGCCAAAGGGTGCGGGCGTACTGGTGGAACGGCCCTTCCGTGCGCCGCATCATACCATCTCCGATGCGGGGATGATCGGTGGAGGGGCGGGAACGCCGAGGCCGGGGGAGGTCAGCCTGGCGCATCACGGAGTGCTTTTTCTCGATGAGCTTCCGGAATTTCCCCGAAACGTCCTCGAATTACTGCGGCAGCCGCTGGAAGAACGCTCGGTGACCGTAGCGCGCGCGAACATGACCCTCACGTTTCCCGCAAACCTGATGCTGGTGGCGGCTATGAATCCATGTCCTTGCGGATTCTACGGCGACTCCACCCGCGAGTGCCGCTGCACTGGTGGAATCATTCAACGGTATTTGGCGAAGATCAGCGGGCCGCTGCTCGACCGCATCGACCTGCACATTGAAGTTCCGGCGGTCGCTTATAAAGAACTCCGCGGCAACGGCAATGGAACCTCGTCCGCCGAAATGCGTGAGCGGGTCGAGCGGGCTCGCCGCACGCAACAGGCACGGGGATTCAACAATGCGCAGATTCCGTCGCGCCTGCTGCGCAAGCTTTGCGCGCTGGACGATTCCGGCGAGCGAACGCTCGAAATGGCGGTGCGCCGCCTTGGACTGTCGGCGCGGGCGCACGACCGCATTCTGAAGGTCGCGCGCACCATAGCCGACCTGGAAGGCGCCGGGAATATCACCGCCAAGCACCTGGCCGAAGCAGTGCAGTACCGCAGTCTCGACCGGAACTACTGGACCTGAAGCGCACGAGCCGCGTAGACCGGGGAAGTGATGGCGCCTTCCGAGGCCGAGGACACCAGCGCGCAATATTTCGCAAAAACGCCGGTTGTGTAGTGCGGCTCAGGTGGCGTCCACCGGCTGAGCCGCTCCTTCAACACGTCCTGGGAGACTTCGAGATCGATGGTCCGGTTCCCGATGTCGATGGCGATGGTATCGCCTTCCTCCACCGCGGCGATGGGCCCGCCGGCAGCCGCTTCGGGCGCAACATGGCCGATCATGAATCCACGCGTAGCCCCACTGAAGCGTCCATCGGTGAGAAGCGCTACCGATTCGCCCAGGCCCGCGCCCATGATGGCTCCTGTGACACCAAGCATCTCCCGCATTCCCGGACCGCCACGCGGGCCTTCATAGCGGATCACGATTACATCGCCGGACCTGATTTCTCCACGCGTCACCGCGGCCATTGCGTCTTCCTCACAGTTAAAGACCCGCGCTGGTCCCGTGTGCCCCTTGCGCTCGATTCCTGTTACCTTGATGACGCAACCTTCGGGGGCGAGGGAGCCCTTGAGGATAACCAGGCCGCCGCTCTTCTTAATGGGGTTGGAAAGCGTATGGATCACCTGCTGCCCCGGTGTTTCCTTCGCCTGGGCTGCTTCGGCTTTGAGCGTCCGGCCCGTGATGGTGATAGCCGAACCGTCCGCATAGCCCCCTTCGACCAACCTTTGCGCGATGACGGGAATACCGCCCGCCTTGTCCACATCGACCGCGACAAAATGCCCAGCCGGTTTCAAGTCCACCAGGAGAGGCGTACGGCTGCTGACGGACTGAAAGTCGTCGATCTTCAAATCGACTCCGGCTTCACGGGCCATGGCTAAGAGGTGCAGGACGGAGTTCGTCGACCCCCCAGTGGCCGCCACCGACGCAATCGCATTCTCGAAGGCTTTGCGCGTAACGATATCTCTTGGCTTCAGATCACGTTTCACCGCGTCCATAATGATGCGGCCGCACCGCTCCGCAACGTCGTTCTTGCGTGGGTCCACCTGTGGAACCGACGCCGTTCCCAACGGGCTGAGACCGATAATTTCCATGACCGTGGCCATAGTATTAGCCGTGAACTGGCCGCCGCAGGCTCCCGCTCCCGGACAGGCCGCATTTTCGATCGCGAGCAACTCCTGGTCGGAAATACGGCCCGACGCATTGGCTCCCACGGCTTCGAAGACATCCTGAATGGTCAGGTCCCGGTCCTTGTAGTGCCCAGGCAGAATCGAGCCGCCATAGAGAACGAGGCCAGGAACGTTTAGCCGCAGCAGCGCCATGGCCGCGCCCGGGATAGTCTTGTCGCAGGCGACCAGCGCGACAATGCCGTCGAACATGTGCCCGCGCGCAACCAGTTCGATGGAATCTGCGATGACGTCGCGGCTGACGAGCGACGACTTCATTCCTTCGGTACCCATGGTGACGCCATCGCTGATCGCGATGGTATTGAATTCCATGGGTGTGCCGCCGGCCGCGCGGATCCCGTTCTTCACCTTTACGGCGAGGTCGCGAAGATTGTAGTTGCACGGCATGGTTTCGATCCAGGTGTTGGCGATTCCGATAACCGGTTTTCGGAGATCTTCGTCCGTGAACCCAATGGCTTTCAGCATCGCCCGGGCCGGTGCACGGTCCCGCCCCTGTGTGATGGTATAACTATGCAGTTTCATTGATTCCGAGTATACAGCGTACCGGCGACGCTCCGCCGGGACCGGCTATCTGCTAGACTCTTCGAACATATGACTGTCCTCACGGCATTGGGTATCGGGCTTGTAGCAGGTGTGTTTTCCGGGATGTTCGGCATCGGAGGCGGGCTGATTATCGTACCGGCCCTCGTAATCCTGATGAAGATGGAACCTCTCGGCGCAATCGGTACAAGCCTTGCGGCGCTCATACCGCCCGTCAGCCTGCTGGGCGCCATCGAGTACCACCGTGCCGGACATATGAACTTGAAGTATGCAATGCTGATCGCGTTGGGGCTTTTTCTGGGTGCTTACTTCGGCGCAAGAATTCTGCTCGGACTCCCTCCGGCACTGGTTCGAAAGTTGTACGGAATTTTTCTGCTGGTGATTGCGACGCGCATGTTGTTCTTCCAGAAGTGACTTGCGGGCTAAACAAACACCGCCACGGCGCGATTGGCGACGAATGCGCTGACATAGGCCAACGTGCTCATATAGGTGAACTGGAGAACAGGCCATTTCCAGCCGCCGGTTTCACGCCTCACCACGGCGAGCGTGGACATGCACTGCATTGCGAACGCGAAGAACACCAGCAGCGCGACCGCGCCCGGCAAATCCAGGTCGCGTTGCAGCGCCTGCTGAAGGCCTTTCGAATCAGCTTCTCCTTCAATGCCGTAGATGGTTCCGAGCGTCCCGACGATCACTTCGCGCGCGGCAAGCGATGTGATAAGGCCGACACCGATCTTCCAATCGAACCCCAGCGGCCGGATCAGCGGTTCCACCGCCCGTCCCACGGTGCCCGCCACGCTTTGCTCAATGGGTGGGGCGCTGCCGTCATGTAACGGGATATTCGCCAGCACCCACAGCACAATCGCGACGCCCAAAATCACTGTGCCCGCGCGGCGCAGAAACACTTTGGCGCGATCGAGCAGACGAAGCGCCAGCCCCTGCAGTGTCGGCTTGCGATAGGGAGGCATCTCCAGCATGAACGGGGTGCGCTCGCTTTTGAGCACCGAAGACTTCAATACGCGCGCGGTGGCGAATGCCGCCAGAAACCCGAGCACGTACAAGCCAAGCATCGCCGCCGCCTGCGTGCCCAGAAACGGACCGAGCAGAGAGTGGTTGGGGATAAAGGCAGCGATGATGAGTGTGTATACCGGCAGCCTCGCCGAGCACGTCATGAACGGCGCAATCAGGATCGTTGCATAGCGGTCCCGCTTGTTCTCGATAGTCCGGGTGGCCATGATGGCCGGCACGGCGCAAGCATAAGCCGACAGCAGGGGAATGAACGACTTGCCCTGTAAACCGACCCGGGCCATAGTGCGATCCGCAATTAATGCGGCGCGCGCAAGATAGCCCGAATCTTCCAGAATGCCGATGAACAGAAACAGCAGCAGGATCTGCGGCAGAAATACAACTACCGAGCCGACACCACCCCACACACCGTCGATTAACAGCGAGCGGAAGGCGGACTCGGGGAGTACGGAACCCACCCAATCACTGGATGCCGCAATTAAGCTCTCCACGCCTTCCATCAAAGGTTTGGCGCCAGAGAAAATTGTCTGGAAAACCGCGACCACAACGATCGCGAAGAACACCGGACCCATTACGGCGTGCAAAAATATCGCATCCAGACGGCGGGTCCAGAGGGGAGGCGCGGGCGCCTGGTATGCCGCGTTGTTGCCGATTTTCGCTGCCCACACCCGGCAGCGGGGAACATCCTGGATGATAGGTAGCTCGACAGGAACCGGCGCGGAGGTCTCCTTCTCCAGAAACGAAAAGATAGCATCCACCCCTTCGCCCCGCGACGCGCTGACGAGAACGACGGGCGCGCCCAATTGCTGCGAGAGCGCCGCGGTGTCTATGTTTCCACCCCGGTGGCGCAGATCGTCAGCCATGTTCAGAATGACCAACGTCGGAACGCCGAGAGACAGAACGGGAGCGGCGAGAGTCAGATGCCGCCCCAGATTAGTCGAGTCCAGAATGAGCAGCACGGCATCCGGCCGTGCTACATTTTTCATTCTGCCCTTCAGAACGTCATGCGTTACCTGTTCGTCCTCGGAGCGCGGCGTCATTGAGTAGATGCCGGGCAAATCCACTAATACTACTTCACGGCCGCCGCCGAGCCTGACTTTTCCTAAATGTTGTTCAACAGTAACGCCAGGGAAGTTTGCGACCTTTTGCCGCAAACCCGTGAGACGGTTGAAGAGGGTGGACTTGCCTGAGTTCGGAGGGCCAACAATGGCGACTACTTTCGCACGGTTTCCGGCAACCGGCGCAACCAATGTGCCGGTGGCGCAACCGGCGCAACCGTCACAGCCGCTCATGAGACGTCGGGCAGTTGGGTCGTCAGGAGTGTCCGAAGCCGCAAAGCCGCCGCTGTCTCCCGCCGGAGGGCGATTTCAGATCCATCGACCCGAAATACTCTTGGATCCCCGCCTGGTGCGCTCCTGGCAGCTACGATCCGGCTGCCGGGGATGAACCCCAATTCCATCAGTCTTTGTGCAATATCTTCAGGTACTTCCAGAGCTTCCAGGATGCCGTGCTCACCCTCGCGAAGCTCCATGAGAGTTTCAGCCGGGTCTTGTTCGCCACGACCCTGTGGCGGAACACTCTTGCCATTCAGTTGCAGCACAGTTCCAGTATCCAATCTAGTGGCCGAAGCTGTCAAGATACGTTACAACCTTAATAGACATTCATTTGCAGATGAAAACCGGTGTATACCGCCAGGCGCCGGAAGTGCTCGTCCGTGCTAAAATCTTCGCGTGCGCGGCACTGCTTCCAGACAGGTCTATTCCCGTGAGCAAGTGCGCCGGTTATGTTCGATTTCAGAACGTCAGCTCAGGAAATGGCAGAAAGAAAAGCTGGTTCCGGCATCGGAATCGTTCGAGATTCCCGACATCATCGCCATTCAGGCGCTGGCCCGTTTGCGGAAGGATGGCGTCTCCCTGGCCCGCATTCGCCGCGCTTTGGGCTCGCTTCGCGAAAGATTAAGGGACGTGCCTGATCCACTGCGGGAGTTCCGGATTTTTTCGGACGGCAAACGGATCGGTGTACAAATGGCGGGGCAAAAAATGGAGCCCATATCCGGACAGCTTCTTCTGGATTTCGACTCCCTGCACTTGACCAAGCTCCGTTCGATTCCCACGCAGCCCAAGCTCGAAGATAAGGAACTTCGTGCGCGAAAAGCTGAGGCGGAGCATTGGTTTCAGCGCGGTTTGGAACTGGAACAGACCGGCGCTCCCATCGAGGAAGCCATCAAGGCTTATCAGGAAGCGGTAAATCTGGATTCGGCCTCTTCCGGCGCCCTGGTGAACCTCGGCACCATTTTTTTCAACAAGCGGGCCTGGAAGGATGCCGAGCGGTATTACCGCAAGGCTTTGGAGGTAGACCCGGAATACGCTCTGGCCCATTTCAATCTCGCGAATCTCTTCGACGAGAAGGGAAACCGCGCCGAAGCCCTGCATCATTACCTGGCTGCCATCCGCGTTCATGGCCGCTATGCCGATGCTCATTACAATCTCGCGCTTCTCTACCAGTCGAGTGGACAGCTCATGAAAGCCCTGAAACACTGGAAGATCTACCTCAAGCTGGATGGGTCGAGTTCCTGGGCTGTAATTGCCCGCCGGGAGATGCAAAAGCTGCGCCAGGCCACGGTGATTCGTGGAGCGCGGGAGCGGGCGAGCAACGGCGAATAGTCCGGTCGCGAAGCCAGCCCAGGTGCGGTGCGGGGCGGCGAGTGTATCCTGAATTGTTGGGGGAACCTGTTTGTCACGTATTACGCACGCCTTCCGGTTGTTTTTCGCCATGCTTTTCGGTGGACGCCTCTCCGACGAGGTAGCGAGGGCGCACGGCTATTCGCCTGTGGCGAAGAAGACCGCGCCGGCGAAAGCTCCCCCGCCGCAAAGGACAACCGCTGACGGCGCGGTGCAGATGCTGGCTATCCTTCAGCGGGACGCGCGCCTGGTGGATTTTCTATTGGAGGATGTCAGCTCGTATACGGACGAACAGGTGGGGGCGGCGGTTCGCAACATGCACGATCAGTGCCGCGAATCGCTCGGCCGTTATGTCCGGTTGGCGCCGGTGCTCGATGGCGTGGAAGGCACGTTCACGCGCATCGATACTGCTGCCACCTATGCGAAAGATCCTTCCGCGTTGAAGCTCATCGGAAACGTTCCCGCTGACGGCAAGGTAAGCGGCGGAGTTTTGCGCCACAAAGGATGGAAAGCCGAGCGTGTGGAGTTGCCGGCGTTGCCCTCCAGCCAGAATCCCACCATCGTCGCCCCCGCCGAACTGGAAGTCGAGTAAGCCTGTGCAGCCGAAATACGTTGTGGGAATTGACCTTGGAACCACAAACAGCGGGGTGGCGTACGCGGAACCCGGGTCTGTAACGGATCCGCACCAGTTGCCTCCCGTTTCGCTGTTCGCCGTGCCGCAACTCGCGAATCCGGGAGAAGTCCGCGACGAAGCCCTGCTAGCGTCTTCGCTTTACTTGGCGGGACCGATGGATTTCCCGGAAGGATCGACCGGCTTGCCTTGGGAGTCCGCAGAGGACTACGTGGTAGGCCGTCTGGCGCTGACGCGCGGCATTGAGAGCATGGGCCGGCTGGTGACATCGGCCAAGTCCTGGCTATCGCACAGCGGGGTAGACCGCACGGGACCTATCCTGCCTCCGAATGCGCCGGATGGAGTGCCCAGAATCTCTCCGGTGGAAGCCTCCCGCCGTTACCTCGAACATATCCGCCACGCCTGGGACTACAAAATGCCGGATGCGCAATTTACTGAACAGAATGTTCTGGTGACGGTGCCGGCGTCTTTCGATGCCGTAGCGCGCGAGTTGACTCTGAAGGCCACCGAGGAAGCGGGCTATCGCAATATCGTTTTGCTCGAGGAGCCGCAGGCCGCTTTCTACGCGTGGATTGAACGGCACCCGGACTGGCGCGAACGCGTTCACGTCGGCGACCTGATCCTTGTAGTCGACATCGGCGGCGGCACCACGGATTTCACTCTCATCGCAGTGACCGAAGAGAACGGGGCACTGAAACTGGAACGCGTGGCGGTGGGCGAGCACATTCTGTTGGGCGGCGACAATATCGATCTGGCGCTGGCGCGTTTTGTGGAACAGGAACTGGCTTCACGGAACACGAAGCTCGACGCCATGCAGTTGCATGCTCTCTGGCAGCGATGCCGTGTGGCGAAAGAAAAATTGTTCGAAGAGGGCTCCACGGAAGAGGAACCCGTTACGATTCCCGGCCGCGGCACAGCCCTGGTAGGCGGCACGATTCGGGCCCGGCTGCGGCGCGCCGATGTCGTAAGAATCGTAATCGACGGATTTCTACCGGTGGTATCAAGCAATGAGATGCCGCAGCGGCAGCGCCGCGTCGGGCTCCAGGAAATCGGGTTGCCTTATGCGGCCGACCCGGCCATCACCAAGCACCTTGCGCGTTTCCTGCGCCAGCAGGCTTCGGCTGCCGAACATGGCTCCATCCGCCGAAGCTCCAGCGGCTTTGCCTGTCCTACTCACGTGCTGTTCAATGGCGGGGTGCTGCGCTCCGGCATCGTGCGGGAACGCATACTGGACGTGCTGAATACCTGGCTTGACGAGGAAGGCATGGGCCGGGCCCTTGCACTTCCCGGCGAAGATCTGATGCACGCGGTGGCAAGAGGCGCTGCGTACTATGGCTTAGCGCGCCAGGGGCAGGGTGTCCGGATCCGCGGTGGCATTGCCCGCACCTATTATGTGGGAATCGAAAGCGCGATGCCGGCGGTTCCCGGGATGCCGGCTCCCCTGAAAGCGCTGACCGTTGCGCCGTTCGGCATGGAAGAGGGCAGCGACGTACGCCTGCCTCAGAGCGAGTTCGGCTTGATTGTCGGCGAGCCCGCGGAGTTCCGGTTTTTCGCTTCGGCCGTGAGAAAGAACGATCCCGCCGGTCTCATGATCGAAGACATTCGCGGCGACCTCGAAGAGCTGTCTCCCGTGGAAGTAAACCTTCCTGCAGACGATAACGCGGGACAATTGATTCCGGTGACGTTGGAAACGGTGGTGACTGAGACCGGCCTTCTGCAGCTTTGGTGCGTGGCGCGTGACGGACGGCGCTGGAAGCTGGAGTTCAACGTCCGGGAGAAGGTCGCGGCTTGATTCGCCAATGAATATCGGAATCGATCTCGGAACGACAAACTCTGCGCTGTCCTACATCGACCCTCAAGAGGCGGAAGAGGCGGACTTTCCTCCCGTCCACATATTCGCAATCCCGCAGGAAACCGCCCAGGGGCGCGTGGAGCCGATGCGTACGCTGCCGTCCTTCCTGTACGTGGAAGACACGGTGCACGTGGGCGCCTGGGCGCGTGAGCAGGGCGCATTGGTGCCTACACGCTCGGTGCACTCGGCGAAGTCGTGGCTGTCGAATCCCGATGTGGACCGCACGGCGCGAATTCTGCCGTGGGACGCGCAGGAAAACAGCCGTATCCTGTCGCCGGTGGAAGTGTCGTCCCGCATTATCGCCCACATGCGCGAAGCATGGGACCGGTCGCACGCGGAACCGCTCGCATCTCAGGATATCGTTCTGACGGTTCCGGCATCGTTCGATGAAGAAGCGCGCGAATTGACGGTGATTGCCGCCAAAGAGGCGGGCGTCGAAAACCTGACCTTGATTGAAGAGCCGGTAGCGGCCTTTTATTCATGGATCGCAAATCATCTTGTGCAATCGCGCAAAGATCTACGCGACGGGCAGATCGTGCTGGTGTGCGATGTCGGCGGCGGCACCAGTGATTTCACTCTGATCCGTGTGGGACGCGAGGATGACCGGATCAACTTCACCCGTACGGCGGTGGGACGGCATCTTCTCCTTGGCGGCGATAACCTCGATCTGACACTGGTCTGGCTGGTGGAAACCAAGCTCGGGGTACCTCTCTCCATCCGGCAGCGGAGCGCGCTGCGGCGCCAGTGCGCGGCCGCGAAGGAGCGATTGCTCGGCGATCCGAATCTTGCAAGCGTCGAGATTACCGTGCTGGGCTCCGGTTCGGCTCTGATCGGAGGCACTCTCAAGACAGAGATCCTTCGCGAAGAGGCGCTCGAACTGGCGCTTGAGGGTTTCCTGCCGTTTTGCGATCTGAACGAGAAGCCCAGAGAGGAAAAGCGAAGTCTCTTTCGCGAGCTCGGGTTGCCCTACGTGTCCGACCCAGCCATTACCCGGCACCTGGCTGCATTTCTTACATCGACCGGATCGCCGCCCCCGGAAGCCATCCTCTTCAACGGTGGATTTTTTATTCCCGCGGTTTGCCGTGAACGGCTGACGGAAGTCGTAGGATCCTGGTACGGCCGGCGCCCGCTGATGTTGGAGAACCAGGATCTGGATCTTGCGGTGGCGGTGGGAGCCGCTTACTACTCCTATGTGCGCTCGACAGGCGCCGGACTGCTGGTCCGAGGCGGCCTGCCGCGAACATACTACATTGAAATCGCCGGCACGGATGATGCGGTGCGGACCGTGTGCCTTGTGCCGCGCGGTACGGAGGAAGGGTCGTCGCTCGAACTGGAGCGTGAGGGCCTGCAGCTTGTGGCAAACCGCCCGGTGTCGTTCAGGCTGTACAGCTCGCTGACCCGTACCGAAGACCGGCTGGGTGAGGTCGTCGAATTTACACCGGCAGAAGCCGAAGAAAGTCTGCACCTGCACGCGCCGCTCAATGCGGTGATCCGATTCGGCAAGAAAACCGAGGAACGAACGATTCCCGTGAAGTTGGGAGTTCGTCTGACGGAGGTGGGCACGCTCGAGATCTGGTGCGAGTCGAAGATCAGCGAGCACCGTTGGAGGCTCCAGTTCGAACTGCGTAAACCGGCCGCTTCGGCGGCACGGTCGCCGCAACCGGAAATGCGGCACGCCTCAGCGGTGATAGCCGAGGAATCACTGGCCGCGGCCGAAGCGCTGATTGCGGCAGTCTTCAGCGGCGGGCAGGCGATTCCACCGGAAGAGCTTCCGTCGCGCCTCGAACAATTAATGGGTGTGGGGCGGAACGCCTGGCCGGTGACTGCGATTCGCCGGCTGGCCGACCGCTTCCTGGAAGTGAGCGAGGGCCGCAAACGCAGTCCCGCCGCCGAAGCGCGCTGGCTTAATCTTTGTGGATTCTGCTTGCGCCCAGGCTTTGGATTTCCTGGTGACGAGCTTCGGATTGAGAAAGCACGCCGAGTCTATGCCGCGGGTCTCCAATTTCCCAACCAGGTGCAGTGCGAGATCGAATGGTGGATCTTCTGGGGCAGAGTCGCGGGTGGGCTGAACAAGAACCAGCAGGTCGACATTTTTCAGCGGCTGAGTGGAATTGTGTTACCGCGGGG
>CAADGY010000239.1 GCA_900696665.1 uncultured Acidobacteriota bacterium
AAACGCATTCTCTCGTCCATAACAGAGCTTTCCTTCCATGGCATTCCCTCTTCCCGCCCCCCTTCGGGGGTAAAAGTGTAACCCATGTGTCCGGAACGTTCTGTTACCTATGTCTCGGAACGGTCAAACAACTTGGAAGAGTTCATCAGCTCAGCTTTACTGCGATTACTGCTTTAAGGCTTCTCGGCCCGTCCGAACCTCGAATCCCCACTGACCACTACCTTGGAGAGTCTCAGACTTCGAGAACTCCCCATTTCCACTACTGGATGACAGCCTCCAGACGGCGAACCGCTGCAAGCTGATCCTCGAACCCGGCTCATCGCGTATTCGTTCTCGTTCACGTCCACCGTGTTCCCCATCTGGGCCGACCGGGTGTGGGCATCCACACCGGCCTGCTTCGACAGGGTGGCGAACGTCCGGCGCATCACCTGGAAGGTCGCCCACTGAAGCCCGTGCTTCCTGAGCTTCGGCTCGATGCTCCTCCGCCAGACGTTGTCGCGCCGGATCGGAGTCGCCGGATTCTCCGACGGAAAGAGCCACGCATCCGAGTCGCCGGGGGAGGTGGCCTCCACCCAGCTCTTCAGCATGTCGGCGGTCGTCTTGGTGAGAGCGACCTGCCGGGAGGAGCGGCGAGTCTTCGGAGAATCCACGTCGCCCCGGTAGAGGCGGCGGCGGACCCAGACCGAATCTCCGTCAACGTCACTGTGCTTCAGGGCGAGAATCTCGCCCGGTCGCATCCCTTCCCAGGTAGCGAGCCGGACGATGAGCTTTTCCCGAAGGTCGAGAACTGCGACGACCTTCAAGGCCTCCTCGCCGGTGAGCACGAGCTTGGTCCGGCCCTCCTTGCATTGCCGGGGCGTGAAGAGCGTCCTGGCCGGGTTACGGTCCAGGGCTCCTTCGCTGACGGCAAGCTCGAAGATTGAGCGGAGCCAGAAGCGGAGATGATCGACGACGCTTCGCGCAAGAGTTTTCGCCTGCCGGTCAAGCAGCATCTGCAACTCCTCGCGCGTGATCTCCTTCATGAACCTCTCGCCCAACGGGCCGACGAGGTGCACGCGGATGCGGTTGAGTTCGGTGGTCGCAGTTGAGTTCTTCCACCGCCTGAGAGCGACGGGGAAGTAGACCTCCTCCACGAACTTCCCGAAGGTGTAAACCGCCTTGCCCGGTTGAGCGGCGGCGGCATTGATGGGCCTGAGGATCTCGGCGAGTGCGGCCTCGGCCTCCAGCCGGGTCATCTTGGAGCAGAGTCCAAGTTCCCGCGACCGAGGCTGACCGTCCTCCCGCCATTGCGCATACCAGTAGTTCTTTCCATTCCGTTTGCGGGGCTCGAGGCTCCCGCGCTGGAACCGCTTTCGACGCATGAAGTTTCCTTCCCGCGTTTCCGGCGTCGAATCCTGACATGCCTCCGATCCTAGCATTGGCGTTTGCTCTGCTCCATCCAGGCCTCCAGCCACTCGCGCCGGACGAGCTTGCGCCGTCCGACGGAAAGGTGGGGCAGGCGCGGCGTGTCGGGCACCTTGCCGTTGATGACGTTGCAGACGTGCGCTTTCGAGCAGCGGAGAATCAATGCGACATCGGCGAGGGTGAGGACCTCGCCGAGTCGCTGTCTTTCCAATCCTTGCGTCATGCTGTTTGGTCCTCGCTGGAGTAACTGCTCGCTACACCTGCGGTTGGAACTTCCGGTGCGCCTCGTAATAGGCCCAGAACTTCGCCCTAACGAAGCGCTTGGAGTCGTCGTGCGCAACTTCATCGATCCACTTCTCCAGACAGTCCACGACATCGTGGACGAGTTCCTGAAGCGGTGCCTGGATCTTCAACAAGGTGTCGAGCACCAGCCCAACAGTCACAATATGCGCTACGCCGTGACGAGTGTCGCGCGCGTCGTTGAGAAGCTGATTCACCGGGCGGAATGTGCCGCTACCAAATAGCGTTGCGAAGTCAACCTTGCGGCTATAGAGTTTCTTGAAGATAGTATCCAGAACCTCCCAGCAGGCGAGAACGGTCATTGCTTTCAAGGGCACGGCGTTCGCATCGTCCTCGGGGTAGTCTTTGATGAAGCCCAGAGCGAAGCGGGCCTCAGGAAGAAGGTCCTCCCGCATCTCTTTCAAGAAGGCAGCCTTTTCACGCTTGTCTTGCTCGACGCTCCGCGCAATCGCTGCCGCGATAGCGCCAAGGTCGGGGCCAGTTGCAGACACCTGCGCTTTGATGATTCCTCCGGGGAGTGCTGTGCCCGGATTCGGGGACGGAGGGGCGATAGGAATTCTGGGGGCAACGGGCATCGCCTTCGGGGGAGCAATGATCTGGCTCGGGCGTGGGGGCATCACCGGAGCAGTGGGGGCGGCGGGGAAGGGCTGCGGCTTCATCGCGGCGGGCGCGACAATCGGAGGACGGGCGGGTTGGCAAGGAGCAACCGGACAGTGCGGTGCTTTCGGGGCGACGGGTGCGACAATCTGAGGGCGAGCGGTTTGAGTAGGAGCGACCGGCGAACGGTGCTCTGCCTTTGCAGCGATTGGTGATTTAGGTGGCTTCCCAATAAGCATGTCCCAGCGTGCTGTAGGGAACGGCCACGTTGGAAGGAATCAGAAAGCGGACTCTTTGCGTGATGAGTGCGTTACGACTGCGTGACGCCTGTGGGGGCTCCGTATCGTGGAGCAGCCGGATGACCTTGCGTCATCACAACCTAGATTAACCCCATTGGATGACTTCCGAACCATCCTCGAACGGGTTCTCCTCGTTCTGAGGGTCCTCGTAGGTGAGCGTGGCTGTCGCGACGAAGCCGAAGCCCATTCGGCCGTCCATCGTCCCATCATGCTTCCGCTGCCATACATGGTAGGGGCGGTAGCCGACAGAGACGTTGATCGCCGTGGCGTCCCCTGGTTTGTCGCTTTCCAACTGCTGTAGGACCTTGCTCGTGATCTCCGACAAGAGTTCCGCGGCGTTGGTGTGATCGAACTGCACCGGCAGGACGATCACTTTCGTTTCGAACTTCGGCGGCTTGAATCCGCTGGGCATAGTATGAACCTCCAGCCCAGCGTTATTGAGAGCGGAGCATCTCGTGTGACAAAAGTTGACTAAGCCCCTGATTTTGTGTTGCTTGTGGCTGTTGCGGTGCCCTGTTCTCTGTCGGTGGGTTCAGATCCTACGCGAGGGATAATTGCGTTCAGCAAGTCGGACTTCTTTTCAGTCGCGCTGATGGAGTCCAGTCGGTCCTCACATTCTGCACGCAACTCTGCCCACAATTCGTCTTCGATGGTGACGTTCCGGCAGGGAAGCAGGATTGACCGGCGCTTGGAGATCACAGGCTGCCAGAGCTGCTTGAAATGCTCTACGAGGCCATGTGCCACGACTTTCTCCGAGTGCCGAATCAAAAGCCTATTCGGTTTGGTTCTCACATACATGATCGTGTGGTCTTGCTGTTCGGCGTTATGGATGCTGAAGTAGAGATGCGCCACTTCGTCGCGCCACGCCAGGGCCTGGCGATTGCACTCCGCGAGTGTGGTAAAGACGCGTCCCGCCCAGAAGGAATCGCGTACATACCGAATCGCCCTCTCCACGCGGCCTTTTTGGTTTCCCGCCCGCACTTGGCAGGGGCGTGGCGCGAAGTGGTAGTGGCCGGCGAGTTCCAGCAGACGCGGGTTGAAATGGATCTGGTTGCCGCGGCGTTCCAGCACGGCGCTCTTGAGATTGTCGTACAGAATGACCCTGGGCGCTCCGGACCAATCCTGGAAAGCACGCACGTGGCCGCGCAGGAAGTTTTCCGTGGTCTGGTCGAAGAAGAATTCCAGATACAGCGCGCGCGACCAGGACAAGGTCATGACGAAGCAGGAGAGTTGCCGCCTGGCGCGCCCCACCATGACGGAACCGAAACAGGCCCAATCGACTTGTGCCTGCTCGGCACGAAAAACCTGCAAGCGCAGAAAGGCTTCGTGCGGTTGCGGGCGCAAACGTGCCACCGCGCGCCGCAACTGCTCGACGCTGCCGGAATAGCCGCGATCCCGGATCATCTGGTAGAGGAGCGTCGCGCGCAAGTGAGGATGTTGCTCCAACATCTCGCGCACGAAGGGCAGATACGGATCGACAATGGACGGCCGCAGCGGCTCGGCGTGCTGGAAGCGTTCGACCTCAATGGCGCGGCGTACGGTGTCGGGGTGGACGTTCAGAGCTTGCGCAATGGTGCCGATTTTCCAATGCTCGGCGTAGAAATAGCGGCGAATCTGTACACGGATTTCGGGAGTGATCATCCCAGTTCACCTTCGTCGTGGAATCTGTGGGAAAGGATCGACGAAGCGGCCTGGCCGGCCGCAGATCGAGCAGCGCAGCCACGGACCGGCGCTGGTTTCCCGCCGGAGCGGAGGCCGAACTCGCTGTGCGGCGACGACCGGCCCGCGATCGTTTCTCCACAGCCGCATGGTGCCGGAGAAATGACCGAAAGGGAAGATGGATCCGTCACGCGCGGCCGGCCGTGGCGCTCGCGGTAGTGCTGCTGCCGATCGCGGTGGTCAAGCCGGCCTTCACCGCTGCGCTGATAGCGGCGGTTGGCCGCCCGGTGCTGCTGGCGCCGTGCTTCGCTGCGGCACGCCGGGCTGCAGTAGCGTTGTCCGCGATCGCAATGGGCACAAATCCAGAACACCGTCTGGCATCCCTGGCCGCGGCAAACGCGCTGCCGGAGAACCACTTCTCTGTGAACCGCCATCCGCCCACGCAGGCGGACTTTGACAATGGCAACGCTTCATGGCAGGGTAGAACCAGCTTCGATGGTGGCCTTCTCATGAAGGTTGCCGAGCCAGAACCCCGCTGCTTGGAACGGCGGGGTTCTCTGCCGCCTTCTAAGCAACAATACAAGTTTTCGCGGGAATGTTCTGGCGCTGATGATTGACGGATGATCGCGCCTTCGGCGCGGATAATGTCGCCGGAGCCCCTCTAAACCGGCGAAAGACTCAGAAATCTACGTTTTCTGATGACCGACAACAACGCGCTCGATGTGCTTTGCTCGATCGAATCGCTGTCCCTGCTGTACCTGAACCCGCCATATCAGTTTGAGTCCGGTGAAGGCAGGAACGCGAGGATGGAGCAGGTCTTTCTGGAACACTGCTACCGCTGGCTGAAGCCGGGTGGTGTACTCATACTCGTCGTTCCGGGCGACAAGCTGCATGTGTGCGATCAGGTTCTCGCCGCTCGATGCTCCCGTAATCAACACTGTCTGTTTGTAGTTGCTGTTCATGGCTACAGAGATGGGACTGTGCCGCTAAACGATGCGGGTGCATTGGAAAATCGGGTTACCAACTGGTAAGCCGCTTATGGTGAAGAGACGCAAGAGCAAGGTACCGGGTATTGTTGCGACGAACTTCAAAAACTCGCCGGCCGTGAGTTGGTACGCATCGGTCCGATGCACACGATCACTAATGGACGCATTCTGACCGAGATCGACACCGAGTACTTTCTGGTTTTCGGGGAGGAACGGCCCGTGTATGCGGGCATCAACTATTGTCCCTTCTGTGGAAGGGCGCTCTCGCGCGGGCTCTGGAACCTGGAGAAGAAGAAGCAGGGGCGGTAAAAAAGAGCTCCGGGACCGTTCCCGGAGCCAGCGGAAACACTACGGACGGCATCCTCCTCCCGGGTGAAGGGGGTCCAGTCTCGTGTCCGGCCGTGACGCTGAATGCGCCAATGAAGTTCGCCGGCTGGTCGAGGCAGTCCTCATCACGCGGCTGAACTCAGGTGGTGCGAAGAACCGGGGCGCCCGGCATGGATCGGAAATCCGGATCTAGGAAGTAGGCCGGAATTCCCCGAATAATTGCTGGAGATCTTTCCGCAGTTGCGATGCGGAGACCGCGCCGACGTACATCCGCGCGATACGTCCCTCCGGGTCCACCAGAATCGAAGTGGGAAGCGACTGAATCTGCGCGCTGAGGGCATCGTTCTCTCCCGGCATCACCACCGGATATGGAACATCGAATTGCGAAATGAACCGGTGAACCTGCTCCGTTCCGTCGTCGAGCGAGATCCCGATAATCACAAATTCCTCCTGACTGTACTGTTGTGAAAGCTTTACCAGATCGGGCGTCTCGCGGCGGCAAGGCGGACACCATGTGGCCCAGAAGTTCACCAGCACGACTTTTCCGCGCTGCTCATCGAGCTTCCAGGTGGCGCCGGAAAGATCTCGGTACTCGAAATGCGGCATCGGCTTCCGGACCCCGGGCGCGTAGGTGTGCGTATCCACCGCCGGTCCGGAATCGAGGCCGAACGAGATCAGTCCCACAATCACCGCCAGCAGCAACAGCTTCAATGCCGTCTGCCATCTCTTGCTCTTGTCTTCCCGCATGAGTCCTGCCCGTTAAGATGAAACCCCACGGCCGAGGTAACACAAAATTGTCACCCCGCCGGAAAATCTGCCTCGGCTCTGGTGCTGGTGTGCGAATGCGAACTATGAATTCATTATGGCTGATCCTGGTTCTGGCCGCCTGAGGCTTTCCTTCTTCCAGGCGCCATTGCGCGTCGAAGTGAGCGGCGGCGTCCCGGTTCAGCCGGAGCTTGTCATTCTGCGCAGGCGGTGATGGAAGCTCCCGGCACAGGCCTTTGATACAATAAATGCTCCCTCATGAGTGACGTTAGCTCCAGAGTTCCGGTCTATGCCTACTGCGAGTAAGAAACCTTTGAAGATTGCTGTTTGCGGCCTCGGGTTCATGGGCAGCACCCATCTGAAAGCCCTGAAGAACGTGAAGGAGGCCGAGCTAGTTGCCGTCGTCAGCGACGTGCCGGAGAAATTAACCGGAGACCTCAGCGCGATTCAGGGAAATCTCGGAGGCCCGGGAGAGAAGTGGGACTTTTCGCACCTCAAAAAATATAACAACGTGTACGATGCTATCCGGGACAAGGATATCGACGCAGTCGATCTCTGCGTCCCGACCCATCTTCACAAACCGGTGACAATTGAAGCGCTGCGCGCGGGTAAACACGTACTGGTGGAAAAGCCGATGGCGCTCGATGGAGCCGAATGCGACGAGATGGTGGAGGAAAGTGAGGAGTCCGGCCGGGTGCTGATGGTGGCACAGGTGCTCCGGTTCTTTCCCGAGTACGTTTCCCTGAGGGAGACTTTGCGGTCCAAGACGCTTGGAGAGGTGCGGGCGGCCATTTTCCGCCGCCGGTGTGCCGGTCCGGCATGGCAGCGGTGGGTGTACGACAAATCGCGAAGCGGCGGCGGCGTTTTCGACCTGGTCATTCACGACGTGGATTTCTGTCTTCAGGTTTTCGGAAAACCGGAAGCCATTTCGGCGGTCGGCTACGAGAAGTTGGAGGACGGCGTGGACTGGCTGACGGGAACACTGTACTACCCCAATATCCCGGGCGGAATCGTGATTCAGGGAGGCTGGCATCACCCGAAGACGTTTCCGTTCTCGATGGAATATTCGGTGGTCACGGACGGCGCCACGTTGGAATACAGTTCCGCCGGACGTCCGGCTACGCAGTACAACGCTGACGGTGAAAAGCCGATGGACGTGAAACAGCAAGACGGATACGAAGGGGAACTGCGATACTTTGCCGAGTGCTGCGTGGAGGGCAAGAAGCCCGAACTCTGCCTGCCTTCGGAATCGTCTCTGGCGGTGAAGCTGTGCCTGGCGCTGGTGGCCGCGCGCAGCGAAAGCGGCAAGCGGCTGGAATGGAAAGGCTGAATCGGGTGTAAAGGCCGCTCCGTGAGCGTTGCGGATCAGCGTTTTTTCCCTGCGATCTGCCACTCGGTGAAGGGCGAACGCGTGCCCTGGACATTCACGTTCAGCAGATAGGGGCGGCGTGATGCAAAAGCGCGCTCGACCGCGGGCCGGACGTCCTCGAGCCGCTCGATGTTATCGCCTTCGCCGCCGAAGCCCTTCATTATCAGGTCGTAGCGCGTGCGCCGCAATTCGCATCCGACGGTCTCGCGATCGGGATAGAATTCACTCTGCAATTCCCGTTCGAGTCCCCAGCCCGCGTCGTTGCCAACAACGATTACGATGGGGAGGTTGTAACGGACAATGGTGTCCAACTCGGCGATGTAGAAGCCGAGCGAACCGTCGCCGGTGATCATGGCGACAGGCCGGTCCGGGTTGGCCATCTGGAGTGCGATGGAGTTCGGTAATGCGGAACCGATGGTTCCGAGAGGTCCGAGGCGCAGCCAGCCGCCGGGTGTTACAGCCGGCAGGAACGCGCGGCCCCAGTGGGCGAAGTCTCCTCCATCCCAGGAAAATAGCGTGCCCTCCGGAAGGGCACGCTCAAACTCCCGGTAAAATGCCGCCGGGTGCAGGGGAGTGGAAGCGCCGGCGGCGGTGTTTCGAAGAGTCTCGCGCCAAGCCGACACCAACTTGCGCTGCCGGTCGATCCACTCTTTCCGTGGCTCCCATCCGCGCTCGCCCAGGCGGTCGCACAGGGCACGGAGAGTCTGCTTAACATCGGCGCAGATCTCAGCTTCGAGGTGGCGGTTAAGCCCAAGTTCGGCGGGATGAATGTCCACCTGGATGAATTTGGCTTCAGGACGGAACAGGCGCGGGCCGCCTAACGCCAACCGGTAGTCGATGCGTTTGCCAAGCACGAGAACCACATCCGCTTCCTGAAACGCGACATGAACCGCCTTGTTCAGGGCGGGGTCCGCATAGCCCATCGAACATGGCTCCAGGTCGGAGACGATGCCACGTGCCATCGTGATGGTGTAGAAGGGGAGCCCGGAACGTTTCAGGAATTCGGAAAACTCCCGTTCGGCGGCCGCCCACCAGACGCCGCTGCCGGCGATGACGATGGGGCGCGCGGCGTTCCGGATCAGTTCGAGCGTACGGTCGATTTCCGAATCCGCGGGTACGGCTGCGGGTGCGGCGTAGGGCTCCGGCATCCGGAGAGGCTGTGCGGCCTCGGCGGCAAATAAGTCCACGGGGATGGTGAGATGAGCGGTCCCCTTGCGCCCGGCCATCGATTCGGCATACGCGCGGCCTAGATGGAACGGGATCTGTCCGGCGGAGGCGGGTTGCGCCGCATACTTCACCACGGGCGCTGCCATGCCCACCTGATCGATCACCTGGAACAACTGCCGCCCGGCCATGGAGGCCGCGGGCGCGCCGCTGACCAGAATCAGCGGACTCGCGGCGAGATGGGCCGTTGCCAGCCCTGTCATCGCATTCGTGTGTCCCGGACCGCCCGTCACGATGGCCAGAGCGGGTTTTCGATGAATGCGCGCCCACGCATCCGCGGCGTGCGCCGCGCCGGATTCGTGACGGAAGTCGATCACCCGCACGCCGCGGTCGGCGCCCACACGCAGGACTTCGTTGAGGTGGTCCCCCACCAGTGTAAAAAACTCGTTGATTCCCAGACGCTGTGCAGCGTCAACGAACAATTCGGCACCAGTTGGCATATCAGATCATTTGATCGTATGTGCGCCGGAGGAATCCATCCGTCATGCCCGCAATATAATCGCAGACAACGCGGTGCACGGAATCCTCAGTAGCCTGGTCGACATAAGGCTCGGGCAACTTTTCCGGATCTTTCATGAACGCTTCGAACAGGGCGGTGATCATACCGGCCGATGCCTGCCTCTCCCGCAAGACCACGCCGGACTGATATACCTTGCGTTGCAGGAAACTCTTGAGAGCTGCATTTGTGGCCTCCGCCGGCGGGGTCAGGCGTGCCACGCGGGAAGAGTGATGCCGGACATCGCCGACGGTCTCTAAGCCGGCCTGCCGCGCGGACTGGCTGGTGCCTTCGATGAGTCCGGAGACGAGCGTGTCGATCAGGCCTCGAACCGCTTCGGAAAACCGGACCTTCTCCGGCGCGCCTGGAAACTGGAACTCCATCTTGTTCCAGACTTCGGCGAATTCCGGAACGGCCGCGCATACATCGTCAACCGAGAAGAGCCGGGCGGTGTATCCGTCGTCGAGATCCGCCGTGTTGTAGGCGATTTCATCGGCGGGATCGATCAACTGCGCCTCCACAGGAGGCTTCTGACCGGGCAAGTACTCATCCAGCATGGGAAACTGGCCGGCTTTGAAATCGCGGGAGTGCTTCGCCATGCCTTCCCGAACCTCAAACGTGAGGTTCAACCCAGGGAAGCGGGCGTAGCGCTGTTCGAAGGTCTCGACAATTCGCAGGGCGTGCAGGTTGTGATCGAAACGGTCGCCGTATTTCCGCATCTGGCGATTCAGTTCCTGCTCGCCGGCGTGGCCGAATGGCGGATGCCCCAGGTCGTGCGCCAGAGCCAGTGCCTCCGTAAAGTCCTCATCCAGATCGAGAACCGCGGCGGCGGTGCGGGCAATCTGCGAAACTTCGATGGTGTGCGTCAGCCGGTTCCGGAAGTGGTCGGAAATGCCGGGAGGGAAGACCTGAGTCTTGTCTTCCAGGCGGCGAAACGCGCGGGCATGGACAATACGGTCGCGGTCCCGCTGAAACTCGTTGCGATAAGGATGGAGAAGTTCGGGGTAGCGGCGGCCCCGTGCATGGCTGACCGGAAATCGGAGATGGCCGAGCGTCGGTTTCATCTGCCGGGACGGCTTGCTACTGCGCCGGAATTTCGGAGAGAGCCGTCAGGGCGGTACGGCTGACAGCGCTGCGCTCGGTGCGCAGCGGTTCGAGCAACTTCCGCGCTTCGGCGGGATTCTTCGGTGCGATTACCTTTGCAAGAGCAATGGTTGCCTGTTCTTTCGATACCAGTATGCTGGGATGGTCGATCAGTCCACGAAGCAGTTTTTCCGCCTCGGCGGTCTTGCCCTGTCCCTGATAAAGCTGCGCCAGCGCAAACTGCGCCAGCGAAGAGTAAAGATTACGGCCGGATCCGGCTACTTCCTGAAGATACTTGGCGGCGTCCGTATCCTTGCCCGCTTCGGCAGCGATCACACCCAGGTAATAGCGCGCGATCGTCGCTTCTTCGGAGCCTGAGTAGTCATTGATAATCTGCTGGAATGCCTTTACGGCTTCCTCGCGGCGTGCCTCGGCGGTAGGGTATGTTTTCACCAGGGGATTGCCGCTGGAAGGCCCTACCGCCGAGTTCTGGATATCCAATGCCCGAGTCAAAGCTTGCTGGCGCACAACCTTCTGTTTACCGGAATACCAGTGTGCGCCCCAACCCAGAAGCAATACGGCGAGCACGATACTGCCGATGAGCGTGACCGGGCGGCGGTGCTCGTCCAGGTATTGGACAGTACTACCCACACGCTCCTGAAACCGGTCGCTTTTCAGTTCTTTACGGCTGATTCTATCCACAAGAAACCTCTGGAGAACTTCTATCTTATCATTCGCTCGCGGCGGCGCCGGCGCAATAGAGGCAACCAGGTCAGCGGGTTCGCGCTCCCGCCGCGGCCGGCCGCGGGCCGTTTTCCGGTGCGGCGGGCGTCGGGGTTTCGGGCCGGATCAAACCCAGAACCTTTCTCAACTCCGTATCCACCTGGTCGCGGATATCCGCGTGATCCTTCAGAAACTGCCGTGCGTTCTCCCGGCCCTGCCCGATCCGCTCGCCCTTGTAACTGTACCAGGAGCCGCTCTTCTCGATGACATTCTGAACGACGCCGAGGTCAATCAGATCGCCCTCCCGCGACACTCCTTCCCCGTAAAGAATGTCGAACTCGGCTTCGCGGAACGGCGGTGCGAGCTTGTTTTTGACAATCTTCATCTTCGTCCGATTGCCGGTGACGGTATCTCCGTCTTTGATGGCGGCAATACGGCGGATGTCTGCGCGCACGGAGGAGTAGAACTTCAAAGCCCGGCCGCCGGTGGTGGTTTCCGGGTTTCCAAACATGACGCCGATCTTTTCACGGATCTGGTTAATGAAGATCAGCGCCGTATTCGATTTTGAAACCACGCCGGTGAGCTTGCGCATGGCCTGCGACATCAGGCGCGCCTGTACGCCCATGAAAGAATCGCCCATTTCGCCGTCGAGTTCAGCTTTGGGGACGAGCGCAGCCACTGAGTCAAGCACCAGAACATCGATGGAGCTGGAGGCAATCAGGGCATTTGTAATCTCGAGCGCCTGCTCCGCGTAGTCCGGCTGCGATACCAGAAGATTGTCGACGTCCACACCCAATTTGGAGGCGTAGCCGGGGTCGAGCGCGTGTTCCACGTCAATGAAGGCGGCCACCCCGCCGTTCATTTGCGCCTGCGCGACCACCTGTAGCGCGATAGTCGTTTTGCCCGAGGATTCCGGGCCGAAAATCTCGCTGATGCGGCCTCGCGGGAAGCCGCCCACACCGAGCGCGGCATCGAGAGAAATGGAACCGGTCGAAATGGCGGATACCGGAACGATGGCCTCGCGCGATCCGAGTCGAAGAATCGATCCCTTTCCAAACTGCTTCTCGATTTGGCCCAGAGTCACACCGAGGACGCGGGCGCGTTCCTTCTCATCCATTACGTGTTTTCCTTACCGGGGAATCGGAAATCCGATTATACCAGCGGCTCCTGGAAAAGGGTGAAAACCGCTTGCTCGCGTGCGGCGCCGTTCCGATTAGAGCTTTGGTGCGTAGTAACCCTTTCTTGCGCGAACCATGAGGCCTTTACGATCTTTCACCTTGACCTCCACTTCATGATACTGGCCGTCGGCGCGTAGAGGCTCCGGCCGGTAGAGCAAATTGTACTGGTGGCGGAGTTCGTTGGCGATGTTTTCAAACGATTGCGAGAGGTCCTGCACCTTGAACGGAAAAAACGTGAGGCCGCCCGTTTCCTCCGCAAAATATTTCAACACTTTGTCGCCCTGGCTGGGTATGCGGGTGATGTTCGTGGAGATCGTATAAATCACCACATCCGCCTTCTGCGCCATCTCCAAAGCCTGATCGCGTGTGTAGTGGCTTTGGTTGTCGTCGCCGTCGCTCAGCACGACCATGGCGCGGCGGAACTTGTGCCGCGGCTGGTCGAGCATCAGCTTATCCCGGCAGGCGAAAAAGATCGCATCATAGAGAGCTGTCCCGCCACCGGGCCGCAGTTCGCGAATGGCGTTTTCAAGCCGCCGCTGGTCGTCCGTCAGGTCGGCCACCAGTTCCGCGGCGGTGTCAAAGCTGACGACGACCGCTTTGTCCTGTCCGGGGCGAAGCAGGCTCTGAATGAATTCCACCGCCGCTTCCTGTTCGAACCGGAAGCGGTCGCGAATGCTGTTGCTGGTATCGATGAGAATCGCCAGACGCAACGGCAGGTCCGATTCGGCGGTGAACTCCAGGATGTCCTGGCGGTTCTTTCCTTCGAAAACCAGAAAGTCGTCCTTGACGAGGTCCGTCACAAACCGCCCTTTTCGGTCGGCCACCGTGAACAGGATGTTCACGCGCGTGACGTCCAGGATGATGCGGTTCGGATCGTCGGGCGCCGCCGTTCCCTTTTTCTGGCCCACCTCGGCCCCGGCACACAAGCTTCCGGCGATCAGAGCAAAGAAACAGACTACGGCCGCCGGCAGCCGTCTACGGAATTGCATGAAAACCTCTACCGATGATTATATCGGACCGGCCCTGTTTTTGAGCCGTTCGATCCAAAGCTTCAACTCCTCCGGAAGCGGCGCCTCCAGCGTAATTTCAGCCCCGGTTGACGGGCTGTGGAACAAGATCTGCTGCGCGTGCAGGAAGAAGCGCTCTGTCAAGGGTTCGCTGCGAGGAGCGCCGTAAAGGCGGTCTCCAGCGACGGGATGTCCGATGGCGGCCATGTGGACGCGGATCTGATGAGTGCGCCCGGTGGCGATGCGCACTTCGAGTAGTGTGAAGCCTTCGAACCGTTCGAGGACGCGATACTCGGTGAGGGCTTCGCGCCCGCGGCCGGATTTAACGCTCATGCGGGTTCGCCGGACGGGGTCGCGCGAAATGGGTTTCTCCACTTTCCCCGCGTCAGCCCGCACATTTCCGTGTACCAGAGCGAGATAGGTCTTTCGGACTTCGCGGGATGCAAACTGATGCGCCAGGCGGCGGTGTGCAAAATCCGTACGGGCTACCAGGAGAACGCCGCTCGTCTGCCGGTCAAGCCGGTGAACGATGCCCGGGCGCAGGTCCCCGGCGACGGTCGAGAGATTCCGGAACCGGTGCAGCAGCGCGTTCACCAGGGTGCCCGAGTGGCGCCCGGCGCCGGCATGCACCACGACTCCCGCCGGTTTGTTTACGGCGATAAGATCCTGGTCTTCGTAGAGGATGTCAAGCGGTAGATCCTCTGGCTCGGCGTGCAATAGAGGAAGCGGGGCGGGCTCCACGTCAATTGCCTCTCCGCCACGCAGCGTGTAAGAGGACTTCCCGGGCCGGCCGTCCACGAGTACCAGACCCTGGCGGATCCACTGCTGTATTCGCGCCCTGCTGTATTGGGGCAGGCGGTCTTTCAGAAAGTGATCGAGGCGCTTGCCGCGGCCGGACGTGGTGGATTCGAGGCGCACGTTCAAATCAATGGGGAAATCAAGTGTTTATAATTCAGATGTGATCCGAAGCGCAATTGTACCTGTTGCGGGCTATGGGACGCGGCTGTTGCCCGCCACCAAGTCGCAACCGAAAGAGATGCTCCCGGTCGCCCGCAAACCGATCGTGCAGTACGTGGCCGAAGAACTGGCGGCAAACGGGGTCCGGCAGATTCTGTTCATCACCGGGCGCAACAAGAGCTCGATTGAAAATCATTTCGACAGCGATCCGGAACTGCTGCGTATTTTGAAGAGCGCCAACAAACGCGATCTGTTGCAGGAACTCGAATTCGAGGATCTCGAAGTCAAATACCTTTACACGCGGCAACGGCAGCAAATGGGGCTGGGCGACGCGGTGTTGTGTGGTGAAAATTTCGCGGGGGAAGAGCCCTTCGTGGTGGCATTAGGCGACTCCATTTTGGGCTTGCACGCACAATCGCGCTCGGTGTCGCGGATGGCGGACCTTTTCGTATCGCGCCGCGCCAGTTGTGTGATCGCCGTGGAAGAGGTGCCTATCGAGGAGACGCGGCATTACGGAATCGTGCATGCGAGCGACGGCGAGGGGGACTCCGACACCTACCGTGTCCTGAACCTGATCGAGAAACCGCGGCCCGAGGAAGCGCCGAGCAACCTGGCCATCGCGGGACGCTACATCTTCTCTCCGCTGATCTTCGATATGATCCGGCGGATTACACCGGATGCGCGCGGCGAAATCCAGTTGACGGATGCGATTCGGATGATGTGTGAGGAAGGTAAGCGGATCCTTGCGGTGAAACTGCCGCCGGGCGAGAAGCGCTACGACATCGGAAACTTCCCCAGCTACTTCGAAACCTTCGTTGAATTCGCCCTGGCGGATCCCGTTTACGGAGCCGGATTTCGCACGTCGCTCGAACGGCTCCTGGAAGATAAGACGCGACAGGCACTCAAGTGACCACCCGCGCGGTCTTCGCGCTCATAGCCGCGGTGCTGGTTGTCTCCCGGCTGTGCCATTCGCAAGTACTGTGGGCGGAGGAGGGCTTGCCGCTGGCGGCGGCCCTCCAGATCATATCCGGCAAGTTTCTGTATAGCGAAATCTGGTTCGACAAGCCCCCGCTGACAACTGCCGTCTACATCCTGTGGGGCGCGCACACGGGATGGCTGCTTCGACTGGCGGGCGCGCTCTACGCGTTTCTGGCTTGCCTGCTGGCTTATCTCCTTGCGCGCGATCTGTGGGGCGCGCGCGAAGGTAGAATAGCCGCCGCTCTGCTGGCCTTCTTTCTGACATTCGGCATACAATCCGCGATCATTCCGCTGGCGGCCGACTTGCTGATGCTGGTGCCACATCTTGCGGCGGTATGGTTCGCCTGGCAGCGGCGCGCGCTGTGGAGCGGACTGGCGGCCGGCGTGGCCGTGCTGACGAATGCCAAAGCTGCTTTCGTCATTCTGTTCTGCGGCATTTTGCTTTACCGCTACCTGGTGCGATTCAGCCTGGGAGTTCTTATACCGAATGCCGCCGTTCTTCTGTGGCTTCAGCAAGCCGGCGCATTGGACGATTACATCCTTCAAGTATGGGAACTGGGGCGGCTCTATTCCGCCCATACATTCGTGACAGAGCCGTGGAAGGAAGGCGTAATCCGGACGCTGAACTGGGCGGGGTTCCACGCCGCCCTCATCCTGCCCGCCGCCTGGTTCTGGAGGAAGGAAGCCGGATCGCAGCGCCTCCTTTTCGCTCTGTGGGCAGTTCTGTCGCTGGCCGGTGTGTTCACAGGCTGGCGATTCTTCCCGCGCTACTATTTTCAGCTTCTGCCCGTGTTCACCCTGGCCGCAGCACGCGGGATCACCGGGATGGGGTGGATGCGCTGGCTGGCTGTGCTGGCGCTGGCGATTCCTTTCTTCCGCTTCGCTCCCAGCTACGTTACGCTTGGCGCATCGGCGCTGGCCGGACAGCCCAGCGGGTGGCGCGACGTGGCTCTGGACCGGGACAGCCAAGACGCCGCACGAATCCTCAAGCGGGAAGCTGCCCCCGGCGATACGTTGTTCGTATGGGGTTTCCGGCCCGCGATCTACGCCTACACGAGAATGCCGGCCGCGTCCCGCTTTCTCGAATCCCAGCCGCTGACCGGCGTTCTGGCCGACCGCCACCTGAGCCGGACGGATGCGTTGAGCGCGGGATGGATTCAGACAAACAGAAGGGAGCTGACAAAAAGCCGGCCGAATTTTATCGTCGATGGCCTGGGACTCTACAATCCCGGCCTGGCTATCACACGGTTTCGAGATCTGGATCTGTGGCTGTCCAACTACAAAATTGCAGGCAGGACGAAGGGGTCGCTCGTTTACCAGAGGGAGCCGGATTTTAAAATAGGCGGGGTCCTCCGTCCCCGCCTATTCCAGCAACGAGCACCTGGAGCGCAATAATTACTGCTGCTGCTGAGCAGGCGGCTTCGTGCGGGATTCCATATTTACACCTTCACCCTTAAGATCGAGAGCATAGACCTTCACATCCACGCGTCTGTTCTCCTTGCGTTCGGCTCGGGTCTTACCCGGAGTGGGCGCTTCACCAACACCAAGCACGGAGATCCGCCGCAATGGGACGTTATGCTCCGTTGCCAAATACCGGACCACCGCGGATGCGCGTTTCTGACTCAAATCGATGTTGTAATTGGATGAGCCGGTCTGGTCTGTGTAGCCCTGTACTTCCACAACAAAGTTCTGCATGTTACCAAAACTGCCAGCGATAGAATCCAAGCTGGCCTTCGCTTCTTTAGTGAGAACGCTCCGGTCGAACCCGAAATAAATCTTGTCTTCGCTAACCAGCCGGTAATTATCCAGGTTTCCGAAGGTCCTATCGACGTTCTGTTGTATCTGTCCGAGCCGGGTCTGGTTCTGCTCCGCGAGTCCATAAGCCCCATCCGCGCGCTGACGAGCCTGGCTGGCCGCCTCGCCTGCCTGTGCTGCCGCCTTTCCGGCTGCGGATGCTTTCTTCTCAGCATCCATCGCGCGCTCATCCGCACGGGACACTTCATTTCCCAACTCGCCCAACCGGGCTTGTTGATCCTGGTTCTGCTTCTCAACTTCGCCGACACGCTTTTCTACGGGCGCAACCACTTTCGCCACATGCTTTTTCGTGGCGCAACCCGTCCCCGTCACTCCCAACAGAAGGAGAGCCCCCAGGGAAACACCAAAGAGCTTCGGACTGACCATATGTTTCTCCTCGTCGAACCTTCAATGCACTTCAACTGCCAGCCCATATTCAAGCCATTTTGAGGTACTTAGACCCTCTACAGCGCCACAGTTGTGCAAGAATTACCCATAGTACGTGTAAGTTTGGTACTCTAGTCATGAGAGTACTAGAACATAGCAGAGAGGTAGGGCAGGCGTCAATAGGACGCTATGCAAAACGCCGGATTGCCGGAGTGGGGTGTGCGACATAAAAGTGCAAATCACGCAGCCCGTCGGCTCTCCCAATAATCCTCGAAACGGCTGTTGAGGTGAGAGCAGCGCAGGGCGAGGATGGCGTTGGCGCCTTTCACCGACCAGAACATGCCGGACTGTTTGAGACGATGGGCGATGACCGTCTTGCATCCGGCCTCGATGACGCCGGAGCCGACAAACAGATGCTGTTTGCGAAACTTCGGGTAGTTCATGCGGGCAG
>CAADGY010000240.1 GCA_900696665.1 uncultured Acidobacteriota bacterium
AGATCCCGACGCTGCTCTCATCCATGGCCAATGCCGTTTCAAGGAAGTCAGTTGCGAGGGGGGCAGCAGTCGCGTAGTCTATGAGTTACCGAGGGCCGCTACTTTCAACGGAGTTCCGGGCAAGCTCAACGCTACACGCCAACCGTGCTCTTGACAATAGAGGCGGAGCGCCTCTTTGCTCGCAGCTTCGGCTGTGCGGGCCTTTGCGAACGCGCTCATGCGCTTGCGCGTTTGCTGTGCCTTCAGCGCCGCCGTGCGCCGCTTTCTGGTTAATGCCGCTTTCTACCCCGCAGATAACGGACTGGAATCAGACACAGAGCAAGCATATCATCTCAAATGAAAGAGTCCGAAAGCTCTTATGTAGTCTGCGTGGCCCGCTGCTGTCACCTCGCCTGCATCGAGCGCTTTGCCGCGCACCGTCGTAGTGCGTAACGCCACAAATCTACGAAACTCCAATGCTGGGACAGCGGTAAGCCCAGCGACTGTGTTACGTTTTTACGGACGCAATCGAAGGATCTGACATGGCTGCTCAATCGAGAATCGCCGTAGTAACGGGAGCCGGCAGCGGAATCGGCCGCGCCACAAGCATCGGGCTGGAACGCGCAGGATATTCCGTCGCGCTGGCGGGCCGGCGCCAACACGAGTTGGAGCTCACCGCCGCTTTATGCAATAGCTCCAATGGAGAAACGCTCGTTGTACCCACGGACGTCAGCAGTCCCGAATCGGTCCGCGCATTGTTCGCCAAAGTGCACAAAACATTCGGACGCGTGGATGTTCTGTTTAACAATGCGGGCACCGGTGCTCCTGCCGTTCCGTTGGAGGAACTCAGCTACGAACGGTGGAATGCGGTTGTGGCGGTGAACCTCACCGGGGCGTTCCTCTGCGCGCAGGAGGCCATTAAACTGATGAAGGCCCAGGACCCGCGCGGGGGACGCATCATCAACAACGGCTCTATTTCCGCGCATACACCGCGGCCCAATTCCGCGCCCTACACCGCGACGAAGCACGCCATTACGGGACTTACGAAATGCATTTCTCTCGATGGGCGCAAGTATGACATCGCCTGCGGCCAGATAGACATCGGCAATGCGGCGACGGAAATGACGGAACGAATGACGGCAGGAGTTCCCCAGGCAGACGGCACCACTGCGGTAGAGCCCCGCATGGATGTGGAACACGTGGCCGCCGGCGTGGTTTACATGGCCAATCTGCCGCTGGATGCGAATGTGCAGTTCATGACCATCATGGCCACCAAGATGCCGTTTATCGGACGGGGCTAAGACTTCCTGCCGGTCCACCCGAGCACCTGCGTGCTGACAGTGTTCAGGCTGTTGACGAGCCGGTCGGTCTCGATATTCACCAGTGTGTATCTTTCGACAGGAGAGTTCCCGGAAAGCAACAGGGTGTGATGCGATTCGCGCAGATCGGGCAGCTCCGAGGCGCGCAACGGCGACCCGCGCAGCGCCGCGGCGAGCAAGTACTGCGTCAACTCCACCTGATTGGCGAACGCGATGAACGCAGCCCGGGCAGGCGCCGCGCGGCTGCGCGTCAGACCAGCTTCCAGCGCCATCAGCGCATGGGCGAGCCGGTGTGAGCTAGCGAGAATCGTGTTCAGCCGCTGCACGGCGTTGGCGGACACGCCCGGTTCCGAGCCGAAGCGCTCCACGGATGCTTCCAGGTTGGAACGCGCCAGCCGCCCTTCATTCCTGACGCGATCCAGTTCGCGAGCAAAGGATTGTTCCGGCTGTGCATAGGCCAGACGTACGGTCCGGAAATAGGCGCGGTAGGCGTCGAGCAGACGAGCCAGCGTTTCTGAAACCTGCGAACGTTCCCACGTCGGCCACGCGGCATAGACCGCGAGTGCCAGGACGCCTCCGACCAGTGTGCTCCAGCCGCGCCCGGCGATCACCTCACCGGGTGGAACGCCCGCCAGCGCGAACATCAGCACGACCACGGCGCTGATGAGCACCGCAAAAACACCGTAATTCGTGCCTCCGAAACAACGGAACAAAAATACGAGGATGGTAACCAGCCCAACTTCCACCCAGGCGGGCGGCGAGAAAGCGTGAAAGAGGAGAGTGGCCAGAATGAGCCCTATATAAGTACCCACCACACGCAAAGCGCCGCGGCTGAATGTGGACGTAAAGTCGGGCTTCAGTACGATGGCGATTGTCATGGGAACCCAATAGGGACGGTCGAGTTGGAGCGCACGGGAAACCGGTTCTCCCAGTGCCATGCACAAAGACAGCCGTATTCCGTGTTGAAAAGCCGCCGAGCGCGGTGTGACGTTGGCTCGCAGGATGGCGAAAGTGCCCGCCAGCCGGAGACGCCACGGTTTATGGGACTCGCGGCGTTCGAACGCGGCCCGCGCCGGAAGTGTGGAAGAGGCGCTCAGGTCTATGGCGGCGCGGAGTTGTCCGGCAGCCGCATCCACCTGGTGGCGCGCATCGTCCACCATGGCGTGCAAGGCCGATGATGAATCGCGGGAAAGAAATTCACGCAGCCGCTCACCGGTGTCTTCAATGGCGGAGAGCCACGACGGATCAGGATTCAACGGAACTCCGCTTTCTATGGAGCGGCCGATGGAGGCGAGAAGCTTCGAACTCATCTGGAGCCCGTTCTCAACCATCTCCGCCGCTGCCTGGGCTTCGGAGTGACGCGCAAGCCGGCTGCGGAGCCTTCCCATCATCATCAAGGCCAGCCGCAACCGCTCAGCCTGGTTCAAGAGCGAGATGTAGCGCTCTCCCTGGACCGTGCGGCTGCGCCACAACCCGGACAGCACTTCCTGTGCTTCGGTGCTTTGCGCGCTGGCGGGAGGAGCGCTCATTGCACGCACCGGAGAGGCGGCAACACGTGACAATTCGCTATATAACGCTCCCAACACACGGCGCTCCGGCTCATACCGCCTCACGGGCCACAGGGCCGCGGAGAGAGCCGTTTGCAGTAGTCCGCCGGCAAACGCGAGCAAGCCCGAGTAGATGGCCACTTCGGGAGGCATCGGCTGCGCCGCGTATACGACCAGCGTCACCAGGCTGATGACGCCGATATTGGCCGCCGCGGCGTCCAGCGCAACCAGTATGCCGGCGCCGGCGGCCCAGAGCACCAGCACGGCCAGCAAGAAAACGGGATAGGGCGCGCATAGAGGCCCCGCAATCACCGACGCCGTGCCGAGGGCATTGGCCGCCAACATTCGCTGCACGCGCGGCAGATAAGGATCGCTGCCGTCCGTATAACTTACGTTGAGCGCACCGGTGGCGGCAACCAGACCGCTCGACACGCTACCGGCCGCAAGTCCCACCCCCAGCGAAATCCCCACACCGGCCGAGTTTCGCAGCGCGAGCCAAGGCTGTATCTGAGCGCGGTCGAAACGGCGAATGGTGCGCCAGAGCGCAACCCAGGCATTCGGCCGAACCGGTTGCGCGGGCAGCGGGACTTCCTGCGTCTCGGCTGGATCCGATGACATACTATGCACACATCAAAGTGTCTCGCTTAACTCCGTGGTATTTCGCGCGCCAACTCCGCTTCGTGGATCGTTCGTCCCCCGTCGGCGATGGTGAGGCGACCGCCCGGAGGCCCTTCCAGCTCGAAAAGCACGGTCACGCTGCGGCTGCCCAATGGTATGTGGGCCCCTAGACGGTTTTGTTGCTCGATACGCTCTGCTCCCGCGCCGTCCGGGTCCCCTTCGTTTTTCAGAAACAGTACGTGCAGGAAATAATCCCGTACTTGCGATTCGACAGGCTCCACTTCCAAACGCCATGGGGAGTAGGGAGGCCGCCGGTATGCTTCGTTCTCGACTCCTTTGATATCAAGGGTGTGATTGTACTGCGCGGCGGGATTGTAGGGATGGCCCCAGAAGTCGTGTCCGTCGCCGCCGCGCTTGGTGATACGGACAGCACGCGGCGCCACGGCCTGCAAGACGGCACGGGTGCGGCCCTGTGAAATCGCGTCCGTATCGCCGGCCATGTCGCTCCACCACCGGGCAATACTTCCTTCGAACGCGGTGACGTGCTCCGGTATGATGACCCGCGGCGTACCATCCACTTCCGGCTCGGCGGGCAGGTGCAGCATCCAGACTTTCGGCAAGTTGGCGGCAGTCGCTTCTACGCGATCAAAAATCACGAAACACTCATGAGCGCCGCGCAGATAGAGAAACTGGCGCGTGACCTCGCACACCTTCCCGGCCCAGTATCCTTTTGTCAGGTCTGCGGCTGCGTAGGTAGCAAGGCTGTCGTCATGCCAAAAGGCGGTGAGGTGCCCGCGTTCCATCGGAAACCTATTCGAATAAACGTAGCGGATCAGCCCCCCGTCGTTTTCGTTGTGTTGCGTGCGGCGCATTTGCTCGTCCGGATGATAGACGGTCATGATGTTGTAGATCAGCGAGCCGCCAGAATAATAGCAGTTGTCGTTGTGGCCTGCGCCGCCGGAACGATTGACGACGTGCCCGCGCCGGGTAATGAGGAAATGGCCCTCGTCATCGCGTGAGTGCCCGGCATAAGAAGGGCCGGCGCCGAAGAACGCCCACGTAGCGTTGGCGTCGTTCCAGGCGCTTCGCATATAAACGTGGCCGGCGCCGCGGAACAGACAAGCCAGGGGCCACTCCGCCTCGGCCGGGCTCTGGGGCAGCACGTTTTCCGGCAGGAACGCGATGCGTTGCCATACTTCGTCCTGGGGCACGCGCGAGGAACGCAGCCAATGCTTCTCGAGAGCCAGATCGCTAAACCAGCGGGCTACACGGTCTCCGTAATGGCGCGCAAACAGCGGTGCGGCACGCGCTTGCTGGTTCGGGTAGCCGCTCGAGGAGTCGTCGATGTAAGCCAGCTTGCCGTTGTGCGGCATCATTCCGTAAATCGCCGCCTGGATATATTCGCGCGCAAATCCATGCGGCGCGGATTTTTCGAACGGATCAAAATCCAGCCCGCTCTTCACTGCCTGGTAGCCCAGAATGACCGTCAATAACGGGCCATAGTTGCCGTGGCCGCTCGATTCGGACCAGATGCCGCCCATCTCGTCCAGGGCCGGCAGACCGTCGGACAGGAAGCGGGCTCTGAACGTTTCCAGGTTGCGCCGGACAGCATCCTCGAATTTGCCCGCGTGTCCCATCACCGCAAGGTCGATGAGCAGCTTTGCCAGTAGTGCGACGCGGTGGTTGGCCTCGTCCAGGTGAGCCGGGCCCCAGTGCTGGTTGTACCACCAGCCGGAGCGGGGGATGTTCACCTCGCCGTTGTTCCACCACGTGGCAACCCATTCGCCGAGCAGTTCGCCGAAACGGTTCCGCTCGGCATCCGTCATCGCGTCGTAGATCCAGTCGTAGAGCAGCCCTTGCCAGCCGAAATGCCTTCGCAGCCCTGGTTTTTGCCACTCGGGATCCCGCCAGATATTCAGTATTTTCCCGGCGAACGGTTGCCCATCGCGGCCCGAGGCGCGCTCGATCTGGTAAGCAAGACCCGCCTCCATGAACGCGGCCGGGATGCCCCACCGGTTGTCGAGCCCCCGCGGGCCCAGGCTCGCGGTTTCGAGCATCATGCGATATTCCGCGGCGAACGGGCCCTTCACCTTCTCAACCATTTCCCAAACCATCTCCGGAGTGATCAGTGCTCGCGGATGCACGGAAGAGGCGTCCTGCCCGCGTGAGCGCACAAGCGCGGTGAAGGACGCCGCGGCACGCAGAAGTTGGCGGCGGTTCCAATATCTCATGACGCTTATCGAGTTCTCTTCAGTTTCGATTCAATGTATGCCTTTAGCGCCACGGCGTTGTTGTGTTCGCTGTCTTTCGAGCTATAGAGAAAGACCACTGCGCCTTTGCGCGCCGCATGTTCAAGTGGAGCCCAGGCGTCCGGATGCTGGTCCAATTCCGCAAAGTAGCGCTCTTTGAAAGCATCCCATTTCGCCGGATCGTGCGAGAACCATTTCCGAAGCCCTGTGCTGGGAGCAACTTCTTTCAACCACTCTTTCACGTGCAGTTGCTCTTTCCGGATGCCACGCGGCCAGAGGCGCTCCACCAGGTACTGTTCGCCTTTCGGTGCTGTTTCGTGATCGTAGACTCGATGAAGGTAGATCATGTCCTAAACCCGTAACCATCTTATTCCTGTATTCCTGACATGATGTAATTGTGAGTGTTACGGAGATATCGCTGGGAAATCTCCGGGTGGCGCAGATGCTGCCCGATGCGGATCTGACGCCGGTAAGCGGCGATTCACCGGTGCAACTCCGGCCGGTTCGCAGTGAGACGACGGTTATACTGTTGCCCCATGCATTTGAGTGTGCGGAGTGCGAACGATATGGGATGGAGCTGGACGCGCTTGCCGCCGAATTCCGCGAATGGGATGCCCGCCTGCTGGTGATCGCGGCGGCGCCGGACGGTTGGCTGCAGCGGCTTTCCTTCGCCAAGGCAGCGATTCAGGAGCGCGAGGCGGCATCAGAGGCGGCCGTCCTCGTCGCCGACCGTTACGGACAGGTTTTTCATACCAGCCGGTCTGGCAAGGAGCACGCCTTCCCTTTCCCGCCGGAAATCGTGGAATGGTTGAAGTATCTTGGTACGCTCTGCCCGGAATGAGACGTTCCGGACATACCCGGTCCGGGCGACTGGGAAGAGGAGTAAGACAAGGTTTGACGCCGGGTTCGCGCTATTTGCTATAACGGAATTCGGAGTCGCAGATGGCTGACCAGGAACACGTGGAGCTGATAAAAAATGACGTGGACGAATGGAATCGTCTCCGGGAAGACGACCCAACGCTTTCGCCCCAGTTGGCCGGAGCCGACCTTCGTTATCTCAACCTCATGTTTGCAAATCTTTCGCGAGCAGTGTTGCGGAATGCGGACCTCGCACTGGCAAATCTAAAGGGCGCCGACCTTCGCTGGTCGGACCTTCGAAACGCGAACATGGTGGGCGCACAAATGATCGGCGTGGACCTGATGGGCGCGGATTTGAGCGGAGCCGACCTCCGCACCGCGGAAGATCTGACCACCGAGCAACTCGCGGAAGCGCACGGAGATGAGACCACGCATCTGCCAGACGACCTGCCCCGCCCGCCGCAGTGGTCAAGCATCGCCGGTGCACGCTGAAATCTTTGCGACTCAGGGGTTTTCTGCCACAAGCCTGCCCGCTGACACGCGCACGGGGGGGGCCTTGGAGTCTGCGCGCGCCTCACCGCTCCTGATAAGGGCCCATCTGTATAAAATGGGCGCGAAGATCTGATTCAAGGCTACTACCCCGAAGACAAGCGCCGAAGCTCCCGCGCCCAATTGAGGAAAGCTGCGGGAAAACAACACGGCCAGCACCAGGGCCAAACCTGCCTGGGACAGGAGCCCGAATCCGGTGAACTTCCGTACTGCCTCCGCTGAAGCGGCGACGCGCGCGGCGGCATTGCCGCCCGCAACGAACGAGATTCCTCTCACCAGCACCAGGACCACCGCGGGAATCCCCACGGTCATCAATGCGTCCAAATGAATGGTGGCCCCGGCCACGGCGAAAAACCCGATATAGACCGGGAGAGAGGCCGCTTCAATCTCCTTGTGCAGGCGGTCGCCATGGCTGGTCAGGTTGCGGATGAACATGCCGGCAAAGAGAGCCACCAGCAACGGGTCCAGATGAATTCGCTGTCCAACTTCGGCGACTAGAAAGCCGAGCGTAATGACGAATAGCGCTCCTCCACCTTCGATGCTTCTCAGGTAGGTTGTAACCAGCAGACCAATGAACACGCCCGCGAGCGCCGAGCCGAATATCTCCCATGCCAGAACGCCCGTGGTGATGGAATCAGCCGCGCTTCCACCCAGCAGCGATCGGGCAAGCGAAGATACCAGCGCGAACAATACCACAATGACGAGGTCGGAGAGCACCACGACACCCAATACCGTCCGGGTCAAAGGCCCGTCGGCGTCCAACTCTTTCCGCAACGCCACCACTACGGCGGGCGACTGGGCGGACAGCGTGACCCCCAAGACGAGCGACACCGCCAGCAGTTGCACCGTGCTCATTCCGTACATGAATGGCATCAGGTCTTTGAGCAGGTACGCGGTTGCAGAAAGCACCACCATGGTCCCTACGACTGCGATGCCAGTAACCCAGGCGATGCCGCGCATCAACGGCCGCATTACCTGGAAATCCATCTCCACGCCAGCCGTCAACGCAATAAGGGCAATCGCCACACCGTTGAAAACCCGCAACTGCACCAGCATCTGGTCCGTCACCAGCGCCAGAACATGCGGCCCCACCAGGATGCCGACGATCATGTATCCGGTAAGCTGCGGCATTCGCAACCGGGCCGACAGGTTCCCCGCAAACAGCGCCGACAACAGGAGAAAGCCTCCGGCCATGGTTGTTCCCGCGGGACCAGCGCCGAGGCCGGACTGGGGTGAAAACGAACGTGCAGCGTGCATCAGACCGATGACAATCAATAACAGTACGAGTTGCATTCCGGACTCAGCTCCAGAATCCACCGTACCACTACGGCGAGTGCGGGGAACGCGTACCATGGAGCGTGCTAAAATCCGTTTACTGGACCGGTGGTATCCGATGCGTTACATTTTCGGCGCTATCCGGCCACCGAGTGAAGTCCGCCCGAGCGCAGCGAAATCCGGTTGGAGATTGTGATGCTGGCTGGCGACGTCTATAAATTGCTCGAGGGAACGGCCAACGCAGCCTTTGTAGTGTCGCTCGAAAGTGAGATCCGGTTCTGGAACCGCGCCGCTGAGCGATTATTCGGCTACCCGGCCGCGGAAGTTCTCGGCAAAACCTGCCATAACGTCCTTCACGGACGGGGTGCCCTGGGTACATTTGTTTGTAGCACCGGCTGTAGTGCCCATGACTGTGCGGCAGGGAAGATGGAAGTTCCGAATTTCGACCTCGAAGTGGTAACCAAGCCGGGCCAACCGCTGTGGGTAAGTGTTTCGACCATCTTGTTTGCCGACAGTCGAACGCACGAACGGCTGGTGGCGCATCTGGCTCACGACATCAGCGAGCGCAAAAGGATCGAAGAGGCGTTCACGCACTGGCTCGAATTTTCAAAAGAAGCGCTGGCCTTGGGCAACGGACAGCCTCATCTTGCCCCGGTAACCGCGCTCTCGGAGCAGGAAAAGCGCATTCTCAGGTTGTTTGCGAAAGCGAAAAATTCGGGCCAGGTCGCCAAGGAACTGGGCATCACGCTGCCTACGGTTCGGAATCATCTCTCGGCCATCAATCAGAAACTCCGGACGCACAACCGCCTGGAGGCTGTGCTCCACGCTATGAAACGTGGGCTCATCTGAACAGGCTTGTGACGGTTATCCCTGGGGGCATTACAAACGGACTATTGGAACTTCCGGCCTTCCGTTTCACATTGGAAGGCAGAGACTGCGGTGTGACGCGCTGTAGGCAGGCTTCGCAGGGATTACCACATGACATGTGTGGAGCAATTAGCCACGTTTGTATGCCGGTCCGTCTATGAGGATCTCTCGTCCGCGGCTCGCGAGCAATTGAAGATACGGGTCCTTGACTCGCTAGGCTGCGCGGGTGGCGCTGTCGAAGGGGAGCCGGTTCGAATTCTGAAGCGGAGCATCGCCGCCTCCGGACCGGAAGACCAGTGTGCGTTGATCGGCGGTGGCTCGGCTTCACCGCAGAACGCCGCATTCTATAACGGTGCGCTGGTCCGGTACCTGGATTTCAACGACTCTTACGTGGCTCCGGGAGAAACGTGCCATCCGAGCGACAACCTGGCGCCGGTTCTCGCCGCCGCGAGCTACGCCGACCGTACCGGCGAGGAGTTGATGACGGCCCTGGCCGTTGCCTACCAGGTTCAGTGCCGGTTGAGCGACGTCGCACCGGTTCGTGACAAGGGGTTCGACGATGCCACCCTTGGAGCCTACTCGATAGCGGCCGGCTTATGCAAAATCCTCGATCTCGACGAAGAGCGAACCGCCAACGCGATCGCGATTTGCGGCGCGGCGCTCAATTCCCTGCGCGTCACCAGAACAGGCCAGCTCTCTCACTGGAAAGGACTCGCGTCTCCCCACACCGCTGCCTGTTGCACGCGAATCGTGTTCCTTGCGAAGGACGGCATCGGCGGCCCCCGCGAAGTGTTCGAGGGAGACAAAGGTTTTATGGATGCCATTTCCGGCGTGTTCGATATCGACTGGCAGCGGGAGGACCTGGAGCGCGTGAAACGAACCATCCTCCGGCGATACAACGCCGAGACCCACGCTCAGGCCGCGATTCAAGGAGTTCTGGATCTTCGCAAACGCTACCGGTTCGAAGCTCGCGACGTGGAGAGCGTCAAGGTTGAAACGTTCGAAGTCGCATTCAAGCTGATCGGCGGCGGCGAGGAAGGGGACCGTACAAGCTGCGTCACCACGAAAGAGCAGGCAGACCACAGCCTGCCTTACGCGATCGCCGCGGCGATTCTCGACGGCGATGTTATGCCCGCCCAATATACGCCGGAACGCATCGCTCATCCAGGCATCCAGGAGTTGTTGCGCCGGGTTCGCGTAGTCGCCAACCCCGCTTACTCGCAGCGCTTTCCCGAGGAGATGCCTTGCCGGATTCAGGTTCTGCTTCGCGATGGCGGCACTCTCTCCAAGGAAAGCCGTGATTATCCGGGTTTCGTCACTCAGCCCATGTCGTGGGATGCTGCCTGTTCCAAGTTCCACTCCCTGATGCAACCCTACGCGGAAGAAGCGGAGCGGGCGGCCATGATCCAGGCCATTGCCGGGCTCGAAAACACGAGCGTGCGGCATCTGATGCGGTTGTTCGCCGGTGTCCGTCCGGCGCGAAACGGACGCGACGGGGAGGAATCATGATGTGGCCTTTCGTTGTTTACTCGCTGCTGGTGCTGCTGCTGGCCGCGGGCATCCTCCTCGCGTCGCACTTGCTGGGCGAACGGCACCGCGCTCCAGCAACCGGCTCCCCTTACGAGAGCGGCATTGTTTCAGAAGGCTCCGCGCGCGTCCGCCTGTCCGCGAAGTTCTATCTCATTGCCATGTTCTTCGTCATTTTCGATCTGGAGGCGGTCTTCCTCTTCGGCTGGGCCATAGCCGCTCGCGAACTTGGATGGCCAGGCTTTTGGGAGGCGTTCGTCTTCGCTGGAATCCTGGTGGCCGCGCTATTTTACCTGGCTCGCATCGGAGCGTTGGACTGGGTATCGCCGCAGGGAAGGACGGGGAACTGATGCGGTGGTCGTTAAGCAAGCCGGGAGAGAATTTGCGGCCGGCGGCAGGCGCCGGTTTTGAGGAGGAAGTGAAGCGCAGTGTCATCCTTTCCCGCCTTCAGGACCTACTGGCATGGAGCCGCAAGAACTCCATCTGGCCTTTCAATTTCGGTCTTTCCTGCTGCTACGTGGAAATGGCTACCAGCCTTACCAGCAAATACGACCTGGCGCGCTTCGGCGCGGAAGTGATTCGAGGCACTCCACGGGAAGCGGACCTGATCGTCATCGCGGGAACGGTGTTCCTGAAAATGGCGCCGGTCATTCAGCGTCTCTACGAACAGATGATGGAGCCGCGCTGGGTAATTTCAATGGGTTCCTGCGCGAACTCCGGCGGCATGTACGACATCTATAGCGTCGTGCAAGGGGTGGATAAATTCCTTCCCGTCGATGTGTACGTACCCGGCTGTCCGCCCCGTCCCGATGCGTTTATTGAAGGGGTCACGCTGCTGCGTGACGCCGTTGGAACCGAACGCCGGCCGCTAAGTTGGGTAGTGGGTCCGCAGGGCGTCGAACGCGCTCCCATGCTGTCCATGCGCGACCTGAAACGCAGCCAGCGGCAACTTGTAACCGATCTGCGTCCGCCGGAGGAGGTTTGATGGCCGCCTCCGCGCCGCCCGTGGCCGACGTGTTGAGAGACCGGTTTGAAGCCGGAGCGGTGACCGCCGCGCCCGAAGCCAGAGATTCGATCCCTACGTTCTGGGTCGCCCGTGAACGCTTGCGTGAGGTGCTGGGATACCTCAAAGCCGGCGTGGAGCGTCCCTACGCAATGCTGTATGATCTCACCGCTATCGATGAGCGTAATCGGACACACCGGGAGGGTGAGCCCGCCGGCGACTTCACGGTGGTCTATCATCTGCTCTCCTTCGAGCGGAACGAGTACCTGCGTATCAAGACGTCCCTCGATTCCGGCGCGCTCTCGCTCGACAGCATCACCTCGCTTTGGCCGGGAGCCAACTGGTATGAACGCGAGGTGTGGGACATGTTCGGCATTGCATTTTCCGGGCATCCTTACCTCCAGCGCATCCTGATGCCCAAGACCTGGGTGGGACATCCGCTTCGAAAAGATCATCCGGCGCGAGCCACTGAAATGGGGCCTTTCGAGTTGCCGCAGGAAAAGGAGGATACCGAGCAGGAAGCGCTTCGCTTCCGCCCCGAAGACTGGGGTATGCAGCGGACACGAGCCGGGGCGGATTTCATCTTTTTGAATCTCGGCCCTCAGCATCCCGGCACGCATGGAGTCTTGCGCATCGTGCTGCAACTCGACGGAGAGGAGATTCTGGACGCTGTCCCGGAAATCGGGTTTCACCATCGCGGCGCCGAAAAAATGGGAGAGCGGCAGACCTGGCACACCTATATCCCATATACGGACCGGGTCGATTATCTCGGCGGCGTCATGAACAACCTGGCGTATCTGACGGCCCTGGAGAAACTCGCCGGCATTTCTGTCCCTCCTCGGGCTCAGGCGATCCGCGTATTAATGTCGGAGTTGTTCCGCATCATCAGCCACCTGGTCTGGTATGGAACCTTCGCACAGGATCTCGGGCAACTCTCGCCGGTGTTCTACACGTTCAACGATCGCGAGCGGGCTTTCGGAATTGTCGAAGCAGTTTGCGGCGCGCGCATGCATCCCAACTGGTTCCGCTTTGGCGGCGTCGCACAGGACCTGCCTCACGGGTGGGAGAAGATGTTCCGCGATTTCATTGCGTATTTCCCTCCAAAGCTGGCCGAATACGACCGTACCGTCCTGCGCAACCGCATTTTCCGCGCACGCACCAAAGGGGTCGGCGCTTACACCACCAGCGAGGCGGTCGAGTGGGGGGTTACCGGCCCCAACCTCCGGGCGTGCGGCTTCGAATGGGATTTCCGGAAGCGGCAGCCATATTCGGGTTACGAACAATTCGAGTTCGACATCCCTACAGGGCAACACGGCGATTGCTACGACCGCGCGCTGGTTCGGGTGGAGGAGATGCGGCAAAGCCTGCGTATCATCGAGCAGTGCGTCGACCATATGCCCGAAGGCCCCTATAAGTCCGATCATCCCCTGGCAACACCGCCGCTCAAAGACCGCACCATGCATGACATTGAAACTCTGATTACGCACTTTCTGGGCGTTAGTTGGGGGCCGGTCGTGCCGCCGGGCGAAGCTTTGGGCGCAATCGAAGCGACCAAGGGCAACAACGGTTACTACCTGATCAGCGATGGCGGAACGGCTTCTTACCGGACTCGCATCCGTACGCCATCGTTTCCGCATCTGCAAATGCTTCCGCTGATCTGCCGCGGGAGAACCATTCCCGATCTACTCGCGATCCTGGGGGCCATGGACTACGTGCTGGCGGATGTCGACCGTTAAGGAGGAAGAATGCTATCGGACGAGGAACGCAGGGAGATTGAGCAGGAATATCCACATTACCCCACGCGGCAGGCTGTCTCGATCGATGCGATGAAGATTGTTCAGAAGCACCGTGGATGGGTCTCCGACGAGGCATTGCACGACATCGCCGAACTGCTGGGAATGCCGGTCGCCGAACTGGACAGCGTCGCCACCTTCTACAACCTGATTTTTCGCCGGCCCGTGGGAAGACATGTCATCTTTCTTTGCGACAGCGTGAGCTGCTGGATTATGGGCTACGAGCGCCAGCGGCGGCATATTGCCGAGAAGCTCGGCATCGGTTTTGGCGAAACGACAGGCGATGGGCGATTCACGCTGCTCCCCATCGTCTGTCTTGGAGCGTGCGACCATGCCCCCGCCATGATGATCGACGGAGATTACCATCTCGATCTCGATCCCCAAAAAATCGACACGATTCTCGAGGACTACACGTAGCGCCATGGAAACGCCGCTTACTCAAAACATCTCCGCGGGGCGCGAGCCGTTCGGTATCAGAGAGTACGAACGCGCGGGCGGATACCAGGCGCTGCGCAAGGCGCTGCGCGACCTGACTCCCGCCCAGGTGCAGGAGGAGGTGAAGGCGTCGAACCTTCGCGGGCGTGGCGGCGCCGGTTTCCCGACGGGCCTGAAATGGAGTTTCTCTCCAGTAGGGGACCAGGCCGCACGTCCCAAGTACCTGGTCGCCAATGCCGACGAGATGGAGCCCGGTACGTTCAAAGACCGCCTATTGATGGAGGGCGATCCGCATCAGCTCATCGAAGGTATCGTGCTGGCGAGCTATGCGACCGACGTGGATATCGCATACATTTTCATCCGCGGTGAATACCGAACCGCGGCGCAGCGCCTTTCCAAAGCGATCATCGAAGCACGCGAAAGCAATTGTCTCGGCAGGAACATCCTC
>CAADGY010000241.1 GCA_900696665.1 uncultured Acidobacteriota bacterium
CGGCCAGTCCGGCGAAGCGGCGCTCAGTTGGATGGAGGTGGCCACCGACACGGTCTACGGGCCTCAGTGGACTCACCCCCATCCGTCTTACTCCCCGGATGAAACGAAAATCGCCTTTGCCAGCGATCGCGATGGCATTACCCAAGTCTTCGTAGCGGACCTCGAAACCCATCCCCAATGGGCGACACTAAAAGAGGGCTGATCGCTCATGGAATCCGGTCTGCCTTGCTCAAAAAACCATAGACGATCCCGGCGCGCGAAACTCGCCGGATTTTCATCTCTCCCAGGAAACTTGCGTGGAACTTGACAACTCGCACAACCCAACGCCCCCGTCGAATGAGGTCCGCGCGCGCGATGCCAGTTCGGAACCGTGCCTCCCGCGCGAAACCTCGGCGGGCTTCTTCGCTCCCCCCGCGCCCGGGGGCCAGGCTCCGGATGTAGAGTATGCCATCGACATTGAGAATCTCACCAAGATATACGGGTCGAAAGCCGCCGTCGACGATCTCACGCTTCGGGTTCCGCGGGGCAGCTTTTTTGGCTTTCTGGGTCCGAACGGCGCGGGGAAAACCACGACCATCAGGATTCTCATGGGCCTCGCCCAGCCAACCTCCGGCCGGGTAAGAATGCTCGGCCGGAGCATGGATATGCAGAGTTTTGACCTCCGAGCGAAGATCGGAGTGGTCTTGGACGATTCTCTGCTTTTTGACCGGTTGACGGGACAGGAATATCTGCAGTTCGTCGGCCGCATTTATGGCCTCGAACGCGAAGCCGTGGATCATCGCGTCAAGGAACTGCTGGAACTGTTTGAATTGACGCCCTCCCGGCACAAGGTCATCGCCGAATACTCCAAGGGCATGAAGAAGCGGATCGCCATGAGCGCGGCGCTCATTCACCGGCCCGCGCTATTCCTGATGGACGAGCCCTTTGAAGGCGTTGACGCCGTGGGCGCGCGATTGATGAAAGACATCCTGCTTGACCAGGTTCGCCGGGGTTGTACCGTGTTCCTCACCTCTCACGTCCTCGAGGTCGTCGAGCGGCTGTGCGAGCGGTTGGCCATCATTCACGAAGGCAAACTCGTTCTCGAAGGAACCATGGAGGAATTGCGGGCCGGGGGGTCCGGCACGGACACCCTGGAGGAGATCTTCGTTCGTACCGTTGGCGGAGAGGCTGGCCGCGAGCGGCTGGAATGGCTATGAGCATGGGAAGCCAGGCGCTGATCGTTCTGCGTGCGCAGTTGCAGATGTACCGGAACGTATTGGGCCGGCGCGGCACTGTCGCGACGGTTTTCAATTTCATTGCCACTGGCACGTGGTATGTGTTTGCGGTGCTGCTTGCCTGGTTCGCCGGTTCCTTTTTCGCCTCGCTCACGGACCTTCGCTTGATGACGCGGGTGCTCGTCGTGGTCCTCTTCGGCGTCGCCGCGTATTGGCAGCTCTCGCCGATCGTCACCGTATCGTTCGGTTTGGCGCTGGACCTCAAGCGGCTGTTGATCTTCCCCATCCGCCCTAACCAGTATTTCCTGATCGAGTTGCTGCTCTGTCTGCCCACCAGTGTCGAGGCGCTGCTCATCACGTTAGGGATCGTGGCGGGCCTGGTTCTGAATCCATTGATTCCGAACTGGCTTGTGTTCGCGACGGGCTCGCTCTTCCTTTCGTTCAACCTTTTCCTAAACGTCGCCCTGCGGGCTCTGATTGCCAAGGTGGCCGTCAAGAGAATCTGGCGGGAACTCGTGCTTGTATTCGTCCTGGCGCTGGTCATTGCCCCGCAATTCCTGCTCAGCACCCAAAGCGACGAAAGGAACTGGCTGGAACGGCTTACGGCCTTCGACGCACACAACGTCTTCCCCTGGTCGGCGGCTGCCAGTGCCTTCACCGGAACCGCGATGCCGTCCTCGCTGGTGTCGCTCGGAGTTTGGGCGCTCGTGGCCCTGGCTGGCGCGCGCGGCCTGTTTTTCCGTTCTCTGCATGCGGAGCAGGATTCCGTGCCCGAGAAACCGAAGACGGAGCGCGCCAATCGCGCCTACGCGGATCTCCGGGCGCGGCTTGCCGCAACACTCGGCAGGCCATTCCCAAAGTCCCTCTCCAGCCTGATCGAGAAAGAGTTTCTCACCTTTATGCGCTCTCCGCGCTTTCTCACCGTCTTCATCATGGGCTTCACGTTCGGCATCATCGTTTTTCTGCCCATGGCGCTGAATGTGGGTGGCGGCGCAGGCTTTCTCTCTCGCAATTTCCTCACCGTCGTGACGGCCTACGCGATTCTGCTGATGTCGGAAACGGCGTTCTGGAATATCTTCGGGTTGGATCGCAGAGCGGCCCAGGTCTTCTTTTTCGCTCCGGTTACTCTGCGAATGGTGTTCGTCGCGAAGAACATCGTCGCGTTTCTGATCATTGGCGTGCAGGTGTTCGTGATTTCCCTCGTCTGCTCGCTGATCGGCGTGAAAGTCACGCTCGCCGGCGTCGCGGAAGCCCTCGTCGCCGCCATCGTCCTCACCATCAACATGTTTGC